>NZ_JABWMG010000018.1:0-78854 GCF_013366455.1 Salinivibrio sp. EAGSL | reverse complement strand
ATCTGGTTTGGGACCAGAGGGTCGGGGGTTCGAATCCCTCTTCACCGACCACTATCCAGGTAGTGGAGAGCGTATTTGGTCGGGGGCCGGGAGCCCGGTCCCGCGGGGGCCGCCCCATCAAATCCCTCTTCACCGACCAACGTAAAACCCCAGCCTTTTGGCTGGGGTTTTTTCGTTTTCTCGGTCCAGCACTTAAGGCTTAGGGTAGTGCTGGAATGCTTGGGTATTGCCTGCCTTATCAAACGCCATGACCGTATAAGGCTGTTGACGATCGCCGTATTCCATACCTGGTGAGCCAATCGGCATGCCTGCAACGGCCAGTCCTTCTAATCCCGTATTGGTGGCCAAGAGCTTTTTCACCTCTTGGGCAGGAACGTGTCCCTCAATCACATAGCCATTAATACGTGCGGTATGACATGACTGCATATCAGCTGGGACGCCCATGTCTTGCTTGACTGACGCCATGTTGTCATGCGGTTTTACCTCTAGCTCAAAGCCGGCTTGCTCCATATGCTCAACCCAATCGTCGCAGCAGCCACAGCTGGGGGATTTATACACCACACCGCTCGCGGCCATCGCCGAGGCACTCATTAGGCCCACTGTTGCTACAAGTAGTTGTAAACGCTTCATTATCGCTCCTTGTTACTTATCGTCTGATTTTATTTTGAAAAAACGTAATCGGTTTGCATTAGTCACCACCGTGATCGAAGAGAGCGCCATTGCGCCACCCGCGATCACCGGACTGAGCAACATGCCGGTAAAGGGGTAAAGGATGCCGGCAGCGATCGGAATCCCCAAGGTGTTGTAGATAAAGGCACCAAAGAGATTTTGTTTCATGTTGCGTACCGCGGCTTGAGATAGCCCAATGGCGTCTGCCAAGGCGCCAAGGTGTTGGTGCATCAGCGTAATTTGCGCGCTTTCTATCGCAATATCGCTGCCGCTGCCCATCGCCACACCGACATCGGCTTGCGCAAGTGCCGGCGCATCATTGATACCATCACCGACCATGGCAACGCATTTACCTTGCTGTTGGAGAGACTGGATTTGTTCCGATTTTCCATCAGGCAGCACACCGGCAATAACGTGATCAATGCCCAGCTGACGGCCAATGGCATTGGCGGTATCTGGGTGGTCGCCAGAGAGCATGATCACTTCAAGCCCCTGTTGTTGCAGGCGAGCGATAGCGTCTATGGCATCATCACGAATCGGATCACTGACACCAATAAGCGCTTGTACGCTGTCCGCATTGGCAAGGTAAATCGCGGTTTCGCCACGCTGAGTCATGGCGTCGATATCGGTTTGGTGGGCGTCAGTATCTATCCCTTGTGCCTGCATCCACGCTTGGTTGCCGATGTAGTAACGTTCACCCTCGATCTTGGCCTGGATCCCTTTGCCAGATTCACTGTTAAAGTCATTTGATGTCGGCAACGCAAGTGTCTGCTGCTTGGCATAGCCAACAATCGCTTGGGCCAATGGGTGCTCGGAGTGTTGCTCCAGTGAGGCAGCAATTGCCATGAGGCGCTCTTGGTCGCCGTGAATAGCATTCACATGCGTGACTTCGGGCTGGCCGCGGGTCAGTGTGCCCGTTTTATCAAACACCAAGGTGTGCAGTTTTGCCGCGGTTTGCAGCGCATCAGCATCACGGATTAAGACCCCGACTTCGGCGGCGCGACCCACCGCAGCGGTAACGGATAGAGGGGTCGCCAAGCCAAGCGCGCAGGGGCAGGCGATGATCAACACCGTGGTCGCGGTGACCAGCATGTAGCTGACCGACGGCTCTGGACCAATAAAATACCAGATAGCCGCGGTAACAATGGCAATGGCGACCACGATAGGCACAAATACCGCTGAAATACGGTCGGCAAGCTTCGCCAGTTCAGGCTTACTACTTTGCGCTTCGCGCACTAAATCAATAATACGTGCCAACATGGTATCGCTGCCCACACCAGTGGCTTTAAAGGTTAAGCCACCTTTTTGGTTCACGGTCCCGGCATGAAGCGTGTCCCCCGCTGTTTTATGAACAGGCACAGGCTCACCGGTCAGCATGGATTCGTCGATATAGCTGCTGCCATCAACCACTTCACCATCAACCGGTACCTTAGCGCCAGGTTTAACCCGCAGTGTCATTCCCTGTTTCACTTCATCAAGCGGACGCTCTGTTTCTTGTCCGTTTTCAATGACTAAGGCTGTAGGTGGCTGTAAATCAAGTAATTGGTCGAGTGCTTTAGACGTATTGGCACGGGCACGTGCTTCAATCGCATGGCCTAAGCTAATCAAACCAATGATCATGGCTGAGGCTTCAAAATACACATGACGGGCTTGCTCTGGGAATAATGCAGGTGCGATGACCACCGCGGTGGAATACAGCCACGCGGCACCGGTACCGAGCGCCACCAACGTATCCATGGTGGCACGTTTGTGCATCAGTGCTTGCCAGGCATTGGCAAAGAAGTGACGGCCACCGGTTGCAAGAAGCAAGAGGGTTACCACCGCAATGGCGCCCCACGCCCACTGATCTTGGCTCGATTGAATGGTCATACTGCCACCGAACACGCCCCAAGCCATCAGTGGCGCCCCCAAGCCTAAGCCCGCGAACGTACTGCGTTTAAAATTTTTTAGCTCGTTGGCTTGCTGGGTTTGCTGGCGCTCACGCCGATCATTATCGTCTTCGACTTTTTCCGCGCCATAGCCAGCGTTTGCTACTGCCGCAACAATGGCGTCTGACGATGCACTGCCTTTAACAATCGCGCTACGCTCGGCTAGGTTAACGCTCACGTTCGCCACGCCATCCACACCGCTAATCGCGTTTTCTACGCTTTGCACGCAGCTTGCGCAGGTCATACCGGATAATACGTATTGCTGACGGCTGGCCTTGCTTGAATCTGCAGGATTATCGACCGAGGATGACTTGGCTTCCGATGCTTCTGATGCTTCTGAGGCTTCTGAGGTTTCTGGATTCGCGTTACGTGCGTCTGTCTGCGCTGGTGATTCGTTGTCAGTGCTCACGTTTGCGTCATGATCAGATGCGCGCGCCGCTTGATAACCCAGCTGGTGGATAATCTCAATCAGTGCATCAGCACTCAAGCTCGTGTGCACCTCGGCATGGGTTTTACTGACGGCGTGTGTAAACACGGTGGGCTGCTCGTCCAATGCTGCTTCTACTTTAGCGACACAGCGGCCACAGTTTAAGCCACTTAACGTGAAATGATGGCGGTAGCCGACATGATAGCCAAGCGATTCAATTGCTGAGACGGCTTGGCGAAGAGAATATTGTTCGCTTTCGCCCCAGGTCTCAAGCGAGAGTGATTGGGTGTCAACGTCCTCAATGCGAACGCCGTCGATATCCTCGAGCGCTTTCGTCACTTTTTTCACACAGCCTTGGCAGCTTAGGCCACTTAACGGCAGTGTGTAATAGGTGATCTTGGTGTCGGTCGTCGTCATTGCCTCTCCTTGATAGCCTCTCATCGTGAGATGTTGGCGGTTGTCGCAATTTCAGTTAAGCTAAACTGTAAACCTTATAGTTACTGGAAGGTCAAGCGACGAATATGAAAATTCAACAAGTGGCCGAAAAAACCGGCTTAACCAGCAAAACCATCCGCTTTTATGAACAAAAAGGACTGATCACCCCGCCGCATCGTGCCGATAATGGTTACCGGGATTACGGCGAACAGCATGTCAGTGAGCTACAAATGATTCGCCGTGCACGGCTGGTGGGTTTTACATTAGATGAGAGTGGCGATTTATTGGCGTTATCGCGCGATCCGTCTTTGCGTAGTGCCGATGTCAAAGCGCGAGCAGAGAGTAAACTGGTCGAAATTGATGAAAAAATCGCAGAGTTGGCGGCGATGAAAACCACACTGCATGCCTTGACTCAGGCTTGTCCGGGCGATGGTGACGCGCAGTGTCCGATTATCGAAGCACTGCGCGGTGACAGTGAGTTAGGCGATTTAAAAGCCGATGCCACAAGTTGTTGCGCATCGGGGACCCAATCGCCAGCAGTCAATTAAACGATCAGTAAAGCAGTGAATAGAGCTGGCGGCGATAGCGTGAGGCGATCTCGTTGCCTTGGCCGAGTGCTGCCAAAATATCCATGAAGGTTTTCTTGGCTTCACCGTCGGCGTAATTAAGATCGCGACGCAAAATACCCATCAAGAGTTCAAGCGCATCTTCACTGCGGTTAATGTGATTAAACTGCAAAGCCAGTTCGTACGCGACACCTGCATCCCCTGGATTTTCTTCAAGCGCCGCTTGCAGGCGTCGAATTTCGGGGCCATCTGCGGCTTGATGGTGCAATTCAATTTTTGCGATCAATGACTTATAAGTCGCGTCTTGATCTTGCAGCAAAATGGTCTCAAGAATGGCTTGTGCGGCATCAAACTGGTGGGTTTCTACCAAGCATTCTGCAAGGGCAAGCTTGTATTCCGCTTTATCGCCAAGGCTGGACTCCAGCGGCTTAATGATCACAAGCGCATCGGTATAATTGCCCTCTGCCATTAACTGGCGCGCCTGATCAAAGGCTTGGCTCTCTTGACTAGGTAGGTGCTTATCAAGCATTTCGCGCACTGTGTCGTAGTTTTGTGGGCCAGCTAAACCGTCCACTGGCTGACCATCTTTGAACAATGCCAGCGTTGGAAGCGCACGGACACCGAATTGGGCGGCAATCATTTGTTGCGCTTCACAATCAATGGTTGCAAGGGTAAAGGTGCCATGACTGTCGTGAGCAATTTGTTCGACGGTGGGTTTTAGCTCCACGCTTTCGGGCATCATATTAGCCCAAAAGTAAATCAGCACAGGCGTGCGTGACGATGATTCGAGAATTTGCTGAAAATTATGCTCGGTTAATTCGACGATATAGTTTGCGTTCATCATGGATCCTGACGATATGGATTTTCACTAAGGGTGGGGGCAAACGCGCAGAAATTCAAGCAACTGGCCCTGTAATTGCGTGTTTAAGCTCGCGGGAATGTGCAAAGCCGACAAGGGGGCGAGAAACGAAAAAGCCACCTTTTGGTGGCCTATTTCGTCGGTCTGCAAACAAGCGACGTTTTAACAATAACACGTGCGGGTTAGAACAAGAGCACCACGCACAATGCGACGCTCAAGCAGAGCCAGTTTAACTGATGTAAGGTCATCCGCCGGCTCCTGTTGTTGTGTTTGTCTTTATAATGCTACCTGTTAACAAGAAGGCCCCGTTGCCCAGAGCCTTTGTCGTCATTACAAATTAGATTAGCCCACCTCTGTGACAAAAGTATGACAAATGAGGCAGTCAGCACATTTTTTACCGCGACGGCTTATTGTTGCATTAACTGCCTTTGAGCAAGACCCGATCCAGCCAACGGCTAGGGAGCACTCGCTTGAGAATCGCCATCCATACGGTGGGTTGAGTGACGCGATAACGCACCTTGGGGCGAGGCGAGAACAAGGCATGCGTCAGTGGCGCAACCAGCGCGTCGGCGGGTAGGGTATATTTGTTGCCGCCTTCGTCTGCAGCAAGACGGTCGATTTGGCTTTGATAGGCTTGCTGGTGGCGACTTTTATTCGGGTCGACCCAGTGTTTAAAGGCGCTGAGCGCATTGGCACGAAACGCCGTTTCAATCGGGCCAGGCTCAATCAAGCTCACCTTAATCGGCGTATCGCTCAGCTCTAAACGCAGGGTATCGGTCCAGCCTTCAAGCGCAAATTTACTCGAATTGTAGGCTCCACGGTATTTGAGCGCGACAATGCCAAGCACCGAGCTGTTTTGCACAATCCGTCCCCCGCTATGACTGAGCAGCATCGGTAATAAGGCTTGGGTTAAATGGTGCCAGCCAAACACATTGGTCTCAAACTGAGCGCGCAGCGCGTCGGTGGGCAAATCTTCCAGCGCACCAGGTTGGCCGTAAGCGCCATTATTAAAGAGGCCAAACAAGACCCCACCGGTCATTTCATCAATCGTGGCCACCGCGCGATCAATGCTGTTGCTGTCCGAGACGTCTAACTGAATGCAGGTTAATCCTTGTTGCTGCAACCGTGTGACATCCTCCGCTTGTCGGCAGCTTGCGATCACCGTGTGGCCCTGAGCATGCAAGGCGTTGGCACAGGCAAAACCGATCCCTGTTGAACAACCGGTGATAAGGATCGCGTTTTTTAAAGGGGGGGTGGCTGTCATCGTTATCCCTATTGGTTGATTATTGTTGATTAACTGTCAGGCTGTGACAGATACGGTACCAGTTGCTCTGCCATAAACTCGGCAATCCACGTTTGGGCGGCCGGCATCGGGTGAATGCCATCATCACGCATCCATTCAGGCTTTTGGATCACAGACTCCATAAAAAAGGGCAGTAAGGGGGTTTGTGTTTGCTCTGCCAGTGTAGGATAAATATCAGCAAATCCTTGCGCATAGCGCTGGCCGTAATTGGGCGGGATCTGGATTTGTACTAACAACGGCTTGGCATCGCCCGTATGTGCCTGAGTGATCAATTGCTTAAGGTTGTCTCGTATACGGTTGAACGGCCAACCCCGCAGGCCATCATTGCCGCCGAGCTCGATCAGCACCCACTCAGGTTGGTGGCGCTCAAGCAGTTGCGGCAAACGTTGTAGGCCATTGCCTGTGGTGTCACCCGATATACTGGCATTGATCACCTTAACATCAAGGTCGCGATCTTGCAGCGCGCGCGGTAGCTTGGCAGGCCAGGCTTGTTCAGCTGCCATTTGGTAGCCAGCGCTTAGGCTATCACCGAGGACGAGGAGCGTTTGTGCACTGGCACTGCTCACCCACAAAAAACACAACAAAGTAAGGATGCGTAACATGGCCTCTCCTGTTATTCGAGCCGAAAAAATTGCAAAACATGTCGTGACACGCGAACAGCCGCTTACCATTTTGCAGGATGTCTCGCTACAAATCGAGGCGGGTGAGTCGATTGCGCTAATGGGCGTGTCGGGCGCGGGAAAATCGACCCTTATGACCTTGCTTGCCGGGTTAGATACGCCCAGTGAAGGCGAAGTCGATCTGCTCGGGCACAAGCTTTCCACCTTGGACGAAGATGCCCGTGCCGCCCTGCGCGCGGAATCGGTGGGGTTTGTGTTCCAAAGCTTTCTTTTAGTGCCATCACTGAATGCATTAGAAAATGTGATGCTACCACTGACCATTCGTGGCGAAAACGAAGACGAAACCCGCGCCAAGCAACTGCTGGCCTCGGTAGGATTGCAAGGACGGGAAACACACTTACCTTCACAGCTCTCTGGCGGCGAACAACAGCGTGTCGCCCTCGCGCGCGCCTTCATTATCCGCCCGCACGTGTTATTTGCCGATGAGCCAACCGGTAACCTCGACCAAAAAACCGCCGCAACCATTATTGATTTACTGTTTGAGCTGAATGAAAAGCATGGCACTACCTTGGTGTTGGTCACTCACGATCCGGCGCTGGCCAAACGCTGTCAGCGTACCTTGATGATGGACAGCGGCAAACTACAGGAGCACGTCAATGGCGAGTAATAATGGACTGCTTAACCGCTGGGCGTGGCGAGAGCTTTTGCATGGACAGATATGGCCGGTGGCGGTGGCGCTGGCGCTGATTATCACCTGTGTGTTCGCGCTTTCCGCATTGGCCGATCGAATTGAAAACGTCCTCACCCAACAAGGGCGCAACCTGATTGCTGCTGATACCGTACTAAGCACGCGCCAGCCTATAAACACCGAGCAAATTGAGACCTTTAAACAAGCGGGCACCACGGTATCAGCACAAACCCGCTTTGGCACCATGGCGTTCAGCGAACAAAACATGCAGCTGGTGAGTGTGAAAGCGGTGGATAGCCTCTATCCGTTGCGTGGCGACTTGGTGTTGGAGCAAAATGGCCAAGCCCTAACGGGAGATCGACGCATTCAGCCCGGTGAGCTATGGCTGTCTGAGCGGGTGTTTAGTTTGCTCGATGTTAAGCCCGGCGATAAGGTCTCGATTGGCAATCTTGATCTAAGCGTCAGTGGCACCTTGGCCGCCGAGCCAGAGCTGTCGTTTAATCCTTTTAGCCAAATGCCTGCGGTGATGATGCACCGTGATGATGTGCCTGCCGCCGGCGTGGTACGCGAAGGGAGCCGGGTACGTTATCGCTACTTCTTAACCGGTGATGAGCCAAGTTTAAGTGCCGCAAGGGACAGCTATACGCTGCAAGACGGCGAGCGCTGGGTGGATGAAAACACCTCTGATCGTACTGGCGATATGCTCGATCGCAGCCGTCAGTATTTATCTCTTACCGTCGTTTTAGTGATTGTAATGGCCGCGGCCACCTTAACGCTCACGTGTCAGCACTATGCCAAAAGTCGCGCCGATTTGGTGGCGATGCTAAAAAGTCTGGGCGCCAGTCAGCAGTGGGTGCGGCGCTGGTTAGCGCGTCAGCTGACCTTATTGTTTGTGTTAGCGACCGTGGTGGGCTTAGGCGCCGGCTACCTGTTGGAAGTGCTCCTGCGTTTACCACTAACCGATGTATTGCCCTCACCGCTGCCCAGTTACGGCTGGGTGCCATGGGTGCTCGCGCCAGGGGTTGCCTTGCTGGTGGCGTTACCTGCACTGGGCGTGCCATTGCTGAAATTACTGGATGCGCCCGCGTTGGCAGCCGTGCAATCGCAGGCTGGCAGCGGGCGGCATCGTCGTGGTACCGCCGCTATCCTGATAGCGATTCCGGTTGGCGCGCTTGCGCTGTGGGCGTTTGATAACACCTTATTATGGAGTGTGTTAGCGGCGATGGCAGCGATGATCGTGCTGCTCGCATTGGCTGGCTTAGGCCTGCTCAAGCTGGTGAAATCGCGCGTACGCGCGCCATCGGTAAAATTGGCCCTCAGCCGGATCACCCGCAACAAGCTCGCCAGCAGTGTTCAGCTTGGCGCGCTAGCCATTTCCTTTATGCTGTTGGCGATCATCTGGCTGCTGCGTACCGATTTGCTCGCCGATTGGGGACGGATGCTACCACCCGATGCGCCCAATGTGTTTGCCATGAATATTGCCCCAAGTGCGCAACAAGACTACGTGGGGGAGCTCGACCAAGCCAGCTTGATGCGATCCGATGCGTATCCGATCGTGCGCGGGCGGTTAGTGGGCAAAAATGGCGAGCGCTATCAGGTTTCCACCGATGAAGCCGAGCGCGATGAAGCCGATGAAGCGCTGCGCCGAGAGCTTAACTTTACCTGGCGTGAAACCTTGCCTTCGCATAATGAGGTGCTTGCAGGCGACTGGCCAACCGAAAATGGCGTATCGGTGGAAGCGGATATTGCCGCGCGTTTAGGGATTGAGATTGGCGACAGCCTCACCTTTAGCGTCACCGGCCAAGACTTTACCGCCACGGTCAACTCGATTCGTGAAGTAGAATGGCGCAACATGCGGCCTAACTTCTATTTTATTTTCGATCGTGACACTCTCGCCGACAAACCGGCCAACTGGTTGGTGAGCTTCCGACTTGATGAATCACAAACGTCATTGCTCAATCGGTTGGCACGGGAATACCCAACCGTCACGCTGCTCGATTTACGCACCATGAGCAGTCGTATTCAATCGATTTTGCGTCAAATTGGCTTGTCGCTCTCTGTGTTGGCAGGGCTGGCGGTGATCAGCGGCTTGCTACTGCTGCTGACCTTGCTGCGTATCAGCCTGAGCGAACGCCAGCAGGAAATTAACCTCTACCGTACCTTGGGGGCCAGCCGCACCCGTATTCAACGCACTCTGTGGAGTGAGTATGGGGTGATGGCCTTGGTGTCGGGATTAATGGCGGTGCTTGGCGCTGAAGCGGCGATGGCAGGGCTGCTCAAATGGGGCTTTGAAATGGAAGTGCGTTTGCATCCCGAGCTTTGGGCGGTGCTACCGGTGTTAGCAGTGGGGTTGGTGTTTGTCACCGTCGCCTCAATGCTGGGTAAACTGATTGACCCGCAACGGCGCTAACACGGTGCGGGTGTAAAGCATCCTCGTTTTACACATAACAAAGCGGGTATCAAGAAAATTGATACCCGCTTTTTTGTATCAAACGTCCAGCAAAACCTGGCCCGCAACAAACTTGTGGAAAGGCAAAAGCCGCTATTTAAATAAAGACTGCATCGCCTCTTCCACCTTGGGGTGCTGGAACTCAAAGCCTGAATCTTCTAACGCGTGAGGCAAGGCGCGCTGGCTATCGAGCAACAAGTGCGAGGCTTCGCCCATCATGGTTTTGATCGCGAGTGTGGGAACAAAGAACACATGCGGGCGTTTTAAGGCACTGGCGAGCGCCTGGCTAAAGCGTTTATTGGTCGCCGGCTCTGGGGCGGTGCAGTTAAAGGGCCCTTTGAGCTCAGGCTTGGCCAATAGATGGATAATGGCACCGACCATGTCATCAATATGAATCCACGGCATATATTGCTGCCCTTTGCCAATTGGGCCACCGAGCCCAAGCTTGTAAGGCAGCATCATCCGCTTTAGTGCACCACCTTCAGCGCTTAACACCACGCCGGTACGCAGCAAGCACACTCGGGTGTTCGTTGAGGCACCTTTCAAGGCAATTTTCTCCCATTGATGGCACACATGCTGGGCAAAATCATCGGCATGGACCACCAAGGTTTCATCAAAAGCTCGGTCTTGTTGATCGCCGTAGTAACCTACCGCGGAGCCGCTTATAAAGGTGTGTGGCGGCGTGCTACTGGCATGAATTTTCTCCACCAGTTTTTCGGTCAGCCCCCAGCGGCTGGTGCAAATAATCCCTTTTTGTTGCTCACTCCAACGCTTATCGGCGATGGGCTCACCGGCCAAATTAATCACTGCATCAAAATCATTTAAATGCGCCAAATCATCCAGCCGCTCTAGTGGTGTCACACTCTCGTCAAAACACTGCGTCACTTTTGCCACCGAACGAGAGAGTACAGTGACTTGATGATCAGCGAGTAATCGCGGAATCAGCGCCTGACCTATCAGGCCAGTGCCGCCGGTAATAAGAATCTTCATGCCTGATGTCCTAACATATTGGTGTAATCCCTGACTGTAACGCTAAGAGGGTTTTAGACTTAGCGCAAGTGATTGCTTTGCATCCTGATACGTACCGCAACCAAAATCGGTTGGATCGCGCAGTTTTATGCTCTGCCGCTCGCACCCTAATTTGGGAGTGTTAACATAAATAGTCACATAAAGAGTATGTTTTCAGTTAATGCGCAAGGAGTCATGTCGCCTACATGCAAGCGTTATTCAAATCATTGCTAGGAAGCTTTCGCGATCTGTTACCCATCATCCTAGTGATTGGCTTTTTTCAAGTGATTGTTCTGCAACAACCGCTGCCCAACTGGATCTCAATTACCTTGGGGTTGGTGCTGGTAGTCGTCGGGCTGACCTTATTTGTATACGGCTTAGACATGGGGCTATTCCCGATTGGCGAATCCATGGCGCACTCCCTTGCCCATAAAGGTAGCTTAGGCTGGTTGATTGCGTTCGCGTTTTTGCTCGGCTTTGGCACCACCATTGCCGAACCCGCACTCACCGCGGTGGCGGCAGAGGCGGCAGATGTCGCCGCTAACGGCGGGATGATACACACCAGCGAAGCGGCCAAAGACAGCTATGCCAACGGCCTGCGGCTAACCGTGGCGCTCTCTGTTGGGTTTGCGATTGTGCTGGGGGTGGTGCGAATCATGAAAGGCTGGCCGATCCACCGTTTAATCATTGGCGGCTATTTGTTGGTGGTGGCGATGACCATGGTCGCACCGCCGAGTATTATCGGCATTGCCTACGACTCAGGTGGGGTGACCACCTCGACCATCACGGTGCCGCTAGTCACCGCACTTGGCGTGGGGCTGGCAACCGTGATCAAAGGGCGCAACCCGATGGTGGATGGCTTTGGCTTGATTGCCTTTGCCTCTCTGTCACCGATGATCTTTGTGATGGCTTACGGCATGGTGGTGGCGTGATGGACGGTCTGCGCCTGTTTATCGACACCTTTTTCTCCACCGTGCGCGATGTGATCCCGATTATCGTCATCATCTTTGGCTTTCAACTCTTTGTATTGCGCAAAGCACTCAACAACCCCAAACGGATCTTGTTTGGTTTTTTCTATGTCATTTTGGGCTTGAGCCTATTTTTAATGGGGCTGGAGCTGGCGCTATTCCCGCTCGGGGCCTCGATGGCCGAGCAGCTCACTGCCACTGATTTTGTCGGCGCAGCACTCAAAGCGGGCGGCGAGATTAATTGGCAAGCCTATTACTGGGTCTATCTGTTTGCCGCAGCGATTGGCTTTAGCACCACGGTGGCCGAACCCTCATTAATCGCGGTGGCGATCAAAGCAGCCAAAGTGTCGGGTGGGGCGATTCGAGTGAACGGCTTGCGGGCCTCGGTGGCGCTTGGCGTGGCAATGGGAATTGCTTTGGGGTGCTACCGCATTGTGGTGGGCGATCCGCTTCATTATTACATCATCACCGGCTATGTGGTGGTGGTGATCCAAACCTATTTTGCCCCGCCGTTTATCGTGCCCTTGGCCTATGATTCTGGAGGGGTGACCACCTCAACCGTGACCGTGCCCTTGGTGACGGCGCTGGGGTTGGGACTAGCCTCTACCGTACCGGGAAGAAACCCGATGCTTGATGGTTTTGGTTTAATTGCGTTTGCCAGTTTGTTTCCGATGATCACCGTGATGGGCTATGCCCAAATCACAGCCTATTTACAGAAAAAGCACGCACAGCGTTCATCGTAAGGAGAGCCTATGCGGTTCAAATTAATCATGGCGTTTATTGAAGATGCCAAAACCGATGCGGTGCTCGATGCCGCCAGACAAGCCGGCGCTACCGGCGCGACCATTATTAACAACGCGCGTGGCGAAGGCTTGGTGAAAAAGAAAACCTTTTTAGGGCTGACGCTGGATGTGCAGCGAGACGTGGCTATCTTCCTGGTGGAAGAGCACTTAGCGCGCACCATACTTGAAACCATTAATGACGTGGGCGAGTTTGATGCCACCTCCGGCAGTGGTATCGCGGTGCAAATTGATGTGGAAGATGCCGTGGGCGTGGCCCACCAAATGCGAGAATTAACCGAAGTGGTGAAGGACGAGTTATGAAACAACATAAAACGGTCAGAGATGTGATGCATGCCAATGCCGTGTGTATTGATGGGCTCACCACGGTCGAAGAAGCGATTCGCATTGCACGCGAACAACAAGTGAAAGCGATTATCGTCAATAAACGCGATGAGCATGACGAGTTCGGTATTGTGTTAATGAACGACATTGCCAAAAAAGTGCTCGCCAAAAACCGCGCGCCATCACGGGTGAATGTTTATGAAATTATGACCAAACCCGCGCTCAGCGTCTCCCCCGATATGAACGTGAAATACTGCGCCCGTTTATTCGAACGCTTCGGCATCAGCCGTGCCCCTGTAATCGAAAACGGCCAAGTCCTCGGCATGGTCAGTTATAACCTGATCGTGATCTACGGCATGCTCGCCGAAGAAGTGGAAAGCCAGCATAGGAAGGATTAGATGAGTAGGTGGTTTTGGAGGGAGTGGGGCTAGCTCATGTGTACCCCAAAACGTGCTGTATAAAGCGCTAGCAGCCATAAAATTAATCTAAGTAACAAGCTTTTACCCAATTGCATAGCTGGCGCGAGCCTCACCTACGCTCAACTAGAGTGGATATGGACTAATCGTGTCTGTTGTACTTTTACTTAGTTTTCGTTAGGTCGCAGTCAATCCCCATTTATTTCGAGATCAGCATTAAGTGTAGTATCATAAAATATCTAATCAGTGCTGGTGGTCTTACTCTCTAGCAGACGCTTGTTGTATAGTGGTGTAAGCTTGTTAGTTTGATACGAAGAGAATCATTCATGTCAGTTATACGCCATATAGAAATACAAAATTTTAGAACAATCAAAAAACTATCATGGCACCCAAAGCCAGGATTAAATTGCCTAATTGGCCCCGGTGATTCAGGTAAATCTACACTATTAGATGCTATCGATCTTACGCTCGGTGCTCGACGCTCTTATTCATTCAACGATGCTGATTTTTACCAACTTAATATCCAGTCACCACTATCGATAACAATTACCCTAGGTGATCTTCATGATGACTTGAAGAATATCGAAAGCTATGGCTCCTTCTTAAGGGGGTATAATGCTACTACTCAAAAAATCCTTGATGAGCCTCAGCAAGGTACTGAAACTGTTCTAACCATAAAATTAACTGTAGATAGTGACTTAGACCCGGATTGGCGACTGTATTCGGAGAGGGCTGAAGCGGATGGATTAGAACGTAGATTACCATGGAAACATAGAGAGCTTTTATCTCCTGCTCGCTTAGGTACAACTGCGCACCAGAACCTTGCTTGGGGCAGTCGTTCAATCCTTAACAAGCTTTCTGAAGAGACACTAGATGTATCAAGCACTCTTGCGCAGTTAGGAAGACAAACCCGTGAAGCCTTCGCACAACAACAAGTTGAAGGGGTTGCTGGCGTTTTGCAACAAGTCCAGAATATATCTAATGGCTTAGGTGTTCCCGTTGGCGAACTGAAAGCATTATTAGATGTAAATGGAATCTCCTTATCCAATGGTGCTATAAGTCTTCACAACAGTGATAATACTCCTCTTAGACAATTAGGCACAGGTTCGTCCAGACTTCTAACTAGCGGCCTGCAGAAAGCGGCCAGTCACTCTAAAGTAATCATTGTTGATGAGGCTGAATACGGACTAGAGCCATATCGTATTACTCGTTTACTCAACGAGCTAGGCTCTAAAGATGTTGAGCCAACGCAGCAAGTGTTCATCACAACTCACTCCCCTTATGTGCTTCGTGAGTTGCAGGCTCAACAACTCCACGTTATGCGTAGTCCTACTCTGGCTCAGGTAGCTTTTGACCCTGATCATATTCAACATAAGATATATAGCCTAAACGGAGAAGGTCAGCAGCAAGCTACGTTACGGGCCTGCGCCGAATCCTTTTTCAGCAAAAGTGTTATCGTATGCGAAGGAAAAACGGAAATTGGGATAGTAAGAGGAATAGACCTTTATAACCAAGACGCTGGATCTCAAACGATTACATCCAAAGGCGTCCATTGTGCGGACGGGGGTGGTGATGCCATGTTTGCAAGGGCGCATATTTTTTCGTCACTAGGTTATCCTACGGCAATTTTTAAGGATTCGGATAAAGCTGAGCAGCATCGAGAACTCAGAGAAAATGCGATAGCAGCCGGTATTTTCGTAGTTGAATGGGCTCATAATAGAGCCACAGAGGACGCTATCTTTATTGCTTGTCCCGCGGACATTATCCCCGAACTATTGAATATGGCCGCTGAAAGGAAGGGAGCCGACTCAATAAACGCTCATATTCAAGCGTATTCAAATCAGTCGCTAACTCTAGATGATTGTCTTGAAAGATTTACCGATGCCCAACGAGTAATCCTTGCTAAAGCTGCCAATAAAAAGGGCTGGTTAAAAGATATAGAACCAGCAGAAAGTGTAGCCAGAAACATTATTGGTCCTAATTACAATGCTTTCACGGAAGATTTAAAAGCACCTGTAAATAATCTATTTCAGTGGGCGCTTGATCTATGAACATTGAAGCAGTGCTCGATAGTGATTTAGGCTCAATTGTTGCGCCTGCAGGTTGTGGTAAGACACACCTGATTACGGAAGCTTTGTCGATTAGGGCGCAAAAACCGATATTGGTTCTAACACATACAACCGCAGGTGTATCGGCTCTTAAGAAGCGCTTACGCCGATTATCAGTTCCTGCTTCTCATTATGTAGTGACAACTATTGATGGCTGGGCGCTTCGAATAGCTAACAGTTTTCCGACATCTTGCCCAATCAGCGCATCACCCGATAATCCTCGACAGTTTTATCCAGAACTCAGGCGATCGGTGCTTAGTTCTCTTAATTCAGGGGGGCTTCACGAAATCATAAAGGCTTCATATTCAAGACTGCTAGTAGATGAATACCAAGATTGTGACAACAACCAACATAATATCATCGCTTCCCTTTCACAAGTGCTGCCAACGGTGGTTTTTGGTGACCCGATGCAATGCATATTCAGTTTTGCAGGCCCAATGCCTGACTGGCAGCAAGAAGTGCAACAAAGGTTTCCATTGCTTGGAACCTTAGGAACGCCATGGCGTTGGAACAATGCGGGAGCTCCTGACCTTGGTGAATGGATACTTGAAGCCAGAGAAACACTACTACGAAGAGGGATCTTAGATCTTACCGACTGCCCGAACCACGTGATGTGGCATCCACTAACAGGTAACGCTCAGACTGACCTTATTAATCAGCAGAATGCTCAGCAAAGGATAATTAATCAAAATCAGACTGATTCTTTCCTAGTCATTGGTAGTTCAATGAACGAAAGGTCTCGACATAGATACGCGCAAAGTAGCCATACGACTCAAGTCGTTGAGCAAGTGCAATTAGCTCAGGTTATTACTGCAGCTAGCGAGTTTGATCGTTTAAGCGGTATAAATCTGGTAGAAAGTATTCTTATCACAGCGAGTACAATGGTTACTAATGTTGAAATGACTCGAACATTAACTCGTGTTCAAAGTATTCTTGGTGGAAGAAACAGGCAACCACCTACCACCTTTGAACATGCTCTATCTAACGTTGCCATTAGTAATGAACGCTCTGACATTTTGACGGCTCTCCAAGAAGTTGAGAGTAAAACTGGTACTAGGATATACCGTAGAAGCGCATATAGCGCATTGAAGGACTCAGTATCATTGTCGGTTAGTTCACCGGATAAAACTATGTCAGAGTCAGCAATGATTATAAGGGAGCAGATAAGACAAAAAGGTGATACCCGAATCCCTAAACGAGCAATTGGTTCAACATTGCTACTTAAAGGACTGGAAGCCGATCATTGCTTAATTCTCGATGCTAATGATAGAGGAATGGACAATAAACACCTTTACGTTGCACTTTCTCGTGGAGCAAAAACAGTCACCGTTTTCTCTCGAAATAATCAAATAAGCTAATTGCTACGCAATATTTGGTGTTTTTATATGCTTTGGTTCCTTTCACGCTTTGATTCTTTAAAAAGCAGAGTGAAAATTATCACGTTTATTACAAGGTCATAAGCAAATGTTGACATTAAGTCACTTGGATTTTGCTCTGAGTATTTAAAATACGGGTATATGTAAGACGCGAGGGTGGTCAATATTGAGAAAACGGCGAGAAAAAGCAGTTGCTTTCGAGTGAATAACGAAACGCCTTTGTAAATAGAGAATAAAGCGATTAACACAAAATAGCTAATGAAGGTACCTACTGAGTTTATTCCTTTTTCAACTAAATCACCAATGTACTGATAGCCACTTGCAATTGATAGCGCTAAGATAATCACGTAAAAAGTGATGACTGCAAGGTATTTGTCCGATTTCACAATACGTCCTCATTAACTTGATTGCCGCCAGAATACACGCTTAATGCGTGCCTATTAATAATGGTTTGATCTTTTTTTGAATGAGCTTCACGCAATAGTTAAGTGGCTAGCCTGCTATCTACGCCTTACCACCCCACCCAATACTCCTCACAATGTCTCTTTATGCGTCTTTTATGTCGCTTAGTGTCAAGTTGTGGCGTGTTATTCCGGACACACTGTGGCCAGTTTAATCAAGCGACAAGAGGCCGAACATGAATCGCAGCGTCATTCTTACCTGCGCCGTCACCGGTGCGGGCGATACCACGGGCAAAAACCCCAATGTGCCAATCACGCCAAAACAGATTGCCGACAACTGTATTGAGGCGGCGCGTGCTGGTGCCAGTGTCGCTCATATTCACGTGCGTGATCCTGAAACGGGCGGTATTAGCCACAACATTGATCACTTCCGTGAGGTGATGGAGCGTGTTCGCGAATCAGACGTCGATATTGTCATGAACATCACCGGCGGTGGTGGCGGGGATTGGGTGCCGGATGCCCAAGACCCAAGCCGTGGTGGCCCGGGCACCGATATGCAAACCCCAGCCGAGCGCCATGCGCCAGTGGGCGAGCTCTTGCCTGAGCTTTGTACCTTAGATTGCGGCAGCCTGAATTTTGGCGACATGGTGTACATTAACACCGCTGACTGGCTGCGTGAGCAAGCCCGTATGGTGCAGGCTGCGGGCGTGAAAGCCGAGCTGGAGTGCTTTGACTTAGGCCACGTTTGGTTTGCGCGTCAGCTACAAAAAGAAGGTTTGCTTGAGGGCGATCCGCTGTTTCAGCTTTGTTTAGGCATTCCTTGGGGCGCAGAAGCGGACACCGAAACCATGCTGGCAATGCGCAATAAGTTGCCGGAAAACGCCAACTGGGCGGCGTTTGGAATTGGTCGCCATCAGATGCCGATGGTCGCGCAAGCCATGTTGCTGGGTGGCCATGCGCGCGTGGGTTTGGAAGATAACCTCTACCTGGAAAAAGGGGTAATGGCGACCAACGGCGGCTTGGTAGAAAAGGCGAGCACTATCATTGAAAACCTCGGCGGTCGTATTATGACCCCTGCACAAACGCGCGCCGCGCTGAAACTGGTTGACCCGAAAACCGGTAAGCCGGTTGAAGGAGGTGACCAATGAGCAAGCAGTTAGCGGTCATCGGCACCGGCGTGATTGGTAATGGCTGGATTGCGCGCGCCTTGGCACGTGGTTGGGACGTGGTCGCTTATGATCCCGACCCACAAGCGCCTACTCGCACCCGTGCCTTCGTGGCCAATGCCTGGCCATCGTTAGAAAAGCTAGGGCTGGCTGAAGACGCAAATCCTGCTCGGTTAACCTTTGTTGATAGCCTTGAGCAGGCGGTGAAAGAGGCCGATCTGGTTCAAGAGAACGTGCCGGAGCGCATTGATATTAAGCGTGAGACCTTGGCGGCAATTGATGCGGCCGCGGCGCCAAACGCGATTATTGGCTCATCGACGTCTGGCTTTAAGCCTACCGAGCTGCAGAGTGATTGTGATCATCTTCCCGGACGCGTCATCGTCGCGCATCCATTCAATCCTGTGTATCTGCTGCCGTTAGTGGAATTGGTGGGCGGCGAAGCCACTCAATCGGATCAGATTGATCGCGCCCATGCACTCTACCAAGAATTGGCAATGCGTCCCTTGGTGGTCAAGCGTGAAATTGAGGGGCATATTGCGGACCGCTTGATGGAAGCGCTGTGGCGTGAAGCCTTGCACCTGGTTAACGATGGAGTGGCGACCACCGAAGAGATTGATGCGGCAGTGGTGTACGGCTGTGGCCTGCGCTGGTCGTTGATGGGCACCTTCTTAACCTTCCATCTGGCCGGTGGCGAGCAGGGTATGCGCCATATGCTAGAGCAGTTCGGCCCGGCGCTAAAACTGCCGTGGACCAAACTTGAAGCGCCTGAGCTGACTGATGAGCTGATTGATAAAGTGGTGGAAGGCTGTGAACACCAAGCCGCGGGTCGTCCCGTTTCTGAGCTAGACCGTCGCCGTGACGCGTTTTTGGTCGAGCTTTTAGACTTGGCGCAGAAGTATTGGCCAGAGGCTGAAGGCTTGGAAGGGCGCATCTAATGACACTATTAAAGATAGACGTCGCGCCAGAATGGGTCGATTATAACGGGCACATGAACGACGCCGAGTACGCGCGCGTGTTCTCGCTGGGTGTCGATGCGCTAATGGCCACTATTGGCTTGGATGACGCCGGCCGCACCCAGCATCGCTATACCATTTATACCCTAGAAACCCATTTGTGTTACCGACGTGAGGCGCATCAAGGCCAGACCTTGGTGGTCGACGTGACCGTGTTAGCGCGTGATCAAAAGCGCCTGCACGTGTTTATGCAAATGTGTGATAGCCAAGGTGAGGTGCTGGCCACCAGCGAGCAGATGCTGATGGGCATCGATACGCAAACCGGTCGCCCCGCGCCTTTTCCAGATGTTGTGGCCAATCTCATCGAGACACTGCCTTGCGCGGTTGAGAGTGATTGGCCCGAGAGTGCCGGCCGTCGTATCGGATTACCCAAGCGGTATTGAACGACGCTGCCATCGGGCGCTAAAGAGTTATCAAGTCCCGCTCAGTAGAGGCTGAGCGGTTAACGGGATCGCCGGCCCGACTTCCGGCTCAAGGAGGATTTATTATCGCTACGCCAACCCCACCACACTCACCCAAGCGTCGTGACAGCCACCAGGCTGAAACATCGACCGATTATACCGTCACCGAGCTTGCTCAGGATGGCTTCTTTCAGGGCATGCATCGTGGCATGACCATTTGCTCTGCACTGCTGGTGCTGGCTTTTGTGCTGTTTACCGGCTTTCAATCGGAGACGGCCAGCGTCCTGTTTGGTGCGACGCGCACCTGGATTGAAAGCACCTTTAGTGGCTACTACCTGGTCACTGTGATGCTGTTATTGACCGTGTGCGGTTTTATCGTTTTCAGCAAGTACGGCAATGTGCGCCTCGGCCCTGACGACAGCCGTCCGGAGTTTAGCAACTTCTCTTGGTTCTCGATGCTGTTCTCTGCTGGCATCGGTATCGGCATCCTGTTTTTTGGGGTGGCCGAACCCATTTTTTACCTCGATAACACCGGCGGGTTTGGTTATCCCAACAATCCCCACGCCGATATGGCAGGCGCGGCCGCCATTGGTTACGAGCGTGCCATCGATGCGCTGCGGGTCACCGTTTTCCACTGGGGACTGCATGGTTGGGCTATCTACGTGATTGTCGGCATGTCGCTGGCGTATTTTGCCTACCGTAAGCAACTGCCACTGGCGCTGCGCTCGGCGCTTTATCCTTTCATTGGCGAGCGCATTTACGGCGCTTGGGGGCATCTTTTCGATATCCTCGGTGTACTGGGTTGCGTGTTCGGCGTCGCGACCTCGCTCGGTCTCGGCGTCAGTCAAATGGCGGTGGGGCTGGAGCGCCTGATCGGTATCACCTCCGGTTTGTCGACGCAGTTGATCTTGATTGCAGTGATTTCGGCGATCTCGATTGTGTCGGCGGTATCCGGGGTGCGCCGTGGGATCCGTATTATCTCCCAGATGAACATTTGGGTGTCGGTGCTGGTAGTCGGTATCTTTTTCATTGGTGGCCCCACACTTTGGCTGATCAGCGCGTTCGGCGAAACCTTGCTCGATTATGCAATTAACTTTATCCCGATGGGGCTGTGGTTTGCTGATGAGCCGGGCACGGTGGAGTGGCAGCAGGCCTGGACCATTTTCTATTGGGGCTGGTGGCTGGCTTGGGCGCCGTTCGTGGGTCTGTTTATCGCGCGTATTTCCAAAGGGCGCACCCTGCGTGAGTTTGTGTTAGGGGTCTTATTTGTGCCCACCTTACTGATCTTTGTCTGGCTGGTTATCTTCGGTGGCAATGCCATCTACCAAGAGCTGTATGCCAGTGGTGGCGTCGGCAGTGCTGGGATTATCGATTTGGTGAACGCTTGGGAGCTTCCCGCCGCATTATTTGCCGCAGCGGATGGGATCGTAGGTTCTGGGATGTTCGGCTGGATACTCTCAGCCCTGATGGTGTTCTTGTTGATGAGCTGGTTTGTGACCTCGTCTGATTCAGGCACCTTAGTGCTGACGACGATTTTGTCACTAGGTGATGAAGAGCCACCGAAGCGTTTCCGGGTGCTTTGGGGCGTGGTGATTGGCTTAGTCGCTGCAACGCTGCTGATGGCCGGCGGCCTTAAAGCGCTACAAACAGCATTGATCGCCGCGGCCTTGCCACTGAGCGTGGTGATCCTGGTGATGACCGCCGGGGTGCTGATCTCACTGTTTGGTGAATCGCGCCGCTCGCTTGTCGCGGCTAAAAAAAGCTAGCTGCCAAAAATAGCTGGCCGTGAAAAAATAGCGGTTTAAGGTGTCGCACCAAGACGCGCTAAACGCGAGACAAGCTGCTCATTCCGTTGCCGATTAAGGTGGTGGGGTGAGCGGCTTTTTTATCTATCTTATTTTTCTTCTTTTACTGGCTTTGGGTTTTACGCATTTGACGCGGTGACACGCCGTAATGGGTGCGAAACGCGCGGGAAAAACTCGAGCTTGAGCTAAAGCCACAGGCCAATCCCACCGTTAACACATCGAGATCGGTTTCTTTAAGCAAGTAACGGGCACGATCTAGCCGCAATCCCAAATACCAGCTGCGCGGCGACTGATTAAGCTCGCTGTCAAAAAGGCGTTGTAGGTGACGAAGCGAGATACCACTGCGCTCAGCGACTTCTGCCAAGGACAAGGGCGATTCTATATGGCGCTCCATCACATCCACCGCGTCGACCAGACGTCGGCGATGGGTGCCCAAGCGGCGCGCTAACGTCATTCGCTGCTGATCGCGTCGAGTACGAATGCGCTCGTGTACCAGCTGCTCGGAGACGTCGATTGCCAACTGGTTGCCGTGACGACGCGCTATCACATCGAGCGCCATGTCCATTGCCGCCGCACCGCCTGCGCAGGAGAAGCGCCGCGGTCCCAGTTCAAACAGCTCATCTGAGGTTCTCACCTCTGGGAAGCGCTCTTGAAACGAGGGCAAACTTTCCCAATGCAGGGTGACCCGCTCGCCCTTGAGTAGCTCGGCAGCGGCCAACAAAAAGCAGCCGGTATCGAGTCCGCCCAGCACGCAGCCTGCCGCATCAAGACGGTGCAGCCAACGCATCAAAGGACGACTAAGGTAAGCTTCAGGATCAAAACCGCTACAGACCGCGAGTGAGGGAAGATCATGCACGGCGTCGATGGCTGTGTCGGCCAGCAGTGACATGCCGTTGGACGCCGTCACCGGCTTGCCGTCTTCACTGATCATTTGCCAATCAAACAGCGATTCGCCGCTGATCTGGTTGGCTATACGCAATGGCTCGACAGCAGAGAAAAAGGCCATCATCGAAAAGCGGGGGAGTAGCAGAAAACCGAGACGTTCCGGCATTGGACCTGTGTATTCAAGGCGCATGATCACAAATGAACAAAGAATGGTAGAAATAATGATGAGGGGCGGCCACTGGCCGGGTCAAGCTAAGTCCACCATTTTCCTGAAAAAAAGCACAGCCGCTCTTGGCTACCAAACGCGCGACGGTGAGGTGTACAAAAATTAACTAGACTGTATCGATATCACCAGAATATACTCCGATTCCTCTTTCTACATAAGGCATATTTTGTGGATCCAACACGCGTCGATTGTCACTCCCCTTCACTGGTACGTTGTCACCAACAAAGGATGCAGTCATGACTGAACCTATGATTACCCTCCTGCTCGGTCTTTTCTTTATCTTGTTAATTATTGCCGCTAATGGCTACTTTGTGGCGCAAGAGTTTGCCTATATGGCGGTCGATCGCGCAAAGCTTGCGACCTTAGCTGCGACGGGCGATGCATCGGCCAAACGGGCGCTGGCGGTGACAAAACGGACGAGCTTTATGCTATCTGGCGCGCAGCTTGGTATCACGGTCACCGGCTTGGTGTTGGGCTTTGTTGCTGAGCCGCTGGTCGGCGAGTCGATGGGGGTATTATTGCAACGGTTTGGACTGTCGTTGGAAACAGGAATCGCGATTGGCACCATGGCGACGCTTGCGGTGGCGATGATTGTGCAAATGATTTTGGGTGAGCTTTACCCGAAAAACTTAGCCATTGCCAATGCTGAACCCATGGCGCGTATGATGTCGCGGTCGACACTGATTTATATGTCGGTGTTTGGTTGGATCATCAGTTTCTTTGATAAATCCGCCAACCTGGTGCTGCGTATTGTGGGGATTCAACCGGTGCATGATCTTGATATGAGTGCCTCAGAAGACGACTTACACCATATTATCGCCGACTCGCGAGAAAGCGGAGATTTGCCGGTGGAGTTGTCACTGATGATGGATCGGATCCTGGATTTTCCAGCGCGCGATGTTGAGCATGCAATGGTGCCGCGTTCGCAAGTTGATTGGGTGTCGCTAGAAACCAAGCTGTCCGAATTGTTGGCGCTGATGGCGCAAGCCCACACCCGTTATCCGGTGCTTGATGATAATGATGCGCCTGTGGGCGTGGTTCACCTGTCAGATGTCCTCGCGAAAACAGAGGCGGATTCAAATGATACCGTGGCGTCAGTGATGCGTCCTGCCAGTGTTCTCCCCACATTAATGCCGTTGCCAAATGCGCTAGATCAGTTGGTGCGTTCGACCAATCAACTGGCGTGTGTGATTGATGAATATGGCGGCTTTGCCGGGGTGTTAACGATTGAAGATTTGGCCATGGAGATCGTGGGAGAAATTACCGACGAGCATGATAGTGATCATGCCGAGGCGGTTATCCCTGAAAGTGACAATGTCTGGTTGATGGATGGTGATGTGCACATCGACGAAGTGGAGCGTGCGATTGGCTATGCTCTGCCGCGGGACGATGTCGAAACCATTGCAGGGGTATTGATTGCGGCATGTGGCGCATTGCCAGCCGTAGGGGATACGGTGACCATCGCGCTGCCGATTGATCCATCCGAACTGGCGGAGAGTCAGCCGATCGTGCGTCATCTTGAGGTGGATGTGTTAAGCATTGAGCGACATATCCCCACGTCAGTGCGGGTTACGCTCATCGAGCAGCCCATTGCGGAGGATAACCAATGACCGATCCTTTGATGGTTAGTGTTGTCACGCTGGCTTTGATTGTATTGAGTGGCTTTTTTGTCATTATCGAGTTTGCCTTGATGGGTGCGCGTCGACATCGTCTGGAAGAAATGGCGGTTGAGAGTGGGTCGGCGCGGGCAGCGCTGCGTGGCATGAATGATTTGACCTTGATGCTGGCAGGGGCGCAATTAGGGATCACTTTTTGTACCTTTGCACTCGGGGCGGTCACCAAGCCGGCGGTAGATGTATGGTTAGGGCCCGTCTTTCTCGCGGTTGGCTTACCCGCTTGGGCGGCTGATGCGGCGGCCTTCGGGTTTGCGCTGTTCGTGGTGACATTTTTGCACCTCGTCGTGGGTGAGATGGCACCGAAATCTTGGTCGATTGCTCATCCAGAAAAGTCAGCACTGGCAATCGGTGTTGTCTCGCGTGCTTATGTGTGGCCGTTACGTCCGTTACTTCGCTGGGTCAACCGTATTGCCAATCGCTTGGTGAAAGCCTCAGGGGTTGAGCCAGTAGAAAGCGCCGCGGTAGGGGGACAAGATATTCAAACCATTCGTCAATTGGTTGAACACTCGGGCAAAGTCGGTACCTTGCAACCAGCGATTCAACGACAATTGTCGGGGTTGATCGATCTGAGCTCGATTGCGATCGAAACCTTGGTTACCCAGGGACAGGTGATGGCACATGTTGATAAACATGCAACGGTCGCAGAGGTGCGCGCTGTCGCCGTGTCGTCAGGGCATCTGCGTATTTTGGTGTTTGGTAACAAAGGGCTTAAGCCATTGGTGGTTCACGTCCGGGATACGCTACTCGAACCGGCAGACCGACTCGCACGCGATGTCGCTCGCAATGCCTATGTTTTGGATGCCAACACCCCCATCTACGAAGCGCTAGCGCGCATGCGTGAAGCCAGCGTTCAGCTTGCGGTGGTCAGTAAAGAGGGGGAAATGATTGGCGTGGTGACGCTTGCGGATATTTTAAAACGCGTGCTTCCCGTCACGGCAGCAAGTTAAAAGACAGTGCGCCATGATTAAAAAAAACGCCACAAGTGATTGTGGCGTTTTTATTGCTTTCGTTTTTATTGCTATCGTTTCTATTGCGAACGATGGTGACGAGATTTGATGCCTCCACCGGGGCGCTGATCTCCTTAGTCGAAAAAAACCGCTCGATTGCACGCGGGCTTTTTTGTTCACTCACGTTAACGCTGTACAGGGAAATGCTGCTCAAGAAAATCCATCACGCGTGGCACGTATTTTTCGGTATCAAACACGGCTGCGCTGTGTCCGACACCTGGCTCAATAAATAGCTGATTATCAACGCCATATTCATCAAGTTTAGATTTAAGCCGTTGGCTTTGTGATACTGGAACACGCCTGTCTTCCGCACCATGTAACTGGATAAATGGGGGCGTATTTGAATTGATGTAGTGGGTACTCGACGCGCGTTGTGCAATATCCGGTATGTTGCTAGGGATGTCACCTAAAAAGCGTGATACGGATGATCGCTTGCTTGCTTTCTTGCCATGTTTTTTACCTAACGCAAGCAAGTCGGTAGGGCCAAAGAAACTGACCACCGCTTTCACTTCGTATTTGGGCTGGGGAGTGTAAAAGGCGATATTGCTCTGTGAGTTAGTGGCACCCACCAAGCCGGCTAAGTGACCTCCAGCTGAGCGACCCATCACAACCAATTTATCCGCAGTAATATTGTATTGGTTAGCATGATCGTGAAGAAAATTGAGCGCGTCATTAATGTCTTTTAGTGGGGCTGGAAATATCGCTTCACCACTTAGGCGGTAATCGACAGCAGCCAATGCATAGCCCTTTTCTAACACGGCCTTGAGTAATGTTGGGTTCTTAGTTGGGATGGCATCTTTGCTTCCTCGCTTCCATGCACCTCCGTGCACCCAAACCAAAAGAGGATAAGGCTGACCAGCATGAGCGCTGGGTGTATAGAGATCCAAGCTTATCGCGTTGCCGTCAATACGTTTATACACAATATCTTTGTCGATCATCGCGTGCTCACTGGCATTCACCGAGGATACATAAAGGAGAGATACGCAAAATATTTTTATCAGAAACTTCATACTTATTGCTCGCATTAAAAGGATGTTTCAACAGCTAACCAATAACGACGACCATCTTCCACATAGCCATATTCATCGTAAGTGGTTTGCTTGTCTAAAAGGTTATAGATGCCGGCCATCAGTTTGAAATGGCGGTTTAGCTGCCAATTGGTGCCAAAGTCAACATAAGTAACGGATGGTGCGGTCTGACTTCTTGAATCGATACTAATCGGATCGGATTCTTCACTACGATAGGAAACGCGTAGCCATGAGCCAATGTCATCTTGAATAGCCCAATCAGTGTTGAGCGCGACCAAGTGGGTGGGGACCTGAGTTAATGGCTGACCTTTGTCTTCACCAGCGCGTTTTTCTGAGCGTGTGTAGGTGTAGGTCGCGGTTACATCCAGACTTTTTGTCAGTGCTTTTTTGACCGACGCTTCAGTACCATAGGTGATGGCATTTTCAATATTGGCATAGGTGGCGTCACAGGCACGCGCGGTGCAGTTTGGATCAAGGTTAACGCGGTCAATTTTGTCTTCAAAGTCGTTATAAAAAACGGTGAAATTTGCGTTTAACGCGTTTAAGTCTTCGTAATATAGCCCAAGCTCGGTATTAATTGACGATTCCGGCTTTAGATCGGCGTTGCCATAAATATCACATCGACCATTACAGCTCTCTTGTACCCACTCGTCTTCCATTTCAGTCAGGCTAGGTGCTCGGTAGCCTGTTGATACGCCCCCTTTTACCGCCCAAGCTGTATTTGGGGACCATACTGCATAAAAGCGTGGACTAAGGTGAGAGCCAAATTGCTCATTGTTGTCGTAGCGAAGCCCCAAGGTTAGAGCAATATTGTCGGTAACGTACCATTCATCTTCCGCAAACACAGACCATTGGCTATTACGAAATTCATAATTACCGTTGTCGAGCACTTCACGTTCAAAACTGGTGCCAACTGAAACATAATGAAGATCAAGCCCTTTTGACCATTGTGTTTTAGCGCGAGTGTTTTCTACTTCTAACGAGCGACCCTCGTTCTCGACTGATTCCATACTAAGATAGGAGGATCCGCTAATATCGCTGTAGCTTGCTTCGTGTCTAATTCCGATAGATTGCCGGTTATTATTGGTTTCTGAATCGCGGGTTCTTGTCTTTCCGGCGGTGTTTTCCCGTGTTTGGTCGTGGTGGGTGTAGTCTACACTGATGGTATCGTCTTCAGTGGCAGTAAAGTGCAGTGATGCGCGATAGTTTTCGAGTGTTTTTCCTCCATTGGCGAACGCAATGTCGTCTTCAATCCGTTCCTGATATCGCGTTGAGAGATTGCCACTGAGACGATCGTTGACCAATGGGCCCGATAAAGACAGTTCTCCTTGATAATAATCACCCGATTGATTATTTTCTTGCAGCATGGATTCAGCACGCAAGTGGCCTGTCCATTCAGCGCTATCTTTTCGGGTAATAATATTGATCACTCCCCCCATCGCATCGGATCCATATAGCGTAGACATCGGACCGCGCACTACTTCAATTCGCTCTATGGTATTTAGCGGTGGCAGCCAGTCTTGCTCATAGCCGCCACCACCGCTGACTTGTGTTTCTCGTCCTGACTGCTTGCGACCGTCAACAAGAATCGCGGTGTAGTCAGACGGCATTCCGCGAAGGGATATCTCTTGGCGTGAACCGCCACTTGTGATTACCACGCCTGGAACATCTTGAAGGGCATCCGTGATGTCTTTGTAGGCGCGGTTTTCAATTTGAGAACGGTTTATCACACTAATAGACGCAGGGGCTGACAGGGTGGACTGTTCATAACCAGTGGCGGTAATCACCATGGTGTCACTGGACGTCGAGGCCTCAGAGTGTGGTGTTTCAGCCAAAGAAACCAGCGGGAGTGTTGAGGTTAACCCTACCGCAAAACGATAAATAAAGGGATTGGTTTTAAACATATTGGGCAGCTAACAGTTTGGTAATTAATAATCGTTATCAATTAAATACTCATTAGCAAATGCTTTCAATCAATACCTTATTCGTAAAACAAAAACCCACTATGCGGTATTTGCAATATGGTCCTTTGGGTTAGGAGTAAGTGGCGGTGCTATCAAATAGCTCATCAAATATTGCGCGAATCCAGACACACATGGGATCATCGTGAAAGCGTTTGTGCCAGCATAGATAGACTTTCGAGAAGTGCAATTGCAATGACTCAGGGACTGCTCGAGTGAGAAGCCTCTCGTCGTGGCAGGCAGCTTGGGCAAAAGGAGTGGGTAAATGGAAAATGATATCGGTTTGTGCCGCAATGTTGGGGGCAGAGCTGAAGTTAGTGATTTGCACAGGTGTTGATAGACGCTGCTTTTTATTTGCCAATCCCAATTCAATAAATTTGTGCTCGAGCGAAAGGGTTTTCTCTCCTTGAAGTGATATTTGCCCAAAATGACAGTGACTTAAGTTCTCTGCTGTCAATGTCGCATTCGCCAATGGGTGGTTGCGATTCATCAATAACCTAAAATCTCGTTGTGCAACGGCTTTTCGGTGAATGCTTTGCTCGGATTTTGGTGGTTCGTGTGACGACAAGGAAAAGTGGATGTCACCCGCAACGAGTTTTTCAAAATGCTGTTGTGGTGAGGTATCTATGCTGACAACGAGATTCGGCGCTCTTTCGCGAATAGCGGCAACAACATCTGGCATCATTGTGTTGACTTGTGGCTGTAACCCATAGAAACGAACAGTACCTGCTACCTTCTTCGGATCAAATGCGTTCTTATGCGACAGCTTTTCCAAATTGATGATTAAGGAAGAGATGTCTCGCTTAATCTCGTCAGCTTTCGGGGTTAGGGAAAAACCAAAACTTGTACGGACTAACAGCTCGTCATCGAAAAAAAGTCGCATTTTTTGCAGCGCTCGGCTGACCGATGATTGACTGGTATTAAGCAGTAATGCGGTATTGGAGACATGCTTTTCCTCGAGCAAGTACTTGAGAATATAAAGTGATGTCACATCGATGTTGGGGATCTGCATAGTGGGATATCTTATCAATGACGTCTATTGTTGAAGCTGCGGTATTCGAATCAACATACCAGAATCTCTTGTCAGACTCATCGTGCATCAATCGTTATGGCTATTGTGGTTCTCGTAAAAATAAAGCAGCCCGCACTTTTCAGCACGGGCTATTCTATTTTCAGGCTTTAGGTCGCTTTTCTGACTGACTTACCAGCCTTTCACCACCGCCCCGTCAAAGATTTCCATCGCCGCGTTGTAAACCGCGTCAGTTTGGTAGGCTTTTACAAAGGTCTTGACGTTTTCTGCGTCTACGTTGTCTTTGCGGGCTACAATCAGGTTCACGTAGGGTGAGTCCTTCCCTTCAACAAACAGGCCGTCTTTGCTTGGGGTTAGGCCGATGCCAGCGGCAAAGGTATTGTTGATGATGGCAATATCCACGTCTTCCAGTGAGCGAGGCAGTTGTGGGCCTTCCAGTTCAATAATTTCAATGTTTTTCGGGTTTTCAACGATATCGAGCTTGGTAGCGCTGATGCCAGCACCTTCTTTGAGTTTTAGGATACCTTGCTGCTCAAGCAGTAGTAATGAACGGCCGAGGCTAGCAGGGTTATTCGGCACGGCAATTTGCCCGTCTTCTGGGAGATCGGCCACGCTATCTAACTTATAAGAATAGGCCGCAATCGGGTACACAAAGGTGTTGCCAGCAATCGCAAACTCGTAGCCGCGATCTTTGATTTGCGCGTCTAAGTAAGGTTTGTGCTGAAAGGCATTCACATCAACCGATCCATCGTCGAGTGCCGCGTTGGGCGACACATAATCGGTAAAGGTGATCAGCTCAACGTCGAGGCCTAACTTCTTGGCTTCTTTTACTGCGTGCTCGGCCACTTGTGCTTCTTCGCCTGCCATCACGCCCACGGTGATGCTGTTGGCATCGCTAGCGGCTTGCTCTTTTTCTCCGCACCCAGTGAGTAGGAGTGTGGAGGCGAGGCCTAAGGTGGTTAAAAGTGTTTTAATGGTGGTCTTCATTGTCTGTCTCCCTTGATAATATTGTCCGTCGTTTACGGTAAGTGTTGTGTTTTATTATCGGTGATCGGTTCGGCGTACCAAGTAATCGCCTAAAGATTGTATGGCTTGTACCAGCACGACTAGCATGACAACGGTGATCAGCATAACCGTGGTATCAAAGCGCTGGTAGCCGTAGCGGATACCGACATCGCCTAGGCCGCCACCGCCCACGGCTCCAGCCATAGCAGAGTAGCTGACGAGGGTGACCAAGGTAATGGTTGCGCCATTAATAATGCCAGGTAGCGCTTCGGGTACGAGTACTTTATAGATAATTTGCAAGGGGGTAGCGCCCATGGCTTTGGCTGCTTCTTCTAGTCCCGGTGGCAGCTCTAAAAGCGCCGCTTCGACCAGACGTGCAACGAAAGGGATGGCGCCCACTGTCAACGGGACAATTGCTGCCGCTGTTCCAATCGAGGTGCCGACGAGCAGGCGGGTAAAGGGAATAATCGCAACCAATAAGATAATAAAAGGGATCGAGCGACCAATATTCACCACCGCGCCGAGCGCTTGGTTAAACTTGGGTTGCGCTAGCAGCCCCCCTTTTTTGGTGACGTGTAGCATCACACCTAATGGGATCCCAATGGCAAAGCCTATCAGGCCGGAGGCAAAGACCATATACAGAGTTTGACCTGTGGCTTCGGCAAGCAAGTTAAGCAGGGCGTTGTTTTCGTTGACCCAATTTATAAGTTGATCAATCAACATAGCCAAGTACCTCCGTGTTGACATGGTGCTGGTTGAGATAGTGGATGGCGTCTTCGACCGCTTTTTTCGGGCCCATAATCTCTGCCAGTAATAAGCCGAATTTGACGCCGCCAGCGTAGTCGATATCAGAGCTTAAAATGCTGATGTCGATATCAAACAGCCTTGATATTTGACTGATCAATGGATCATCCACGGTAGCGCCGGTAAATTCTAGGCGCACCAAGGGGTAGCTGCCGTCAAAGTAGGTATCTTTTAAGCGTTGGGCATAGTCATAAGGCACCGATAAATCCAAGGTTGAGCGGATAAATTGTTTCGCTAAGTCGGATTTTGGATGGGCAAATATGTCGCCCACCGGGCCAGATTCAACCAATTCACCGTCACCAATAATGGCAACGTCGTGACAAATGCGCTTCACCACGTCCATTTCGTGGGTGATCAATAAAATGGTCAGGTTGAGCTTTTCATTAATGGTTTGTAGCAGTGACAAAATCGATTGTGTCGTAGCAGGATCCAGTGCGCTTGTGGCTTCATCACACAATAATACATCTGGGCTTGGCGCCAGTGCGCGCGCAATCGCGACACGTTGTTTTTGTCCGCCACTGAGGCTAGCCGGATAGACATGACGCTTGTCGGCTAAACCAACTAAATCGAGTAACTCGGTGACTCGGGTTTCGATCGCGTCACTGCTCGCGCCGCTCAGTTCAAGCGGTAGGGCGATGTTGTCGAAGACCGATCGAGATGACAGTAGGTTAAAGTGTTGGAAAATCATCCCGATTTGACGGCGAGCTTGGGTTAGATCGCGATTGGATAACGCGGTGAGGTTAACGCCTCCTACCTTTACCGTGCCGCTGGTTGGGCGCTCGAGCAGGTTAACCATTCGGATCAGCGTACTTTTGCCGGCACCAGAGGCACCGATCACACCAAATACTTTTCCTTTCGGGATAAATAAGTTGATGTCGTTAAGGGCATGAATTCGGCGCTCCCCGAGTTCGAATACCTTGTTGAGTTTGGATATCTCAATCATCACATGTCCTTGGCGATAAATTTGATCACAGCCGACTGACTCAGCGGTCTATCCCGCGCTCTTGCTGTCGTTCTGGTTATTGATGCTATGAGTTAGGTAAAATGAAGTCAATGGATATTTTTACTTCTGGACGTCTAAATGGCAATAAGGCTAATCAGTTGGTTATAAATAAAACAGTCAACGAGATCTCAAGCATGCTTGATCTCATCGACTAAAGCGTGTTCACTAATAGCCTTTCTAACCCTTTGTTCTGATTAAGTGATATGCCAACTGCCTTGATTGATACCACGATGTTGACGCTATTTATTCCCACCTTCTTTTTGTGTCAATCACACCGGGAATGTGTATGACACTATCCATGACCCTGGGGATGACTATCGGAGTTAAGCGTAGCCTACATATGATGTGGGGCGAGCTCATTGGCGTCGGCCTTGTGGCGATTGCGTCAGTGGTAGGGGTGGCGGCCGTGATGCTGAACTATCCTAGCGTGTTTCAGGTGTTTAAGTATGTGGGGGGCGCGTATCTGGCGTATCTCGGCGTACAAATGTGGCGATCGCGTGGCAAAATGGCAATCCCAAAGGAAGAGGCGTCGGCGCCGAATGATATCTCTGCGTTATCGTTGGCGGCACAAGGTTTTGTCACTGCGATAGCCAACCCGAAAGGCTGGGCATTTATGATCTCACTGTTGCCGCCGTTTATTAACCCTGCGATCTCATTGCCCAGCCAGCTGAGCGTGCTGGTGTTGATCATTCTTTGCACGGAATTCAGTTGTTTAATGTTGTATGCCAGCGGTGGGCGCACCTTACGTCAGTTTTGCAGCAAAGGGTAATGTGCAATTGCTGAACCGAATCGCCGGCACCTTGATGATCGGCGTCGGCTTTTGGCTGGCGTTGGGGTAATTAACGGCCGTGATGGTGTGTAATCACTCTGCAAAATAGTGCTTTGGCGGTCGCTAAAATCGCATCCGGGAAGTCATAGTCAGGGTTGTGCAGCTGTGGGTGGTGCTCGCCGCTGCCAATGCCAAATAATGCGCCGGGCCAGCGGGCAAGAAATTCGGCGACATCTTCTGACCAACGCATGGGCTCCTTAAGCCAGTGAACCTCTAACCCCAGCGACTGCGCCGCGTTGACCACGACTTGGTTATGCGCTGTGCTGTTTTCGGCGGCAATAAACGGCTCGTGCCAACTTAGATCCACGGTTAATTTTGCTCGGTCGGCGATGGCGTTTACGTGATCGACTAACCGGGTTTGCATGGCATGAAAAGTGGCGTTGTCGTCGCTGCGTAGGGTCGCCATCACGGTGGCCTCGCCGGGCGCAACGCCAAACGCGGGGTCGCCAAGTTGGGCGTGAACTAGCGTCACTAAGCTGAACGTGGAAGGATAAGCGTCAGGAAGCTGTGTGAGCATACGCATCACGTCACTCATGGCGTTTGCCGGGCTGACCCCGCGCTCTGGGTAAGCGGCATGGGAGGTTTTGCCATGCAAATGAATCGCAACACCGGTTGAGGCGCAGGCAAAGGTGCTTGGGCGCACCACTATCTGATGTTGGGCAAAGCCTGGCAGGTTATGAAAGGCATAGACATTGTCGATGTGGCGGGTTACTAAAAGCGGATTGGCACACAGGCGTGCCGCGCCTTCGCCGGTTTCTTCAGCCGGCTGAAAAGCGAGGATCACAGTCCCCTGTTTAGGGGGGGTTTGGCATAGCTGAGCAGCGACGGCAAGCAAGGCGGCAGCATGGCCATCGTGACCGCAGGCATGCATGATGCCATCGTGACAGGATGCATAATCAAGTTGGGTGTGTTCGTGAATGGGTAACGCATCAAAATCGGCGCGTAACAAGGTGGTTGGCCCTGGCTCGCGACCTGCAATGTCTACCACAATGCCATGACCGCCCACGTCGGTCTGGGGAGAGAGACCAAAGTCGCGCAGTTGGGCGGCAATGGTGCGCGCACTTTGCGCTTCGTGATTCGACAGTTCAGGGTATTGGTGCAGGGCATGCCTAAACGCTAGGGGATCAAAATCAATCGCCATCATCGACTCCAAAACAAGGATGGAAAGGCTATGCTAGATCGCTTTGGGGCGTCACGTTGTGAAGTTAAACGCAAAAAAAAGCCAGCAACATGTGCTGGCTTTTGCTCTTTCTGGGCTGAGCGTGGGTTACGCTTGGCCGTTGTCTTCGGCTTGCTTAGCCTGAATCGCTGTCAGTGCCACGGTATAGACAATATCGTCAACCAAGGCGCCACGTGACAGATCGTTCACTGGCTTACGCATGCCTTGTAGCATTGGACCGATAGAGACCAACTCGGCAGAACGCTGTACCGCTTTGTATGTGGTATTACCTGTGTTCAAGTCGGGGAAGACGAACACGGTGGCTTTACCGGCAACAGGCGAATCTGGCGCTTTTGATTTCGCGACATTTTCCATGATGGCCGCGTCGTACTGAAGCGGGCCATCGATGATCAGATCAGGACGCTTCTCTTGGGCAAGACGGGTGGCTTCGCGGACTTTATCCACGTCTGCCCCTTTGCCTGAGCTACCGGTCGAGTAAGAGATCATCGCTACGCGAGGTTCAATACCGAATGCCGCGGCAGAATCGGCAGATTGGATCGCGATTTCAGCCAGTTGTTCAGCATTTGGATCCGGGTTAATCGCACAGTCACCGTATACCAGCACTTGCTCAGGCAGCAGCATAAAGAATACTGATGAGACCAAAGAAGCGTTCGGTGCGGTTTTGATGATTTGCAGCGGTGGACGGATGGTGTTAGCGGTGGTGTGAACCGCGCCAGATACCAGGCCATCCACTTCGTTCGCTTCTAGCATCATGGTACCCAGTACCACGGTATCTTCGAGGTGCTCTTGGGCAATGACCTCGGTAATACCTTTACTCTTACGCAGCTCGACCAAGCGTGCCACGTATTTATCGCGTGCTTTTACCGGATCGATAATTTCTACGCCAGCGCCCAAGGTCACGCCTTGTTGCTCTGCAACGCGTTTGATTTCTTCTGGGTTACCCAAAAGCACACACTCGGCAATTTTACGCTCGGCACAGATAGCGGCGGCCTTGATGGTGCGTGGCTCGTCACCTTCGGGTAGCACAATGCGCTTAGCGGCTCGACGTGCAAACTCGGTGAGCTGATAACGGAATGCGGGTGGACTGAGGCGACGTTCGCGGTTCGACCCTGAGCTGAGTGATTCAATCCAGTTGCCATCAATGTGGCCAGCAACGTGGTCGTTCACAAACTCAACACGGGCTTTATCGTCAGCCGGCACTTCAAGGCTAAAGCTTTGCAGATTGAGCGACGTCTGCCAGGTGTTACCTGCAGTGGTAAATACCGGAAGGCCGGTTTCAAACGCGCGGTCACACAGGGCTTTTAACTGATCAGGGATGGCATAACCACCTGTCAGCAACAAGGCACCGATTTCTACGCCGTTCATCGCAGCTAGACACGCGGCGACGATCACGTCAGGGCGGTCAGCCGAAGTCACGAGCAAGGAGCCTGGGCGGAAGTGTTCAACCATATTAGGGATTGAACGCGCACAGAAGGTAATGCTCTTGATGCGACGTGAGTGAATTTCGCCTTCGTTGATAATGGTGGCGTTCAAGTGCTTGGCCATATCGCTAGCACGAGTGGCGATCAGGTCGATTTTCCATGGTACACAACCCAGTACACGGATTGGGCTGGAGTTGAAAATCTGCATCACTTCAACGTTAGTTGGACGTGCGCCGTCCGCTTCGTCAAAGATTTCTGACAGGTCAGGGCGCGTGCGACCTGCATCATCAACAGGCGCGTTAAGCTTGTTGATGATCACACCTGAAATGTTGCCGTTTTTGCTGCCACCAAAGTTGGTGCAGGCAAACTCGATACGCTCTTTAAGCTGGGCAGGGTTGTCAGTGCCTGGGGTGGTCACAAACACGATTTCTGCATCCAGTGTTTTCGCGATCTCGTAGTTGATCTGGTTCGCGAAGGGGTGGTTACGTGTGGTGACCAAGCCTTCGACGAGCGCAACTTCTGCGTTTTCAGTGGCACGAGTAAAGCGCGCGAGCACTTCTTCGAGCAGCACATCTTCTTGATCCGAGCGCAGCAGGTTTTCGGCTTGGTTCATTGACATCGATTCGGCGACTCTCATATCACTGTTGGCGTGAATGATTTCCGTCGTCAGATCGGTGACGTCAGTGTCGCTACCGTGATGTGGCTGAGCAATCGGTTTAAAAAATGAGACGCGGACGCCTTTACGCTCCATCGCTCGCATGACGCCAAGGCTGACACTTGTCAGGCCGACGCCGGAGCCGATTGGAATTAGCATAATAGTACGGGACACGTTGACTTCCTCTTACTATCTGGTTGGCGTGCCGGATGGTCCGGCACGAATACAAAAACGGCTGAGTGGAATCAGCCGTTGGAAATGGTCTTACAGGCCAGTTAGGCGCGCAGTGTCTTGCGCAATCACCAACTCTTCGTTGGTTGAAATCACCATCGCAGGCACGCGGCTTGCGTCGGTAGTGATCACGCCTTCGCCGCCAAAGCGGGCTTTCAGGTTGCGCTCTTTGTCGACCTCAACACCCAGCAGAGCTAGGCGCTCGAGTACCAATTCGCGGATTGGGCCTGAGTTCTCACCGATGCCGCCGGTAAAGACAATTGCGTCCAGGCGGCCGTCGAGGGTCGCGGTGTAGCTGGCTACGTACTTGGCAAGACGGTGGCAGAACACGTTCATTGCACGTGTTGCTTCTTCTTTCTCGCCGTAGTTATCTTCAACAAAGCGGCAGTCAGAGGTCACTTCGGTCAAGCCTTGCAGGCCAGACTCTTTGGTAAGCATGGTGTTGATTTGCTCAACGCTATAACCGAGTGCATCGTGCAGGTGGAAGATAATCGCTGGGTCTAGGTCACCAGAGCGGGTGCCCATAACCAAGCCTTCCAATGGGGTCATGCCCATTGAAGTATCGACCGATTTGCCGTTTTTAATCGCACATACTGACGCACCGTTACCAAGGTGGCAGTTGATGATGTTCACTTCGTCGACAGGCTTGCCAAGTTGCTCAGCGGCCGCGTTGGCGATAAAGAAGTGAGAGGTACCATGCATGCCGTAGCGACGAATGCCGTGCTCTTTATAAAGATTATAAGGCAGCGCATACAGATAAGCTTCTTCTGGCATGGTTTGGTGATACGCGGTATCGAAAACAGCGACATTTTTCAGCGCAGGGAAGGCTTTTTTCGCCGCCTCAATGCCAACGATATGTGCTGGGTTGTGCAATGGCGCGAAGCTCGCTGCATCGTGGATCCCTTTGAGCACCTCGTCCGTAATCAATGCTGAATGGGTAAAATGCTCACCGCCATGAACAACGCGGTGACCGATAGCACCCAAGTTCTCGGCCAGTTCAGGCTTCGAGGCCAGAATTGTGTCTACAATGAAGGTGAGGGCTTCAGTGTGCGCGGCGCCGTTGCCCAGTTGGGCTTCATGCTTACCGTCCATTTTCCACTTGATGCGGGCTTCTGGAAGGTTAAGGCATTCGGCAAGACCGGTAAGATGCTCATCGCCTGATTGTGCGTCGACAATGGCGAACTTCAAAGAGGAGCTTCCGCAATTGAGTACGAGAACCAGCTTTGACATGTATGACTACCTATGTTTCGTGAGACAGAGTGTATGGAATAAAAAGGATAGTGGACAAATTGAGACACTACCTTTTCAAAAAAGAATTATCTCATGCCTTGTCGCGGGGAAAGAATTATCGTTATCCGTCCTGGATAAGTGAACGCTCCATTGAGTACAACCGGATTGGGTTGCGAGACAATCGAATCCGAGCAACAATGATAAAAGTGCGCTAAGGATAGCGGGACTTGATCCAGATAACAAAAATTTTTTGAGCGATATGGGTTAAATTTTAAAGTTTTTAAACAATTTGTTTAGTTTTTATTGTAAAAGTTGAGTGACAGCCCCTTTCGGTCACACTGAACAAGTGAGGTAGGTATGACAACGAACAAATCAATCTGGCGCTGCCTGCAAGACGGTCAGAAATACATGCAAGAATGGCCGATGAAAAAGGAATTAGCGCCGGTTTTTCCTGAAAATCGTGTGATCACCATAACGCGGTTCGCGATCAAGGTCATGCCTGCTATTGCCGCAATCAGTGTGTTGCTTCAAATGGCAGCAAACAATGTACAAGGCATGCCGCAAGCGGTGATTGTGGCGCTATTTGCGCTGAGCTTGCCGCTCCAAGGGCTGTGGTGGCTGGGACGCCGCCGTGATACGCCGCTGCCGCCGGCTTTGGCGGGGTGGTATCGCGAACTGCATCAAAAGATCACCAGTGAGGGGCACGCGATGCAGCCGATAAAAAGCCAACCGCGATACAAAGAGCTAGCGCAAGCATTGAGTCGGGCGTTCAAAGTGGATCGCGCAGCACTAGAGCGCTGGTTTTAACCTAACCGAAATGCGCCGCTCACCCAGGCAACACACGCCGACCTCAGGGTCGGCGTTTTTATTGGTCGGTGATGGATGCGTGGCTTAACGACACTGCGGCGCGCCTTGCCCTTTCATTTGGCTGACTGCTTCGCGCATTTCATCCATCGACTGCCAGCGCTGGGGCAAAGGCATGACCTTTAAGCGAAGATCCTTAGCGTTGTCGGTAAGCTTGGCTTGATCACTCACCGCGGTGATCAGTGCAATGGTCAGGTCGGGATTTCGCGCTTTTAATTGTGCGGCCGTTCCTAATCCTTCGGCAATATGAAAGCGGCCCGCGATGTGGACAATTTGGGTATCAGGGTGACGGGCGTGATAATCGACCATGCTTTCTGCCATGGTGGCATCCCAGGCGAGTTGCGCGGCAAATTGATCGTCGGTTTGGGTGGGAGTGCCATGATGCATGTTGGCTTTAAACTGACGTTTATAAGGTGAGTCTTGGGTATCAATCGTCGCGGCAAACCACTGACGCTGCTGGTCCGGCAATTTATTTAAGTAAGCCAAACCTTGTCGACCAATACAGCTAACCATGCGTTTAGGGGCGTTAGCGGCAATCACGTCAAATTGACGCTGTTTAGCTAGCTCGATCAACGGGCGATAGCTGCCATTGTAGTTGTCCCATGCATTGGCTCGACGCTTAAGCGTGTCTTCGCCAATGTCGCCGGCAAGGTATTGATTCACCACTGGCTGGGCATCACGGCTGAATTGCTCCATGGAAAGCGCGACAGAATGACGTGAGGCAAGTTGGTTGAGCAACTCGGTTTGAAAACGGTGCACCCCAGGATGGCTGTGCCATTCACCGATCAGAACAATATCCGCTTTTTCGACGTTGTCAGCCACTTGAGTCAAGCTAAGTGACTGCCCTTGGGCGGTGGTCACTTGATAATCAAATAAGGTATTGATAGACGCCGATGTCGGTTGCGATGCCGCTGCGACACTGACGGGGCTTAGTACTAAGCTGGCCGCCAATAGCCATTGAGTGGCACGCAGTTGCAAAAAGCGCGGCTTCAAAAAGCGGTCAATCACGCCCTTTTTTGTCCATGGTGAGCAAGTGTGCATCACGCTTCTCCTTTGGCCGAGTCAATCTCTGTGTGATGACGATACACACGCAAGGTAAAGTCGGCTTCACAGTGAAAGCCGTTGGCATTGGCTAACGTTTCACGCCATTCATCGGAGGCGCGCCAGGCAAGCGGTGTCATCTGCAGCAGGGTGAGGGCTTGCTCGCCTGCTAATGTCATCGGGTAATGCAGTGAGCGCTCACTTTCAAGCTGGAAACCGGGCAGGGCCTCTGCTGGCGTTTCGTGTAACCGGACCTCATCATAGATACCCGCTTTAAGCTGAAATAGATGACGTGGACCTGGGGTGACGGTGACAACAACGCCACCGGGCTTGATAACACGATCAAGCTCGTCGCCATTGCAGGGCGCATAAATACGCACCACACCGTCAAGGCTGTTGTCGGCAAACGGCAAGCGTTGCGATGAGGCGACCGAAAACTGACATTGTGGATACCATTTCGCGGCATAGCGCACGGCGATTTTGGCGATATCCAGCCCATAAATAGACCACTGTTGTGCGGCTGTCTGATCAGCGATGGCATGGGTGTAATACCCTTCACCACAGCCCACATCCAAGATCGTCTGGTGCTCGCCATTCAGTGCCTGGGTGAGGGAATCAATCATCGCTTGGCGCATGGGCGCATAATGGCCAGCGTTTAAAAATGCGCGGCGGGCTTGAGTCATGGCTTTATTGTCGCCCGGATCTTTGGAGCGTTTAAATTGCACCGGTAATAGGTTGAGGTAGCCCTCTTTGGCGCGATCAAATTGATGATTGGCAGCGCAATAAGCACCACGTGGCTTGGCTTGCAGGGGCTGTTGGCATAGCGGGCATCGATAAATCATGGCAGAGTCTGTGTCTTGTCTTTGATGCGCTTAAGGGTACGGGCTTGTGTGACGTTCGACAAGTTTGCGCCGTGAGAAATCAAAAAGCCGCCCACAAGGACGGCTGCATTGTTACCTTTTCCCTTTCACTAGGCGGCGAGGATCTTTTCGATCTCGGTTAGGCTTAAGTGAAATTGACGCGGGCACTGACGCCAAACGTCGAGCATACGACGGTATTTGTCACGCATTGGCATTTGACTGTTAAAGCAGTGCTCCCCTTGATCAAACTGCGGATAGAGCCCCTCAGTATCGACTAAAAAGCGCACATAATGCACCAAAGCCCCTTCGGTTGCTGCGTCAAAGCCCCAGAACTGCACGCGACGTGGCGATAATGCCGCTTGGTTGGTATCGTCAAGGAGGTGATAAGAGGCCTGCATCGCATGGTGCATTTCCATGATATCAATCACTTCGCGGCATTGGGTTTCGCACAGTGCTTCAAACTGGCTGATCACCTCGGCCATTTGCAACGCGTAGCCGCGCTCAATGATGGTTTGTAGGCGACGGTACTTTTCGCCATTAGAGGGATCGAGGTGGCACATTAACTGGTACTGGTTAGATAAAATTAAACGTTGTGCAGGGGTCATATCCATTGCGGTTGGCCTCTTAACTCTCGAAGTTACAATAGTCGTTCATCAAACGATGAGGGTATGGACAGAGATTAGCAGCTCTTTATCGCTGAAATCTTGATCTGAGCTATGTCCGTAGCACGTTTTTCACCCGCATAAGGGATTGGGTAAAAGATCGTTCATGAAGGGGACGTTATGTTTGAGTGGGCTGATGTCAGTGGTTGGCAATGGATAGGTTGGTTAGGCTGGGCAGGGGTATTATATGGAACCTATCCACGTGAGTTTTTTCCTAAACTGCGCCAGGAAGTGGGTTATCAGCATTTAGCGTTTTCATCGGCGGTGGTGCTGTTTGCGCTTTGGGCGTTGCAGGCGGGGATCAAAGAGGGGCTCGATATCCACTTTCTGGGCGTGACCACGTTAGCCTTATGCCATGGTTGGCGCATTGCCATTTGGATTACCACCGTGCCGTTGGCACTGATGGGGCTTTTTGGTTTTGTCCCCGTCGCTGATATGGGGATGACGGCGCTTACCACGGCGATGCTGCCTATTGTATTCAGTTATGCGATTTTTGCGCTGAGCTACCAGTATTTAACCCGCCACCTTTTTATCTATATTTTTATTGCGGCGTTTATCGGTGCGGCGCTGACCATTGTGTTCCAGTTATCGGTGACCTCGCTCTGGTATTGGGCTGCCGATCGTCACAGCTGGCATGAAATTGTGCATAACTACCTGCAAATTGCGCTATTGATGTGGTTCCCCGAAGCGCTGCTTAACGGCATGGCGGTGACGGTGATGGCGGTGTATCGCCCCCATTGGTTACGCACCTTTTATGACAGAGAGTATTTGTCGCCAGAGCGTTGATGGCACACCGCTTGGGTATTAATGGATTCTATCCATTAAATTTTCTTATTGAGACCAATAAAAACGTTCGCTGTATTTATCTCAAATAATGGCACATATTAGCGGCCCCGGCCGTCCGTGCCACTTATCTGAGAATTGAACGAACTGTCATGAATAATCTATCCTCTGCACAAAATGGCAGCGGCATGGCCCTGTCTGTGTTTCCATGGGTGCCATTAGTGAGCTTAACGGCATTTGCGGTCGCGAGTGGCTATTTGATGAGCTTGATTCCATTGGCGTTAATGCCGCTTGGGATGCCGGCTGAACTGGCCGCCTGGCTGGCGAGTGCCTTTTATGCAGGGTTATTGTTTGGTGCTTTGTGGAGTGCACGTATCGTCGCTCGGATGGGGCATCGACAGGCATTAGTGCTGTTTATGAGTGTGCTGCTGCTGTCTATTGCCGCGATGGCAACGATCAAAGCGCAGGGGATATGGTTAGTGTCACGATTTGTGGCCGGTATTGCGGTCGCAGGGGTGTTTGTCGCGATTGAATCATGGTTATTGATCGCCGATTCAGAGCGTCAACGGGCTAAGCGTTTAGGCTTTTATATGGCCGCTTTATATGGTGGTAATGCCTTGGGTCAGCTGGGCGTCGGTTATGTCGGTGTGACAGGTGCTCAGCCGTATTGGTTGATCGGTAGTTTGGTCACGGCGGCGATTATCGTGCCCTTATTTATGCGCCATGGTGAGCCGTCGCAAGCGATGATGGGCCCTATTGAGCACACAGGCACCTTAAGAGCCATTCGTAAAGCTGCCTATATCGCCTGCATTGTGTCGGGGCTCACCTTAGGCGCGATCTATGGTCTATTACCCCTTTATCTTGCTGAACGTGTTGACGATCATCAACAGATTGGAGCAATGATGGCGTTAGTCATTGTTGGCGGCATGGGCGTTCAGCCGTTATTAGGTGCCATCTCGACCAGAGTGAATCGAGTCCTGTTGATGTTCTATTTCTGTGTGGTGGGATTGCTTGCCGTAGCCATCATTATACTTGCTAACAGCAACGGGTGGCTTGGCGTCGGGCTCGTGATGCTTGGTGGCGCCGTGTTTGCCATTTATCCCATTGCGATTGCTTATGCGTGTGCCTCGCTGGCGCCGGGGAAAATTGTCGCGGCTACTGAGGCGCTTCTACTCGCGTACAGTGTTGGATCTGTCAGTGGTCCGGTATTGGCGCATCAAGCATTTTCTGGTGAGCAAGGGTTGATGATGTACTTGGCCAGTTGCTTGCTTAGTACGGCGGTATATATGTGGATCGCTTATCTGAGAGGGCGTCGGCAAATGCCTAACTTGAGTGCCGCCTGACAACGTCGGGGGAGCTAACACGACACGCGGGATCTAACACGACACGCCTCAGAACCGTTCTGAGGCGTGTTTTTATTTTTGGTTAGGCGCTAACAAGTCCTTCTTTTGCATCGGCAGGGAGAATATCCATGGCGTTGCCGTATAACGGTGCCAAAGCTCGAACCACATCTGAGCGGCTGATAACGCCAACCAAGATGTTGTCTTTCATGACAGGATAAACGTGCGGTCTAGACAGTGTTTGTGTTTTCGCGCGCTCTAGTGCGGATTGGGTGGTAAAGCGCGTGGCAATGCCCGCATCACTGACCGGATACAGCACTTGGTTGTCAATGCTCATGTACTGCGCCAGTTCAATCACGGATTGGTCTGCCTCAACGGTCTGCACCTCCGTGCGCATTAAATCTTCGACTTTGGTGTCCATGTCGGGTTGGTAATCGTTCCACCATAAATCAACAAAGACATCTTGCACCGAGAAAAAGCCAACCAATTCATTTTGTTTATCGACGACAGGCGCACCTTGCAACTGATAGCGGTTGAGTTGCTCTAATGCATCGGCCACAAACTGGTGGCTTTGCAAGGCACAGTGGGCAGGCTTCATGTTTTTTTCAATGGTTAAGGTTTCTTGGGTCATAGTGGGTCTCTCAGAATAATTCGCAGACGGTAGCGTCAATGAAGAAATTTGCGCTGTTTTATTTTCTCTCTCAGGGTTAATAATCAGCCAGTAGCCCATGCCGACAAGGCCAGCACCACCGACAATATTGCCGAGCGTGACGGGGATTAAATTGGCACTGATAAACTGGATCAGGTTAAGGTCATTGAAGGCAGCCGGTGAATTCCCTACTGCTTGCCAAAAACTGTCGGGCGCGAAAGTAGCAATGCTCATCCCCAGTGGCACCATGAACATATTGGCGACACTGTGCTCAAAGCCGGTGCTGACAAACATGGCCACGGGAAGAATCACCATCACTGCTTTGGTCAGTGGATTTTGCGACGTGAAGGTCATCCAAATCGCCAGACAAACCAGCAAGTTACACAACACCCCTAACGCAAAGGCTTGTATCCAACTGTGATGTAGCTTGTGTTGGGCCACGTGTAATGCGTTTAATCCCCATTGCCCATCGTCAAGTTGGTATAGCCCTGCCACCATCACGATAAACACCAACAGTAGGGCGCCGCACAAGTTGCCGAAATACACTCTTGCCCAGGTATAGAGCAGGCCGCGGGTGGAGATCTTGCCATTGGCACGCGCCAGCATAGACAACACTGTGCTGGTAAATAGCTCTGCACCGCCAAGCACCACCAATATTAAGCCCATGCTAAAGGCAAGCCCGCCCATCAACCGGGTCATTCCCCAGCCGGCGTTACTGCCCGTGGTTACCGTGAGGTAGAACACGAAAGCCAGTCCGATAAATAAGCCGGCCATCATGGCTAGCCCAATCGCCATCCGGGTCGATTTATGGGTTTTACTCTCTGCATAGGCTTCAGCGTTGGCAAGCAATGCAGCGGGGCCCTCCGTTTTAATTGGGGTAGGACTTACCATGCGTTGTCTCCTCTGTCGGCATTATTTGCCCGAGGGGAAAGACAGATCAACATACAGGTTGTACTCCTTTTTAGACGTAATGTGAATAAAACCAGCCTATTCTTCTCTCTATCAGGAGTAAAATTGATATTACTTAGGGTAAGAATCATAAAAATTGATAGGGTATTGCCATTAAAGCCAGACAGTAAGGAGCCTGGATGCGGTACTCATTGAAACAGTTGGCTGTGTTTGAAGCGATCGCCGCGACCGGCAGTGTAAGCCGAGCGGCCGACCAGTTAGCGTTGACGCAGTCGGCTACCAGTATGGCCCTGTCGCAGCTAGAAAAGTTGTTAGGGCGGCCATTATTCGAGCGGCAAGGCAAGCAAATGCAGCTCACCTACTGGGGAGCCTGGTTGCGACCCAAAGCACGCCAACTCTTGTTTGATGCGCAACAGATTGAGGCAGGGTTTGATGGACAGCACATTATCAGTGGCGATATTGCCTTAATTGCCAGTCAAACCGCAGCAGAACACCTTATTCCAGACCTTATCAGTATTATTGATAGTGATTTCCCCGAGCTGCGAATCGACTTTACCGTGAAAAACACCGAGAAAGTCATTGATAGTGTGCGCCGTTATCAGCACGACTTGGGGATCATTGAGGGGCGTTGCGATGATAGCCGCTTAAAGCAGCAGGTATGGTGCCATGACCACCTTGTGGTCGTGGCGGGCAAGCACCATCCTTATGCGCAGCGTGATCAGGTAAGCTTGGCGCAACTTGAACAAGCGCAGTGGGTATTGCGAGAGCCGGGTGCCGGGACACGACATAGTTTTGATAGTGCGATTCATGGCGTTATCGAAGATCTTGATGTGCGGCGAGAATATGAGCAGGTGCCTGTGTTGCGTACTTTGGTGGCTAACTCCAATTACCTAAGCTGCTTGCCCTATTTAGATGTTGAAAAGTGGATTGAACGCGAGGAGCTGGTGGCGCTGAACGTGCCAGAGCTCAATATGCGTCGAACACTGTCTTTTATCTGGCGAGCGGATGGCGCAGATAACCCTTTGCGTGACTGTATTATTCGTGAAGCCATTAGGATGACGAAAGCCCGCCGGCGCGAGATGTAAGTCGCGAGACAGAGGTATAACGACGTGAAAAAAGTATAAAGACGCGAAAAAAAGCCGGCCACAAGGTGACCGGCTGATGGGTGGTGCGCAGAGGTGCGTCGGATTAATACATGACGTTATGACCATAACTGGCAATAATGTTTTTGACGTTATCCATCATTTCTTTTGATGGTGTGCCCACGTCTTTTAACTCATATTCGTAACCCAGCGCTTCCCATTTATGTTCACCAAGCTGGTGATAGGGGAGTAATTCCACCTTTTCGATATTGTCCATGCCTTTAATAAACTGACCTAGGCGGTGCGCGGAATCATCGTCATCCGTATAGCCGGGTACCACGACGTAACGAATCCAGGTTTTTTGTCCAATTTTGTGCAAGTAGTTGGCAAAATCGAGCGTGCGGCGATTCGATACGCCTACTAAGTCTTCATGAACCTCATCATTGAGCTGTTTTAGATCCAGCATGACCAAATCGGTTGCATCAAGCACTTCATCAATCACGGGCGTGTGCTTACGGATATAGCCGTTGGTGTCTAAGCAGGTATGAATACCTTTGGCTTGCGCGGCCTGGAAAAAGTCTCGGACAAACTCTGGCTGTAACATAGCTTCGCCGCCCGATGCGGTGACCCCACCGCCTGATGCGGTGATGAAGTGGCGATAGGCCAATACATCTTTCATGATCTCATCGACAGTGACTTCTTTCCCGCCGTGAGTGTCCCAAGTATCGCGATTATGGCAATACTTACACCGCATCAAGCAGCCTTGCATAAAGACAATAAAACGTATCCCAGGGCCATCTACGGTCCCACAAGATTCAAAGGAATGGATGCGACCAATTGCCGACATAACTGTCTCCAGACTGCGAATTGCGATACTGTCATTTTATTACAAAAACCGGCCTCAACGTAAGGAAATTCCCCTCTTTTTCGCACTCTCTTTGTGAACGTTGCTGTGGTGTTACACCTCTGTCTTTGGGTTGATCACAGTTCCAGTTTTCTATGCCAGCACAATGAGAGCTAATCCAGATAATCTCCATGTTGTTTTTGTGTCTTCTGGCCTTTTTGTCCAAACTAACGTGCGACATGCAGAGTTACCCATATATGGCCTTTCAGGCTGCATGTGAGCTTAATAGAGCCGAGTATCAGGCTAGGATCAACAGCAAACGCTAGGGTATATAATGAAAAAAATCAGTGATCTGAGAGTGAAAAATAAGCTTGTTGCGCTCATGTTGATAGCCATTGCATTGCTGGTTGCGATCAGTATGTTCACTATCCAAAAAGAGCGTGATCAAGCTTATGCTGAGCGAACCGCTTCGCTAAGGGCCAATATAGAAGTGGCGCAAAGTGTGGTGAATTATTACCGCCAGCAGGCATCAAGAATCGGCGAAGAGGAAGCCAAAACGCAAGCGATCGCGCAACTGAACCAGCTTCGTTATGACGGCGATAACTATTTTTGGGTGCTCAAGCCTGATCTCACGATTGTTAACCACCCGATAAAGCCCAAGTTGAATGGCACCAGTGCGAACAGTTTGACCGATGGCGACGGCAAGCACCATTGGCGAGAAATGGTAACAGTGAGCAAAGGGTCACAAGGCGGTGTGTTGGATTATACTTGGCGCTCACCGGAAGGTGAGATGAAGCCCAAAATCTCTTATGTGAAACGCGTAAATGGTTGGAACTGGATTATTGGCTCGGGCACTCATGTGAGCGATATTGAAGCGCAGTTTATCCAGTCAGCGTGGCAAATTGGCGGATTAACGCTTATCGCGGGGGTGATCCTGTTAGTTTGTGGTGCGTTTGTCAGTCGCGACATCGTTGTGCCGTTAGATGAATTGGTCGAAAAGTTTGATCGGATTGCGGGTGGGGACTTACGCATTGAGTGCGGCTATACCCGTCATGATGAAATCGGTAAATTGGCGCGGCGTATGGATACAGCCATGGGGAGTGTTCGTGAAGCCATGCGTGTTGCCCATGATGAGGCGAAGCAGTCTTCTACCATGGCGTCGTCGATTGCATCAGCGAGTGAGCAGAGTGCACAAAGTATTCAATCTCAGCGCGCGCAACTCGAGCAACTGGCAACGGCGATGAACGAAATGACAGCAACTGTCGCTGATGTCGCGGATCACGCAGAACAAACTGCGCAAGCCACGAATGATATTTCCTCGATGGCGGAAGATAGCAATCATAAATTGGATAGCACGGTAGCCAGTATCCGTGAAGTTGCCGAACGTATCGCTGGGGCAGATAAATTGGTCAATCAGGTCAAGCAAGGCGTGATGGAGATCAGTGATGTCGCGACGGTTATTCAAGGGATCTCTGAGCAGACCAATCTATTGGCCCTAAACGCGGCGATTGAGGCGGCACGTGCCGGTGAGCAAGGTCGTGGCTTTGCGGTGGTGGCCGATGAAGTACGCTCGCTGGCGCAAGGTACGCAAAAATCAACCACGCAAATCCAAGGCACGATAGAAGCGCTGACCAATAACGCGATTGAAGCGGCAGAGGCGATGAAATCAAGCCATACGTCCAGTGAAGCGAGTGTAGAAACCGCGCTTGAAACTCAGCAGCAGCTTAAAGATATGGTGAGTGCGCTGCATGGCTCTAACGATCGCGTGGTACAGATTGCGGCGGCGGCCGAAGAGCAGGGGACGGTGTCTGAAGAAATGAACCAAAACGTCAGCAACATTCATAACTCAGCGAACGAAGTCAGTGGCGCGGCTTCTCACCTGGCAGAGCAAAGCCAGTTGTTGGCAGATTCTGCACGAGAGTTGGATAGACAACTGGATCATTTTGAAGTGTAACCCAAATAAAAACCGCCAGCATTTGCCGGCGGTTTTTTTATTAGCGTATCGCGTACGCTTTATCGCTACATCTTACAGTGAAGACGTGAAGGTACGTGTAATGACGTCTTGTTGCTGCTCTTTAGTCAGCGAGTTAAAACGTACCGCGTAACCAGAAACACGGATAGTCAGCTGAGGATAGTTCTCAGGGTTTTCCATCGCGTCTAGTAGCATTTCACGGTTCATCACGTTCACGTTCAGGTGCTGGCCGCCTTCTTGACCGCTTTCATGGTGGAAGTAACCATCCATTAAGCCCGCCAAGTTCGCGCGTTGGGTGTTTTCGTCTTTACCCAAAGCATTTGGCACAATAGAGAAGGTATAAGAAATACCGTCTTTAGCGTGAGCAAATGGCAGTTTACCGACAGAGGTCAGTGACGCAACCGCACCTTTCTCATCACGGCCGTGCATTGGGTTCGCACCTGGACCAAATGGCATACCCGCTTTACGACCATCTGGCGTATTACCGGTTTTCTTACCGTATACCACGTTTGAGGTGATTGTTAGGATAGACTGAGTCGGAACCGCATCACGGTAAGTTCTCAGTGAGCGGATTTTGTTCATGAAGCGTTCAACCAGGTCACAGGCAATCGCATCAACACGCTCATCGTTGTTACCAAACGCTGGGTATTCACCTTCGATATCAAAGTCGATAGCAATACCGTCTTCGTCACGAACTGGCTTCACTTTTGCGTACTTGATTGCGGCCAATGAGTCAGCAGCAACCGATAGACCCGCAATACCACAGGCCATGGTGCGATAAACATCACGATCGTGGAAAGCCATCAATGCCGCTTCATAGCTGTACTTGTCATGCATGAAGTGGATGCTGTTCAGCGCAGTCACGTACTGTTTCGCTAACCAATCCATCAGGTGATCCATGCGGTCCATGACTTTGTCATAGTCCAGCACTTCGTCAGTCATCGCTGGGTGCTCTGGCGCAACTTGGATTTTCAGCTTCTCGTCAATACCACCGTTGATGGTATAAAGGAGCGTTTTAGCCAAGTTGGCACGGGCGCCAAAGAACTGCATTTGTTTACCAACGATCATCGGTGATACGCAACAAGCGATCGCGTAGTCGTCAGATTCAAAGTCAGTGCGCATCAGATCGTCGTTCTCGTACTGGATAGACGAGGTATCGATAGACACTTTGGCACAGAACTTTTTGAAGCCTTCAGGCAGTTGCTCAGACCAAAGCACTGTGATGTTTGGCTCTGGGCTTGGGCCCATGGTGTAAAGGCTGTTTAGGAAACGGAAGCTGGTGCGAGAGACCAGAGTACGTCCGTCTAGGCCCATACCGGCAACAGATTCGGTGGCCCAAATTGGGTCGCCAGAGAAGAGATCATCATACTCAGGCGTACGCAGGAAGCGTACCATACGCAGTTTCATGACGAAGTGGTCAATCAGCTCTTGCGCTTGTTCTTCTGTGAGTTTACCGGCTTCAACATCACGCTGTAGGTAGATATCAAGGAAGGTAGACGTACGACCGAGCGACATTGCCGCGCCGTTTTGTGTTTTAACCGCACCCAGGTAACCGAAATAGGTCCACTGAATCGCTTCTTTTGCGTTTTCTGCTGGGCGAGAAATATCACAGCCGTAAGAAGCTGCCATTTTTTTCAATTGGCCCAACGCGCGGTGTTGCTCTGCAATTTCTTCACGCAGTTGCATGGTCATTTGCAGATCTTCGCCGCTTTCAAATTTCTCTTGTAGAGAATCGAATTGCGCTTTTTTGTCCGCCATCAGGAAGTCGATGCCGTATAAAGCAACGCGACGGTAGTCACCGATGATACGGCCACGGCCATAAGCATCAGGTAGACCTGTCAAAATGCCTGACTTACGACACTTGAGTATGTCAGGGGTGTAAATATCGAAAACCCCTTGGTTGTGAGTCTTACGATGTTCGGTGAAGGTTTTCTTTACTTGCGGATCCAGTTCGCGGCCGTATGCGTCACACGAACTTTGAACCATACGGATACCGCCATTAGGCAGCATAGCGCGTTTTAGCGGTGCGTCGGTCTGTAGACCAACAATCTGCTCCAGATCTTTCTCAATGTAGCCGGCATCATGAGAGGTCAGGGTAGAAACCACAGACGTATCAAAATCAACCGGGGCATGCGTCGCGTTTTCTTGCTTGATGCCTTCCATCACGCGCGCCCACAGTTGGCGAGTCGCGTCAGTTGGCTCAGACACTAGGAATGATTCGTCACCCTCATAAGGGGTATAGTTTTTTTGGATGAAGTCGCGAACGTCAACGGCTTTGCTCCAGTTACCTTCAACAAATCCTTCCCATGCATTGGAATTGTGCTCAGACATGTTGCACCTACCTGTTCTCTTTTCAAAAAGACATGTGTTGGGACCAAGGCCAGTCATAGTGTTGTGTCAGTATGGCTGACGCTGTGACCCATCGATTTATCCGGATGCCCCGCCCGAAAGCGGGGCCGTGTTATTACAATAAAGGTGGAATGCCGGGAATCATTCCGACTGCCAACATAGCAGCCACACAAATGATCACTGTGGCGGTTGGAATCACCAGACGATCGATGGTCGATAGCGTACCAGGACGCTCTTTATCACCGATAAGACCGTTGTTGTCCAAGAGCATAGTGACTGCCCAACCAAAGACTGGGTTAACAGCCATGGAGGCGAAAATACAAATACCGGCTGATTGGCTAGACTTCGCGTCTTTAACCATTTGCATCCCTGCTTCAAGAAGCGGCAGGAACACACCTGATAATAGTGCAATGGTCATCACCGGTGGCCAGGTTGCTACATCCATTGGATAACCAATCAACGCAACCGCAATACATAACAGACCGAGGACAATAGCCCCGCCAGGAATCGGGCGACGAGCAATCGCTGCAGGAATCATATAAGTGCCCCATGAGGATGTGATATTACCCCCACCGACTGATGCCCCAACGATTTGGCGGATAGAACACCCTGTCATGGTGTCATCCACGTCCATCAATACCTTTTCGGCCTTTTTCGGGTAATTAAGTTCCTGGAAAATACGGTGACCAAGAAAGTCTGGCGACCACATCGCTACCGCGAGCAGAGCAAATGGTAGTGACGCAAGAAAGTGCGATAGGGTTGGTAAGCCCATTTGCCAACCTTGCTCGGTTGATCCCCACCAGTAAACCGGGTTTAGGTTTGGCACACCCGGTTGTGTCACAAACTCTAGTGATGAGCCGGCACCTAATGCGGTAGCAATCAATCCACCGGTAACGGCACAGACAGGAATCGCTAACCAGCGTTTACCAATGCGAGCTAAAAAGGCATAAATCACAATGGATACGGCCAGAATGACAATGGATATATAGCCCATATCAATGGCAGCACCCCAGGCTAGCAGGCTCTCAATTTGACCTTTTGCCCCGCCAAAGCCCAAGAAAATCAGCAAGCCACCCGCTACCCCTTGGCTGGTTAGGTTCACTAATTTAGACCCGCCTTTGACATAACTGAGTATCAAGCCAAAGGCACCGATTAGGATCCCCAAGGCGAGAGGATGTGCGCCGGCGAGCGCGATGGTCCCGACAAGCGGGATCATTGGCCCATGGTTACCGGCCAGGTTAGCGCGTGGATTGATAAATCCGCATAAAAGGACACAAAAAAGGAGTGCGGGGATAAGCATTTCAACCCGCGCGACCTCAACAGCAAACGCTTTACCTAAAGTCACATGATCCCACGCGGCGGTTAGCCCCTCAGCCCATGACATCATCACTGCAGAATACATAGCGATAATGCCGATGGTACCGGCCAGCGCGGGAACAAGATCCTCAATTTCAAAACGGAAGTCACGGCCAGGCAGGTTCAAGCCCCAACGGCGCGGACGCATAATTTGTAGTTCGTGATTCAGGTAGTCAGCCCGGGAGGCAAATGAAGAAGCCGGCTTGTGCTTCTTTTGATATTCGCTCTTTTCATCGTGACTCACACTGCGGTCTTGAGCATGTGTTGCCATAATTTCCTCGTCTACAGAAAGCAAAAGCTTTCGAAACAGCGACTTAGCCAGTCTTGGTTTATTTTTAACGCTGGCCTTGTGGCCGTGTTCTGTTTCGTTATCAGCATGCTAACAACAGGGTGATTCCCGAATGTTGACTTAGATCATTACCGTGTAATTTTTTTACGTGCTACGCCGGTGTTTACCGAGATTCTAGACCCATTATCGCGTTCACAATCCTACTAAAGTCGCTATTTTGTAATTTAATTACCAATAAGGGCGGTAAATATGTGCCACAAAACAGCAAGATAACGGCGTTATTGTGTGGCGTTTCGTCGGGTTTGTTGTGAGCGCATGTTAACAAATAAAGACAGCAAACGTTTGTTCGCTGTAGTGAATAAAAAAGATAGGTTATAGTCGAGGTGTTGTCTTCTAAAAATGGATTTTCATGTTGCGATGCTTATGTTTGTTTCCCGTTGAGTCTCGAATGCTTGTTTCTGTTAGTCGTCGACTTGCAATGATGCTTCTGTTTTTACTGTCATTCGCGACGGCGCAGGCGGCAGAAATAGCGGACGTAAGTGCCTCTATCGAGCGTGGAAATTATCAGCAAGCTCTGAAGTTGTCAGCGGCGTTACTGGCGCAGCAAGGCGATCAAAAGCTTGTGTCACCTCAGCGCGCCGAACTCTGGCGCTTACAGGGCATCAGCTATCTCTATCTTAATCAGCGTGCCGAAGCTTATCGTGCCTATCAAAACGCGTTAGCTTTGAACTCACTGTCAGAAGCCAGCGAAGCGGATGCACTTGCTGCCGTGATCCGTTTGGCCTATCGGGTCAAGCAATATGATGAGGTGTTAAATTATGCGCGCCAACTCAGTGAGCACCATCATTTATCCCCCTCTTCAGGCCGTCTTGCGATGCAGGCTGCTTATTCTTTGTCGCGATTTGATGTGGCGATTGATCATGCCAACCAGCTTCAAGAACTCGACGCACTTGATGCCGTTGTATTGCAAACAAAGGCGCTGAGTGAAATGGCGTTGTCGCGTTATGGTGCCGCGGCGGCGACGTTTGATCAGTTCGTGAATGCGGCTGATGTGGCGCCCAAGTGGCTCGAGCAAGCCGCGCGTGCGCATGTTAAAGCGGGGACGCATCGCACTGCTCGGCAATATTTAGCAAGGGCCAGGGCGGATATTGCGCTATACCGAGCGATTGCTGTTTCTCGACTTGATTCCAACGAGGCTGAGCAGGCGTTATTGTACTGGCAGCAGGGGCTACAGCAGCTTGACCGTGTAGCAACGCGTGATGAGCAGTTATTTATGGTGCAATGTCTGATCAAAAATAACCAGCGTGTAGCGGCTCTGAATCGAATTAGTGAAGTGAATTTAACCCAGCCGGATAAACAGACGTTGAAGTTGCAGGTAATGCTGGCTTATCAATTAGGCCATTGGAAAGAGGTCATTGATACGGCGCAAGTGGCACTGTCTTATGGGTTGAAAGACGATAAGATGCTTTGGCAGTGGCTGGCCATTAGTGCGATTAAAGCGGGCGACTACACGCTTGCTGACTATGCGCTTGACCAATGGCAAAGCAAGGATCCGTCTGAGCTTGTCGATCGCTGGCGAGACACGCTTGAACTGCTTAAAGCAAAACGTGCAACACGGCGTGACAGTCGCACCTCGTAATCCGATCTAGCAAATGTCTATTATTGAGTACAATACTGTCTTCTAATAGAAAAGAAACGCCTTTTTGTTCACAGTTTTGTCACCTGTGTTTTGTCGCAAAAATAAAATCAATTGCATCTTTATCCTCTTTTATCCTCCTTTTTATTTTGTCTTTATCAATAAAAACAATCTTTTTTCTTGCGTTTGCCTCTACACTTATTGTGGTTGAGGACTCAGGCATCGCGGGTAGTCGCCCAGATACTGAGTGTTTATTTTTTCAGCATTAAATATTGTATTTGACTTTTTATGCAGTAATAGTGACTATAATAAAACAGATTTAAAGGTTAACAAAATGTTGCTCCTTAAGAGAAGGGGTGATATTTTCAATTGATAAACTCAATACAATAATTATCACGGATGATAGGAGTTAGCGCATGACGGATGCAGTAGCGCTACAGGTTAAGTCACTTAAAAAAAGCTTTGGGCAGCATCAAGTGCTCAAAGGCATTTCACTCGATGCCCACCGCGGCGACGTCATCTCGATTATCGGGTCTTCCGGGTCTGGTAAAAGTACCTTTTTGCGCTGTATTAACTTACTTGAAACCCCTACTGGCGGTGAAATTTGGGTCAATGGTGAATTGATCAAAATGAAAAATAACCGTGCAGGCGATCCGGTGCCCGTCAGCGATAAACAAGTACAGCGCATTCGCTCTCGTCTGGCGATGGTGTTTCAGGGGTTCAATCTATGGTCGCACATGACCGTGCTGCAAAATGTGATTGAAGCGCCAGTGCATGTGCTCGGCGTGCCCAAAGCAAAAGCGATTGAAGATGCTGAAGCCTTTCTCCATCGGGTTGGCTTATACGAGCGCCGTGACTACTATCCCGGCCACTTGTCAGGCGGCCAGCAGCAGCGTGCTGCCATTGCACGAGCGCTTGCCGTCGAGCCAGAAGTACTCCTGTTTGATGAGCCAACCTCCGCGCTTGACCCCGAGTTAGTGGGGGAAGTGTTGGGCGTGATGCGTTCACTGGCCGAGGAAGGGCGCACCATGTTGGTGGTAACCCATGAAATGAGTTTTGCGCGTGATGTCTCTAATCATGTGATGTTCTTGCATCAAGGATTAGTGGAAGAGCAGGGCAACCCGAAAGAACTGTTTGATGCACCTGACTCTGAGCGTCTGCAGCAATTTATATCGTCAATATACTGATTAATTAAATATAATTATCAATAGCATAACCATGCAATAGGGCCTTTGCCCACACAACATCGTTAAACGACAGGAGAAAGGAAGATGAAAAAATGGCTAGTTGCCGCCGCCGTGATGGCCGCAGTTGGGTCAACCTCCGTTGCAGCCAAGGATTGGAAGGTCGTACGTTTTGGTATTGAAGGCGCCTACCCTCCTTTTAGCTGGACCACAAACGAAGGTGATCTCAAAGGTTTTGATGTCGATATGGCCAATGCGCTGTGTGAGGAAATGCAGGCCAAGTGTAAGATCGTCGCGCAAGATTGGGATGGGATCATTCCGTCACTGTTGGCGCGTAAATACGATGCCATTATCGCAGCGATGTCGATCACAGAAGAGCGTAAAAGAAAGGTAGATTTTACCAATAAATACGCGTTAATCCCGAACAAGTTTGTGGCCGAAAAGGGCACGGATCTCACCTTCACCAAAGAAGGACTCGACGGGGTGAAAATTGGTGTACAGCGTGCAACCACACACGACAAATATCTTACCGACAACTATGGCGACGCGGTTGATATCGTCCGTTACGGTACGTTTGATGAGGCCTATCTTGATCTAAAAGCGGGTCGTATTGAATCTATTTTGGGTGATGCTTCCGCTTTGCAGCAAGGGCTTCTCGATAAAGAGGGTGGCGATGAATTTGAATTTATCGGTCCTTCTTTGACTAACCCTGAGTGGTTTGGCGAGGGCTTTGGGATTGCGACACGCAAACAAGACAAAGCGCTGACTGAGAAACTTAATCAAGCAATTGATTCATTACGTGAAAAAGGCGTGTATGACGAGATTGCTGCCAAATACTTCGACTACGACGTTTACGGCGAGTAAAAGGCAGGCGGGCAGCATGAAAGTGCTGCCCGAATCATATGATTGATTTGAAAGGTTACGAGTGGTCCCTGCTTGAAGGCGCATGGGTGACCCTTCAGGTTGCGCTATTATCACTGGGCTTGGCCATGTTACTCGGGATGCTCGGGGCGCTTGCCAAATTATCTAAATTGGGTTGGTTGCGTGGCATTGCGACCGTTTATACCACGGTGATTCGTGGAATCCCTGATTTGGTACTGATGATGCTGATTTTTTACGGCGGTCAAATGCTGCTCAATAACAGCTTATATGGCATGAATGAATGGCTCAATGAGTACATGGCAGGACAAAATCCCGATCATGACTGGACTGCCTATTTACCCGACTATATCGACGTTAGCCCGTTTATCGCCGGGATCCTAACCATTGGTTTTATTTTTGGTGCTTACATGGCTGAAACCTTTCGGGGGGCCATCATGGCGGTCGACGCCGGCGAGATGGAAGCCGCGCGCGCCTATGGTATGAGCAGTAGTTTGGCGTTTCGCCGCATCTTGTTGCCACAAATGATCCGCCATGCGCTGCCAGGGTTTGGTAACAACTGGTTGGTACTGTTAAAAACCACCGCGCTGGTGTCCATTATTGGCTTGGATGACATGGTACGTAAAGGCGCGTTGGCAGCCGGCTCGACCCAAATGCCATTTACGTTTTACTTTACCGTCGCGCTTATTTTCTTGCTCTTTACCAGCATCTCGACCACCGGGCTGCGTTGGATGGAGCGTCGCTTTAGTATTCATACGCGGTAGGTGACTATGGATTTTTCACTTGTACTCGAAACATGGCCGATTTATCTCGATGGCCTTTGGACGACCGTATGGCTGGTGGCCTCCGCGTTAGTGATTGGTTTGCTGGTGGCCGTGCCTGTCGCCGTGGCGCGCAATGCACAGTTTCCCCTTTGGCGTTATCCTGCGTGGGCGTTTATTTACTTTTTTCGGGGGACGCCGCTACTGATCCAACTGTATTTGATTTACTACGGCCTAAGCCAAGTGGTAAACGTTGAAGATTCGTTGTGGCAACATGCATGGTTTTGTGCGCTCGTCGCATTCGTCCTCAACACTGCAGCGTATACCGCTGAAATTATTCGTGGCGCCATCAATGGCTTACCCAAAGGAGAAGTGGAAGCGGCGATTGCCTATGGCATGAGCCCGTATAAAGCCTTTTCGCGGATCATTCTGCCCAGTGCGATGCGCCGTGCTTTACCGGCATACAGTAACGAAGTGGTATTTATGCTTCACGGCTCGGCCGTCGCCGGCATTATCACCATTGTTGATCTCACTGGGGCGGCTCGGATTGTGAATTCGCGTTATTATGCGCCCTTTGAATCTTTTTTGACCGCGGGTGTGTTCTATATGGCGCTGACATTTAGCATCCTATGGATGTTCCGCTTAGCAGAGCGTCGCTTTTTACGTCATATGCGGCCCTTGAGCTAGCTGTTATAGGCATATATCGCAAAATGACAAACGCCGCAGCATAGCCATGCTGCGGCGTAATAATATTAAGCGGCGTCTTAAGCGATATTGTTAAGCGCGCTTGCGCGGCCAATTCGAGGGCTTATTTAAAGGTGGCCCAAATTGGCGCGTGATCGGAGGGTTTTTCAATGCCGCGCAGCTCGTAATCAATCCCCGCATCAATACAGCGGCTGGCAAGATCTTGGGTGGCTAACACCACATCAATGCGTAAGCCACGGTTATCATCAAAACCGCGCGAACGGTAGTCAAACCACGAGAACTGATCATTCACCGCTGGATGTAGAGTGCGGAATGTATCCACGAAGCCCCAATTCATCAACGTCTCTAACCACTCACGCTCTTCAGGTAAGAAAGAGCACTTACCGGTGCGTAGCCAGCGCTTGGCATTGTGATCGCCAATACCAATATCGTCGTCTTTAGGGCTGATGTTGATATCGCCCATGACCACCAGGTGTTCGCTGGGATCACGACCCTCTAAATAGGTCATCAAATCTTGGTAGAATTTACGCTTGGCAGGAAACTTGGTTTCGTGGCTACGGTTTTCCCCTTGGGGAAAGTAACCATTGAGAACGGTGACAGGTTGGCCATTTTCGCCTTCAAACGTGGCCATAATCATACGGCGTTGGGCGTCTTCATCATCGGTTGGAAACCCTTTTTGTACGCTGATTGGCGACTTTTTGCATAGCATCGCCACACCATAGTGCGCTTTTTGGCCATGAAAGTGTACTTCATAGCCTATGGCTTCGACATCGGCGAGTGGAAAGGCATCATCATGCACCTTGGTTTCTTGCAACCCGATCACGTCAGGCTGGTGTTTTTCAATTAAGGCTTGCAGTTGATGTAAACGCGCTCGAATACCGTTGATATTAAAAGAGATGATTTTCACGTGTGAGGCTGCCTTTGTTGTCTTATTGATAGTAAGACACTTTACCAGCTTCGTTCAATGAACGGAAAGGCGGCCTCAATGCAATGCTCGGCGTATGGTGACGAGGATGCGTGGTACGTAATGGGGGGAGATTAGCTTGCGATCGAAAAGGCGCCTAAGCACTCACCTTGACTAAAAATCGCGCCTTCTTGGGTGCAGGGGTCAAAACGCAGGGTAGGTTGAGACAAAACAGGAAGACGATGAAGCAAATGCTTGAGGATAATATCCCCGTTAAACTGATGAATCACGACCTGCCAGTTGGCAAGGTTGGGAAGAGCAAAATTAACTATCAATGGCGTTCCTTACTGATTTAAATGTGGTTGATGGTGTTTGCGGTTGTGTTTGCGCCCGGCGTAAATGATACCAGTGACGCAGTCTGCCGTTAGTCGCGGCCATATTTTATCTCCATGAGTTAAATGATTATTGCTCTGCCCCCCTCAGTGGTTATCCATCATGGGCCGCGCAGATGCGTCGGTTTCTTTGGATTAAGTGATCACCATCCATACAGTGATACTTACCAATGAGTGATAGCAAAAGGGGTGTTAACGGGTTATCAATCTAGGAAAAAAGCGAAAGTGGATTGCTGCAGAGAGTCTATGCGGGAAATAGCGTGGTCTGTCTCGACTTTGACTTGATGTCTTTTGATGCTCCGTATCTAGAGCTTTGGTCACACTACAGCATTTTATGCGGATGTAAAGGGCTTTTTAGAAACCCGGTGCCTTTATGTTTCGTGTTCGACTATATCGGCAATGAGCGTTTGAATGGCTTTCGAAAATTTCGAATGTTGACAGATTTTCGAATATTTCAGATACTGAACAGTACATAGGCTTATACAGCCTGAAATCAAAGCTGAGAAAAATACGATGAATATGACAACACTGCCAAGTGCCGAAGAAATCACACTGGCTAAGCTTAGTAGCCAAGCGTTATCAGCCGTTATAGAAACCAATGGTGAAGCGCAAAAAATTCATGTCGTCGATAAGTCTGGTCAGAGTCATGAAGTCACTATTCCATCAAGTGCACTAAACATGATGATTGAGGTGCTGACGCAATTAGGCCATGGTAACTCAGTGAGTATTACCCCTATTCATGCTGAGCTTACCACGCAAGAAGGGGCTGACATGCTCAATATGTCTCGTCCGACATTTATCAAGCTGCTTGATGCTAATGAGATCCCATATAGTCGTACAGGTAACCGCAGGAAGGTGGCCTATGCCGATTTGATGGCGTATAAGAATCGCTTAGAAGAGAAACGGCTAGCAGCACTTGCTGAACTATCAGCGTTAGATCAAGAAATGGATATGGGGTATTGATGACATCCTATACGGTAATTTTAGACGCATGTGTTATGTACCCCGCGCCGCTTCGTAGCTATTTGATGTATTTGTCCAACACGGGGTTATTTAGAGCACGATGGACAGAAAAAATACATGATGAATGGATCAGAAATCTTCTCAAAAATAATCCAGATATCGATCCAGAACGGCTAGCAAGAACCAGACAATTGATGAATGCGCATGTTCCTGATTGCTTGATTGAAGGATATGAGCCATTGGTAGACGGTTTAACCTTACCAGATGTAGATGATAGACATGTTGTTGCCGCTGCCATTAAAGGGCAAGCAGAGTCTATCATCACCTTCAATTTAAAAGACTTCCCTTCAGAGGCACTTGATCCACTTGGTTTATCTGCCATACATCCAGACGAATTCCTATGCGACATGTTTGAACTAGATAGCAGCGCTTGCGTTAAGGCTGCTCAACAACAAAGGCATGGCCTGAAGAACCCTCCCATGACTTCAGATGACTTTTTAGCCTGTTTGCAACGGCAAAAACTACCTAGCTTTGTCTCAAAGCTAAGAAGCTTCAGCTGCATGCTTTAGTCGAGTCCGTACATCAATATTAAGCGTCAGTGCTTGCCTAGCGTTATACCTATAACGCAACGCTCAGCGAAGGTTGCTTGGTAAAGCCGAGTTGTCTTTAAAAAGTTATGTCAGGCTGCAGACGAGGCTATTGTTCTCAATTGGCTATCATGGCTCAGTATTTTAATTGACATATGAAAAACATATATATGATTTTCCATATATAAAAAGCGCGGATGATCTCAATGTGTGACACCCTAACGTTTTACAAAGCCTTATCCGAGCCCACTCGGCTGACCTCTCTATTGCTGCTCTCTCAGCATGGTGAGCTATGTGTATGTGATCTGATGGAGGCGTTAGCCCTAAGCCAACCAAAGATTTCTCGGCATTTGGCGGAGCTACGTAAGCACCAATTGGTTGTCGGAGAACGTCGTGGTAAGTGGGTCTATTATCAGCTTCATCCTGCATTACCTGAGTGGATGCGCGGTGTTTTGCGCACCACTGCCATCAATAATTCCTCGCTTCTGAGCCCTGTCACGCCTGTGATGCAGGGAAAGACGGCTTGTGAGGATCATCAATAGTTAACCTATCGCATCATGATGGTGCTTGTTATTCAACGTCAGTAATCACCAAGGATTTGTATTATGTCTCAATCTGAAACCTGTGCGCCGTCGGCCGCCCAAAAGATGGGGTGGCTTGATCGGTATTTGACGGTGTGGATTTTTCTCGCCATGGCCATTGGGGTCAGTATAGGGTGGATTTATCCAGAAGTAGCAACTCTCAGTGAGCGCTTATCGGTCGGCAGCACCAATGTGCCGCTGGCGATTGGCTTGATTTTAATGATGTATCCGCCACTGGCAAAAGTGAATTATCGTTTATTGGGTTCGGTCACACGCGATAAAAAAGCCATCACGCTGTCGCTGATCATGAACTGGGTCGTGGGTCCCATTCTTATGTTCGCGCTGGCGGTGCTGTTTTTACGTGATGAGCCAGGCTACATGGCGGGAGTGATATTGATTGGTCTTGCCCGTTGTATTGCCATGGTCTTGGTGTGGAACGACATCAGTGGCGGAAATAAAGAGTATGGCGCGGCATTGGTGGCCCTAAATAGCTTATTTCAGATCCTGACCTACAGTGTGATGGCATGGCTATTTATCACCGTTTTACCCCCCATGCTGGGTCTACAAAGTTTTGTGGTGGATGTGACCATGGGGGACATCGCGCAAAGTGTGCTGATTTACTTGGGTATCCCTTTTGTAGCGGGTTATCTATCACGTACTGTGCTGGTCGCTAAAAAGGGTGAACATTGGTACGAAGATGTCTTTTTGCCACGTATCTCACCGATGACGTTAATTGCTTTGTTGGCGACCATTGTGTTGATGTTTAGCCTCAAAGGGGAAGCGATTATTGCGTTGCCGCTTGATGTGTTGCGTATCGCTGTACCGCTAGTGACCTACTTTGTGTTGATGTTCTTTATTAGCTTCTTTGTGGGCAAAAAACTGGGGATCCCCTATGACCGCAACGCGTCAATTGCGTTTACCTCATCCGGTAATAACTTTGAATTGGCGATTGCGGTGGCAATAGCAGTCTTTGGCATTCACTCTGATCAAGCCTTTGCAGGAGTAATTGGGCCACTGGTTGAAGTGCCCGTGCTGATTGCCTTGGTGAATGTGGCGCTACGGATGAAACGGCGTTATGACTAGTCAGTTGTCGTCAACGTCGACTATGCCATGCTTGCTTGAGGCATGGCATGATTATGAATCGTCGCTTTATCGTTGGCTAATCAAACAAACCCATGATGACGTGCTGAGTGCCGATGTGTTACAGGAGACCTTTCTGCGAGTATTGCAACACAATGAGCAATTTTGCGCGGTGCAACAGCCGCGCGCCTGGTTGTATCGTACCGCCCGGCATGTGTTGATCGACAGGTATAGAAAACAAAACAAAGTATTACTGGTTGCGGATCCTGAGCCACTCCCCGATAGCCGCGATACGCGGCCAGCGATCACCGGATTAATGGCGTGCTTACCCCAAGCGTTGTGGCGCTTGCCAGACGAACAGCGTGATGTGATTGAGCAATGTGATCTCGGCGGCGTCACCCAGCGTGATTATGCCGACTTTCATCAACTTTCACTGCCGGCGGTTAAATCACGCATTCAGCGTGCGCGACAGCATTTGCGAGAAATACTGCTGGTGCAGTGCAACATTCAATTCGATGAACACCATCGAATCTGTTGCCACCTACGCGATTCTGAGTGATTTTTTTGCATCCTTTTTAGCCCTCGTCCGTCTTATCTATAACGAGCGCTGATGGCCTTCAAACCATCGGCGTGTAACACACGATAAGAGGACGCAGTATGTTTGACGTTTTTACCTATTTTGCCGATTGGCTCGCTTACCAACTTATCGGGCTATCACCGGATACGCAATTGGGTGAGGCGATTCACTTTTTTATTGAAGACACCACCAAAATCCTCGCGCTATTGGTCGTGATGATTTATGTCATTGCGCTGTTGCGCGCGTCGCTCAAGGTTGAGCGTGTCCGTGATTATTTAGCGGGCAAAAAGCGTTTCTTTGGTTATGCCTCGGGAAGCTTTTTCGGCGCAATCACGCCTTTTTGCTCGTGTTCGAGTATTCCGGTTTTTCTTGGCTTTACCTCGGCAGGGATCCCGCTTGGGATCACTATGGCCTTTCTCATCACTTCGCCGCTAATTAACGAAGTGGCCATTTTGTTGTTATTTAGTCTTTTGGGATGGGAATTTACGCTTGCATATGTGGCATTGGGGATCACCATTGGCATCGTTAGTGGCTGGTTTTTAGATGCCATCGGCGCACAGCGCTGGTTACAGCCATTTGCGGCGAATGCGATGGAAAAGGCGCAAGCACAACCCGCTTCACCGACCACTTCATCAACCCCAGCATCACCGTCGAGTGCATCGGCGATCTCACTGAATGCCCGCCATCAGTTCGCCAAACAAGAAATGAAAGACATTGTTGGGCGCATTTGGAAATGGGTGTTTATTGGTGTGGGTATTGGTGCGGCATTGCACGGTTTTGTGCCAGATGGCTGGATCGAATCTCACTTAGGGGCGGGGCAGTGGTGGTCGGTGCCCGCCTCGGTGTTTATCGGGATCCCGCTGTATTCGAACGCAACAGGTGTTATCCCCATCATGGAAAGTTTGCTTCGCAACGGCTTGCCATTGGGCACCACGCTAGCGTTTTGTATGAGCACTGTCGCAGCCAGTGTACCAGAGTTTGTGATGCTAAAGCAGGTGATGCAGTGGCGCCTACTCGCGATCCTGTTTGCGCTTTTACTGACTGGGTTCACGGTGACAGGGTGGGTCTTTAATTTACCTTTTTGGCAATTTTAGGAGAAAACAATGAAACAATTTAAAGTCCTTGGATCAGGCTGTACCAATTGCACGAATACGGCCAAACAGATTGAAGATATCGCGTCAGAGCAGCGGGTTGACGTCTCCGTCGAAAAAATCACCGATCTTGAAACCATGATGGCTTATGGTGTGATGTCGACACCGGCGGTGGTGATGGATGAGCAAGTGGTCCATGCTGGCGGCGTGCCCAGTAACGAGACGATTAAACAATGGTTGCTCTAGTCTAATAAAAGTCAATATATTGAGACGTCCCCAAGCAGTCCATCCCACGGGCTGCTTTTTTTGGTTCCCAGACAACCACGATTAAATTTTTATGACAGCTTTCTCCGATTGCTTGCATTTTTATACGTTAGTAATAATATACGCATATCCATATGTTCATTTAGTGAAGAGTGTGAGAAAGGATATGTTGCCTCACCAGTTTTTCAAATTATTGGCCGATGAAACACGCGTGCGGTGTTTGCTGCTCATTGCTCGTGAAGGACAGTTATGTGTGTGCGAACTTACTGAAGCGCTAGATACCTCTCAGCCGAAGATTTCACGCCACTTGGCGCAGCTTCGTGCCAGTGGTGTGTTGATTGATACGCGCCAAGGGCAATGGGTGTTTTATCGTCTCGCCGACGATTTACCGGGCTGGATGCGCAAACAAATTCAAGGCTTAGTTGATTCCAACTGCCTAAAAGACACTTATCAAGACGATATCACGCGGCTTGCCAAGATGGCGTCACGCCCAACTTGCTGCGTATAAAGGAGAGAGTTATGACAATTAAAGTCGGGATTAATGGGTTTGGCCGTATCGGCCGTTTGGCATTACGAGCTGCATTTGACTGGCCAGAGCTCGAATTTGTCCACATTAATGACGTGGCGGGAGATACGGAAACACTGGCGCATTTGCTGGAGTTTGATTCGGTACAAGGGCGTTGGCATCACGCGGTGAGTGCAGAAGGCAACCGCGTGCAGATTAACGGTCAAACACTGACGACAAGCCAAGAAAAAGCGATTGATGCCGTCGACTGGTCAGGCTGCGATGTGGTGATTGAAGCAACGGGAAAACACCGTGACGCGGATTTGCTGCAAAAATACTTGGACCAAGGCGTAAAGCGTGTGGTTGTCTCTGCGCCAGTCAAAGATGAGCGTGTGGCGAATATCGTGGTGGGAGTGAATGACGCGATATTTGATCCCAGCAAACATCGAATCGTTACCGCAGCGTCGTGCACCACCAACTGCTTGGCTCCGATTGTGAAAGTGATCCATGAAAAGCTGGGGATTGCGCAGTCGACCTTCACTACCATTCATGATTTAACCAATACTCAAACGATTTTAGATGCGCCGCATAAAGACTTACGTCGTGCTCGCGCGTGCGGCATGAGCTTGATCCCGACCACCACAGGATCGGCGACCGCCATCGTAGAAATTTTCCCGGATCTAAAAGGTAAGATTAATGGCCACGCGGTGCGTGTCCCCCTCGCCAATGCGTCGCTAACGGATGTGATTTTTGATGTGGAAACCGATACCACTGCTGATGAGGTGAATGCACTGTTGCAAGAGGCCGCGGACGTTGAGCTTAAAGGCATTCTTGGCTTTGAGGCGCGTCCGTTAGTCTCGATTGATTACCGTGGCGATCAGCGCTCCACCATTGTCGATGGTTTATCCACCATGGTAGTGGGCAAGCGTATGGTCAAAATCTATGCATGGTATGACAACGAGATGGGGTATGCCACGCGTACCGCCGAGCTGGTACGCAACGTTGGCTTAGTCGATCAGTAAGTGATGCTTTTTAACGGTGGCGGTGCATACAGAGCATCGCCTTTATTTACCGCTCTTATTAAACCTAATTAGACAGCCACTATGTTTGCTCAATTAAGCCAATCCGTGCGCCAGTACATGCTGGTCACCTTTAACTATTGGAATTTTACCATCACCGACGGCGCACTGCGTATGTTGGTGGTGCTGTATTTTTATGATTTAGGCTATGGCACCTTAGAAATCGCGTCGCTATTTTTGTTTTACGAATTTTTTGGCGTGGTGACTAACCTGGTCGGAGGCTGGTTAGGGGCTCGATTAGGGCTTAACCGCACCATGAATATTGGCCTAGGCATGCAAATTGTGGCGCTCGCCATGTTAGCGGTGCCAGCCGTTTGGCTTACCATTCCCTGGGTGATGGCGGCTCAAGCCTTGTCTGGGATTGCGAAAGATCTTAATAAAATGAGTGCCAAAAGTGCGATCAAAACCCTAGTGCCCGAAGACGCACAAGGAGCGCTGTTTAAGTGGATTGCGATCCTCACTGGCTCGAAGAACGCACTCAAAGGTGTGGGCTTTTTTGTCGGTGGCGCATTGCTCTCATGGATTGGCTTTCAATACGCGGTGGCAGCCATGGCGGGTGTATTGGTCTTGGTGTTTATCGGCAGTCTGGTATCGCTCCATGCCGATTTGGGGAAAGCCAAAAGTCAGCCAAAGTTTTCGGAAATATTTTCCAAGTCGCGCAGCGTCAATATTCTCTCAGCGGCACGGATGTTCCTTTTCGGCGCGCGAGATGTGTGGTTTGTGGTGGCCTTGCCAATTTATCTTGGCACCACATTTGGTTGGAGCCATAGTATGGTCGGTGGCTTTCTTGCACTATGGGTGATTGGTTACGGCGTGGTGCAAGGGATTGCGCCGAAAATTACCGGGCGCCAAGCTGGCCATTCGCCGGGCGGTAAAGCGGCGTTAGGTTGGGCAGGTTTATTAGCCGTGGTGACGGGTGTTATTGCTTACGCGATTGGTGAGCAGTGGCATCCGCAAGGGGTGATTATCGTCGGGCTTATGGTGTTTGGAGCGATATTTGCGATTAACTCTTCACTGCATTCCTACTTGATTGTCAGCTACGCCAAAGGTGATGGTGTGTCCCTGGATGTGGGCTTTTATTACATGGCTAACGCGATGGGACGCTTAATTGGCACCGTGTTATCCGGTTGGGTGTTCCAAGTATGGGGACTCGCCGCGTGTCTTTGGGTGTCGTTTGTATTTTTACTGATCACCACGGTGATTTCACTGTGGTTGCCTCAATCGCACATATCAGCGGCTCAAGCCTAAACGAAGAGCAACAAGGGCAAGAGAATACACTTGCCCTTATTTCAGACTATGCCTACTCATTGATCATGTTGCTGATCTTCTTTTGTAGTTCTTTATCTTCACGTGCTTGACGAAAGACATTGTTATATTCTTCGATGGATAAGCCAGTTGCTTCAATCGCTTGTGCCATTTCTTTCTGCGTCTCCGCCATCAGTGCTTTAGCTTGCTCTTCATCACTGATGCTCTCGAGCTTACTTTGATAGTCTTTAGATATTGAAACAACCTGTTCAGCCGCTTCTGCGTAGCTGCTCACCACTTGGTCAGTCAGCTGTTCTGCTGACATTTCGGTTGTCTCATTGGCAGCGAAACTTGGCAGACTGGCTGCAACAACAAACGCAAAAGATAGGGTCGCTAATATACGTTTCATCAATTTTCTCCTTTTATTCATCGCTGTTCACAGTAGAGGACATAGTGAATGAAGGTCAAACGCGAAAAAGGCGATTAAGAAAGTTCTAACAAAATCATGACATTCTCAATGTCAGAGCCATTGCTCAGCTTTTTCGAATAACTCCAACAATCGGGTCTACCGACATTACCGTCGATGCTTCATATACTGTGCTCAGAAAGAAAGGAGGACCTATGGGAAAACTGATTGACGGTATTTGGCACGATGTATGGTATGACACCAAAGCATCAGGCGGGCGTTTTGTTCGTGAAGATGCTGGATTCCGACATTGGATAACCGCGAGCGGTGAAGCCGGCCCAAGCGGGGATGCGGGTTTTAAAGCAGCGTCTGATCGTTATCATCTCTATGTGTCTCTCGCTTGCCCGTGGGCACATCGCACCTTGATTATGCGTCATCTGAAAGGGCTTGAATCCCATATCGGCGTGACTGTTGTTGCGCCCGAAATGCTGGAGCATGGCTGGACATTCTCAGAGCCCGAGCCCTTATATGGCTTTGACTACGCGCACCAGTTGTACACCAAAGCCAAGCCTGACTACACGGGTCGGGTCACTGTGCCGATTTTGTGGGATAAGCAAACCCAGACCATTGTCAGTAATGAATCGGCCGATATCATTCGGATGTTTAATTCGGCCTTTAATGCCATTACGGGGAATGATGACGATTATTACCCAGAAAACCTGCGTGCAGCGGTCGATCAGTGGAATGAATTTGTTTATCCGAACGTGAATAACGGCGTGTATAAATGTGGCTTTGCCACCGAACAAGCGGCTTATGAAGACGCTTTTGATAAGCTATTCAGTGCGTTGACGGTGTTGGACGATCATCTGAGTCGCAACCGCTATCTGGCTGGGAATCAGATCACAGAAGCAGACTGGCGATTATTTACCACTTTAATCCGCTTTGATCCTGTGTACGTGGGTCACTTTAAATGTAACAAACAACGTATCGCCGACTACTGCAATTTGTTCTGCTATATGAAAGAGTTATTTCAAGTGCCAGGCGTGGCAGGAACGGTCGATATGCACCATATCAAAACCCACTATTACTACAGCCATGGCAACATCAATCCGACACGGATCGTACCTAAAGGTCCAGAGCAAGATTTGTGGTCACCGCATGGCCGAGCGGCCTTGAGTAGATAATGAATATGTCGTTTAGTGCATGTCGTTTGATAGAACGAGCAAGGGCCAGCAAATGCTGGCCCTTTAAATAATGGTGGTGGAGGAAGGATTCGAACCTTCGAAGGCTGAGCCGTCAGATTTACAGTCTGATCCCTTTGACCGCTCGGGAACTCCACCACGCGATTGAGGCGAATCTTACCAAACCGACTGGATCTGTAAAGGGTTTTCTTAATCTCAGAATGCGGTTGGTGTTTTTTTCAACGTCTTGCGGCCAAAATCAGCGATAAGCGTCGTTTTTATCGCTTTTTGAAACCTGCCTGCGTTTTCACAGTCTGAGTGCTATGTAGCTAAATCTCGAATTTGGATGTAATAACGATAAAAAACAACGTCTTTACAATTCTTTAAGGACAAAAAAACGTAGATCAGTACACTGGTGCTATTCAAATAATAAGGTGTCATGCAATGAAAAAATGGATGCTATTGGGCGTCGCTGTGTTGGCGGGGATCGCGTACTGGCAGTTTGGTGACTCGGCGTCATCTAACGGTGAGACATCAGCGCCACCACCCAGCGCTCGCGCTGTGGATGTGATGACCGCGCCGGTAGAAACCCAGTCTGTTTCACCGTCTCTGTCGTTAGTGGGAAACATCAAAGCTCATCAACAGATCAGTATTGAATCGGAAGTGTCAGCACGGATTGAAGCGGTCCATGTGCAGCCGGGGGAAACGGTTGAAAAGGGCGCACCTTTGGTGACATTTAACCGCGCCAAAGCCCAAGCGGCTGTGCTGGAAGCGTCGGCATATCTGAATGATGAGATGCGTAAACTTAAAGAATACAATAAGTTGGCGCAACGTGGCGCATTGACGCAAACCGAACTAGAAGCACAACAAGCCAGCGTCAACATTGCCAAAGCCCGTCTGCAGTCGGCGCAATCTGATTTAGATGATCATCGCCTAACCGCGCCATTTTCCGGGCGTATCGGTTTGTTTGATCTTAGCGTCGGTCAGCGTGTGGACATCGGTGAAACCTTGTTCAGTCTCGATAATCTGTCGCGTATGAATCTGGATATTCAAGTCCCAGAGCAGTATTTCAGCCGCTTATATCCTGATATGCCGGTGGTAGTGACCTCCCAAGCTTGGCCGGACAAAACGTTCAATGGTGAGGTTCGGGTCGTGGACTCTCGTATCAATCAAGACGCGTTATCTGTTGGTGTCCGGGTCGCGTTGGATAACCCTGAAAGCCAACTGCAACCTGGTATGCTGATGGAAGCAAAATTGGCCTTACCACAACAGCAAGCGGTGATTGTCCCGGTGCAAGCGCTGCAGTATTCCGGCACCCGTCGCTATGTGTTTCGTGTTGATGATGAAGGTATCGCCCATCGTACCGAAATTACCCTCGGTGCACGCATTGATAACCAAGTGGTAGTAAGTAAAGGACTTGAACCGGGGCAAAACATCGTCATACAAGGCTTGGTGAACATGCGCGATGGCGCACAAGTATCAGTGTTAAATGCAGAAGCGCCTAAACATCAAGCTGATGATCAAAGCCGTGTCGATGAGACCGCACCTGAGACGGAGGCCAGCTAATGTGGTTATCTGATGTGTCGGTGAAGCGGCCGGTGATGGCGGTGGTTTTGAGTTTACTGCTATGTGTGTTTGGTGCTGTGTCTTTTTCGACGCTCTCTGTGCGTGAGATGCCGGATATTGATAGCCCTGTGGTGAGTATTTACACCGGATATTCGGGCGCGTCGGCAAGCATTATGGAAAGCCAAGTCACACAGTTGATTGAAGATGAGCTGTCCGGCATTAGCGGTATTGATGAAATTACGTCAGTCAGTCGTAATGGCTCATCGCGTATCACGGTGGAATTTAACCTCGATCATCCACTGACTGAAGGCGTGAGTGATGTGCGCGATGCGGTGGCGCGTGCGCAAGGTGGACTGCCCGATGATGCCAATGATCCGATTGTGTATAAAGATAACGGCACCGGTGAAGCAGCGATATACATCAACCTAGCGTCATCGGAAATGGATCGCAACCAGCTTACCGAGTACGCTCAGCGCACCCTGGAAGACAGATTCAGTTTGATTTCTGGGGTGAGCTCGGTCGACTTATACGGCGCGCTGTATAAAGTGATGTATGTCAAACTGGACCCCACCCAGATGGCAGGACATGGGATCACGACCCAAGATATTCTCGATGCATTGCGGGAGGAAAACCTAGAAAGCCCGGGCGGGGAAATCCGTAATGACGTGATGACCATGCCGGTGCGTAGCGATCGTTTATATCGTAATGCGGAAGATTTTAACCAGCTGGTGATCCGTACCACGGCCGATGGAACGGCGATTTATTTGTCGGATGTGGCGGACGTCGCCATTGGCTCACGTAATGAAGATGCCACCTATAAAAATAATGGTATCAACAACCTTAGCTTAGCATTGATCCCACAATCCGATGCCAATCCGCTCGATATCTCTGAGCGTGCCCACAAGCTCGTAGATGAGATGCAGGCATTTCTCCCTGAAGGTACACGCCTTTGGGTCGACTATGATACCACCATATTTATCGAGCGCTCGATTGAAGAGGTGTACAGCACGCTCTTTGTGACTGGCGCGTTGGTGGTATTAGTCTTGTATATCTTTATTGGCCAAGCCCGCGCGACACTGATTCCCGCGGTGACCGTGCCCGTGTCATTGATTTCGGCCTTTATCGTCGCCTCGGCACTGGGATTCTCGATTAACCTTCTCACCTTGATGGCGCTGATCTTAGCGATTGGGTTAGTGGTGGATGATGCCATCGTGGTGGTGGAAAATATCTTCCACCATTTACAGCAAGGCGATAAGCCGTTGGTAGCCGCTTACCGTGGCGCACGGGAGGTGGGCTTTGCGGTGATTGCGACCACGGCGGTACTGGTGATGGTGTTCTTACCCATCACCTATATGGACGGCATGATAGGCAAGCTATTCACAGAATTTGCGGTGATGCTGGCCGTGACCGTGTTGTGTTCATCCTTGATTGCTCTGACGCTGACGCCCGTGCTGGGCAGTAAGTTGCTGCGATTAAATGTGTCATCCAGTCCGGTTAACCGCATTGTGACACGTGGGTTTGAGCGGCTTGAAAGTTATTATCGGCGCGCTTTAGTGCAGGTGCTGCGCTGGCGTTGGATGGCCCCAGTAGTAATTCTACTTTGCCTTGGTGGCAGTGGGGCGTTAATGCAATCTTTACCGTCTCAGTTGGTGCCGCAAGAAGACCGTGGTGTACTGTTAGCCTTTGTGAAAGGCGCTGAAGGGACGGCATATAACCGCATGGTGGGCAACATTGAGCAAATCGAACAGCGCTTAATGCCACTGGTAGAAGCAGGCACGTTAAGCTCAGTGAGTTTGCAAACGCCTGCCTTTGGGGGGCGCGCCGGCGACCAAACTGGCTTTGTGATCATGCTTTTACCCGATTGGGATGAGCGCGACCGTTCAGCACAAGCCATTCTCGGGGAAGTGCGTCAGGTACTGAATGGCGTGCCAGATGTGCAAGTGTTCCCGTTTGCCCCTGGTTTTGGCGGTCGAAGCTCTGAGCCGGTGCAATTTGTACTCAGCGGCCCAGACTACCCTGAGTTGCATCGCTGGGCTGAGACCTTAGGTGAAATGAGTCGTGATGCGGGCATGATTGATAGCCCGGACTATGACTACAGCCAAAATACGCCTGAGCTAGTCGTCAAAGTAGACCGCCGTCGTGCGTCTGAACTTGGCATTTCGGTACGGGACGTCTCCGACACCTTGGAAGTCATGTTAGGTGGTCGCGCGCAGACCAGCTATGTGGATCGCGGTGAAGAATATGATGTGTATGTCCGTGGCGATGAAAATGCGTTTAGCAGCAAGAGCGATCTGAGTCGTATCTATATGCGCAGTCGTAGTGGTCAATTGGTCTCGCTGGATGCGGTAACCACGGTGGAAGAAACCGCCTCTGCGCAGCGTCTAAGCCATACCAACAAGCAAAAATCGATCACCTTATCGGCGCACTTAGGTGAGGATGTGACGCTCGGCCAAGCACTCGATTATCTCGACTCCGCGGCGGCCGAGACGCTGCCAGCTGATATCTCGGTGGGCTACTCGGGCGAGTCGAAAGATTTTCGGGACAACCAAACCAGTGTGCTGGTGGTGTTTGGTTTAGCCCTCTTGGTATCGTACTTGGTGTTAGCGGCGCAATTTGAAAGCTTTATCAACCCCTTGGTAGTGATGTTGACGGTGCCCATGGGGATGCTAGGTGGCTTTTTAGGTTTGTGGCTGACCAACCAAGGGATCAATATCTATAGCCAAATTGGTTTGATCATGCTGATTGGGATGGTGACGAAAAACGGTATCTTAATCGTGGAGTTTGCCAACCAATTGCGTGATCGTGGTATTGCATTTGAAAAAGCGATTATCGATGCGTCAGTCCGTCGCTTGCGACCGATTTTGATGACGGCGTTTACCACCTTGGCAGGGATGATCCCGCTGATCCTGTCAACCGGGGCGGGAGCCGAAAGTCGTATCGCGGTTGGGACGGTGATCTTCACCGGCATGGCCTTTGCGACCTTTGTCACCTTGCTGGTGATCCCGGCGATGTATCGCTTGCTTTCAGTGCACACGCACTCGCCTGAGTATGTGGCGCAGCAATTGGATAAAGCGCTTGCAGTGGAAACCGTGCATCGGGCTAGTCATGGTGAGTTTGATACCCATCCGCATGATGAGCCGCATAAATAACCGCTGTTTGATACTCGATACAAAAACCGCCTCATTGCGAGGCGGTTTTTTATTTCTTGTCGCTCCAGTTGGGTGCGCGCCGTTACGCGTTTTTAGCTTGTTTTTGCTGCAGTGCGGCTTGCACGTCCGCTTGGTTGGCGAGGTACTCATCTAAGCCACGCTGGCGTAAGTGACAGGCTGGACACTCTCCACAGCCGACGCCTTTAATGCCGTTATAACAGGTTAGGGTGTGGTCGCGTACAAAATCGAGGGCGTGATACTGATCGGCCAGTGCCCAGGTCTCGGCTTTATTCAGCCACATCAGTGGTGTGACTAGCGCGAGTTTTCTGTCCATGCCGCGCTCAAGGGCTTGCTGCATTGATTGAATAAAATCATTGCGACAATCAGGGTAGCCAGAAAAGTCGGTTTCGCAGACACCGGTGATCACCGCCTCAGCGCCAATTTGATAGGCGTAGATGCCGGCCAACGTCAAAAACAAGATATTACGTCCCGGCACAAAGGAATTGGGCAGGCCGTTTTCGTTCAGCGCGTTGGAAACGGGAATATTGTCGCGTGTGAGCGAGCTAATCGCCAATTCATTGAGCAAACCAACATCCAGTACCTTGTGCGCACTGACGTTGCGGTTTGCAGCAATCTCACGGGCAACATCAATTTCTTGTTTGTGGCGCTGGTTATAGTCGAAAGTGAGGCAATGCACTTCGTCGTACTCTGCCTGCGCTTGAATCAAACAGGTGGTTGAATCCTGTCCTCCGCTAAATACCACAACGGCTTTTTTCATCGGTTTGTCCTCTGGCGGTGCTGCTCACCCAGTGTTACACAGAGCACGGATGGTACCCCTGTGTGGTATCGACAGCAAGCCAGACGCGATGATGTAATCCGTTAGTCAGCACGCAATTTGTACCCTCTTTGTTTGCTAAGCTACGCCTTGATAATTGATTTATAAAGGACATTCACAAGTCATGGACGGACTTGAACCGAAAACTATCCCCTGCCTGTGCCGCACGCCTATCTCGGGTATTTTTGTCAGAGTATGTCACCCTGATCACATCGACGCTGCCTTGGTGCGAGAAAGTAAAGACAGACCGAGCGGTCGGTATAATCGTCAGGGTGAAAGCGCGCTGTATTTGACTGAGAGTGCAGAGAGTGCGCGCGTGGCCATGCAAAAGTACGCCAGCCAGATCACGACGCCACGCGTGCTCGTGCGGTATCAGGTTGACCTCTGTGAGCTGGTGGATTTGCGTCATCCTGAACTTCTGCAATACAAAGCCTTATCCAGCGTTGATTGGCAAGCCGCCTTAGCAAATGGCGAAGTACCATCCAGTTGGTTGGTGGCCGATAAGCTGAGAAGTGGTAATGAAATTGGCTTAATTGACCCGTCGCGAAAAGATCCCAGCACTTGGCATATCACCTTGTTTCGCTGGAACGCCCCAGGCGCGCCGACTGTGACCAGAGTGGGCGAGCCTGAAGAGATTAGTTTGAAATGACGGTCGCTGATAAGGCGAATCAAAAAAAACTTTTTCAGTGATACTTAAGTGCTACAATACTGATACTTTAATACCACTATTCGGGCGAGCGATGAAAGTAGAACTTGTGACCACACTGAAGCGTCAGGCAACCAAAATTTTGTCTGAATTGAAGGCGAATAAAGAGCCTGTTTTGATCACCGAACATGGTAAGCCTTCAGCGTACTTATTAAGTGTGGATGATTACGAATTAATGCAGAGTCGTCTTGCTATCTTAGAAGGGATCGCGCGTGGCGAGCGCGCAATTACCGAAGAGAAGCTCTTGAGTCACCATGATGCCAAGGAACAAATGTCCAAATGGCTCAAATAGTTTGGACTGAGCCTGCGCTGGCGGATCTGAATGACGTTGCTGAATATATTGCTCTGGACAATCTGGTTGCAGCGAAAGCGCTAGTGCAAGCGGCCTTTACCGCAGTGGAGCGGTTAGTGCTTTTTCCTGATTCTGGTCGGGTGCCACCTGAACTACCGCACTTGAATTACCGAGAGGTAGTGGTGAACCCTTGTCGTATTTTCTATAAACAAGAAGAAGACACGGTGTTTATCTTATTCGTTATGCGTTCAGAGCAGGATCTACGTAAGTTCTTACTATCGCGTTAAATTTGTCATTACACTTAAAAGTTCTCTATTGATTACTGACTGCGCGTCACGTCAGGCAACGCGCAGTGCTCGTCTCTATGCTTACTATTTCGCCACAAAGGCTTTTAACCCTTCGAACGTTTCGGCTGGGATAGGACAGCTTTTACCGGTTTTAAAATCGCAATAGACAATCAAAGCCTCGCCTTCGGCCACACAGCGTTCTTGATTGTGACTGTAGATTTCATACTTCATCGCATAGCGCTTTTCTTGAATATCCTCCACCCAAGCCACGGTGGTGATGGTATCTGGATACACCAAAGGGGCGCGATAATCGCAGCGCGTCGAGCCAACCACCGGGCCAACATGCAGTCGTTTAGCTAGCTCGAACACTTCCAGTTTTTCAAGCATCACCACGCGCACATCTTCAAAATAGCGAAAGTACACGGTGTTATTGATGTGTTGCAGGGCGTCCATGTCGTTCCAAACAATCGCCTGCGTATGAGAGAGTGGGTAGTTTTCTACTGGGATATTTGCCACAAGACAATCCTCCTTTATTGTGTGCCTTGATTGCACACCAAGCACAATGACAAGACAAGCTGGGCAAGTGTAAATACGGAGCTTGGTCTAACAATTGCGTAACAAAATGAATAAAGTGGCAAAGCAGGGAGCAAAGCGTGTGGCTATAATCGACTAATGTGGCAGCAGCCAGATTCTGGTATGATACGTCCCCTTTTTGGCCGTGCTTGGGCGCGGCTTTGTTTACTTTTGCTGTGGATACGACTTTGACTGATACCGCTTTTTCCTCGCTCGCGTTACCTGCTGATTTACTCGATAACTTAGCGACGCTGGGTTACACCGAAATGACACCGATTCAGGCGCAGAGCTTGCCGTCTGTGCTCGATGGTAAAGACATTATTGCTCAAGCAAAGACAGGTTCAGGGAAAACAGCGGCGTTTAGCCTTGGCGTGTTAGCCAAACTGAACGTGAAGCGCTTTCGCGTGCAATCCTTGGTGCTGTGTCCAACCCGTGAGTTGGCCGAGCAAGTTGCTGAGGAGATGCGCAAGTTGGCGCGTGGCCGCCATAATGTCAAAGTACTGACGCTGTGTGGCGGGGTATCGATTGGCCCGCAAATTGGCTCACTGGAGCATGGTGCACACATTATTGTCGGCACTCCAGGGCGTGTCGACGATCATTTACGCAAGGGTACATTGCGCCTCGATGATGTTGAAACCTTGGTGTTGGATGAAGCCGATCAGATGCTGGATATGGGCTTCCAAGATACCTTGGATGCTATCATTGCGCGTGTTCCCGCTCATCGCCAAACCTTATTATTCAGCGCCACCTTCCCGCGCTCGATCAATGCTATTGCCCAGCGAGTGCTGAGCCACCCTGTCTCCGTTAAAGTGGATGAGGTGCAAACGCAAAGTACAATCTCGCAACACGTCTATAAAGTTGATGACAACAGGCAGCGTTACCAAGCGTTAAAACTACTGTTATTGCACTTTCAGCCGCAAAGTTGTGTGGTGTTCTGTACGACCAAAGTCCAAACACAACAAGTGTGCGATAACTTAGAAGATGATGGTTTTAGCGCTGTTGCCTTGCATGGCGATATTGAACAGCGTGGCCGTGAGCGCACTTTGGTAAAATTTGCCAACAAAAGTGCGTCCGTGCTGGTGGCCACTGATGTCGCCGCGCGAGGCTTAGATATTGATGACATGGATATGGTGATCAACTATCAACTCGCCCACGATCCGCAAACTCACGTGCACCGCGTCGGCCGTACCGGTCGCGCTGGCAAAAAAGGGGTGGCGTGTTCGCTGTATAACGATGCTGAGCACTATAAGCTGGCGATGATTGGCGATCAGTATGACCGCGATTTTCTCCCCGAAGCCCTGCCGTCGCAGCACTTGCTTGACACTGCGCCTTACCAGCCTGAGATGGCAACCTTGATGATTGACTCGGGTAAAAAGCAAAAAGTACGCGCGGGCGATATTTTAGGCGCACTAACCGGTCAAGATGGTATTGACGGTAAACAGGTGGGTAAAATCAATGTGCTCGATAATGTGGCGTTTATTGCAGTGTCACAATCTTGCGTTAAAGCCGCGTTGCGTAAGTTGAATGATGGAAAAGTGAAAAGCCGCACCATTCGCGCACGCCGGGTTTAGTTTTTACCGTAAGCTATAGATTAGCTTGCTAAGCTGCTAAATTAACCTACTCTATTTCAATCGCTTAATTGAAGAGGTACGCACGACACCGTTTTTCGTGTCGCGCGTATTTACACGGAGTGGAAAATGAAAAAGTATTTTGAGAATTTAGCAAAAGCCTTGCTCGGCCAGCCGTTTGGTAGCCTGAGTTCAGGTGAGAAAAAAGTCATTGAAAGCATTGCCAATAATACGTCTGTCTCTGAAAACGTTAACAAGTCCTTTCACGAAAGTCTGACACCCGGGCAAATGGTGGCGGATAAAATTGCCTCATTTGGTGGTTCTTGGTCGTTTATCGGACTTTTCTTCGCTTTCATTATTGGCTGGATTGTCGTGAATACGGTTTGGTTGGTGGGGGACACTTCTTTTGATCCTTATCCATTTATTTTGCTTAACCTAGGATTGTCCAGTCTGGCGGCTTTCCAAGCGCCTATCATCATGATGTCGCAAAACCGCCAAGCGGCAAAAGATAGGATGGAGCAAAAAGCCACCTACGAAATCAACCTAAAACTCGAGCTCGAGCTAATGCGCCTGCACGACAAGTTTGATGCCCTGCAGGCGCGAATAGATAGAGATACGGACTAGCGTGTTGACACTTTGTTGTGAGTTTTATTAATCGTTTGGCTCAAATATCGAAGGCGCCATGCAACGGGCGCGCCGGCTACACCGAGTGACAAGATTAATATCGCCCCGGCGCTTGCCCGATCTACACGAAATTTATGTTTCGGTGGTGCCATTGGCGACGATGCCACAAGGCGTTAATATTTAACGTCGATGATTCCATTGGCGTAGGTGACACAAGCCCCAGCACGATGATGGGTATGTGCACATTGTCAACGGGCGCCAGTTGCACTGCGCCTGTTACGATTGGTGCCAATTTTGACCCCGATGTCGGATGGCGCGCGGCCCATATCGTGA
>NZ_JABWMG010000017.1:0-86499 GCF_013366455.1 Salinivibrio sp. EAGSL | reverse complement strand
CCAGTGACATACGGATTAACAGTCCGCCGTTCTACCAACTGAACTATGGGGGAATAATGGTGCCTCGAGGCGGAATCGAACCACCGACACGGGGATTTTCAATCCCCTGCTCTACCAACTGAGCTATCGAGGCAATGGTGCCGGCTGCCGGAGTCGAACTGGCGACCTACTGATTACAAGTCAGTTGCTCTACCAACTGAGCTAAGCCGGCACACAAATCGCGAAATACTGTGTGTCACACCATTATTTCATTATATGGTGCCCGGAGGCGGAATCGAACCACCGACACGGGGATTTTCAATCCCCTGCTCTACCGACTGAGCTATCCGGGCTAACGGAGCGCTATTAAACGGATTTTCGGTCTCACCGTCAACTGTTTTTTTGAAAAAAGTCCGGATATCGCATTGTTTGGATAAAAAGACAGCGAAGTGCGATAAAAACACGCAAAAATTCGACCCTTATCGCGGTTTACTGGGGAAGTTGCGCGAAGTCTTTTTGATAGCGTGTGACCTTTTGTAAGTAGCGTCTTGACTCCGAAGAGGGGTGGCGATGGGTTAGCGCCCAGTAGACTTGGTTAGGTTTTAAACGGTTCAGGTCTTGCATTGCACGCTCGCGGTTATTATCAAAGGTCAGTAGCACATTACCGGTGCCGCCGTTATAAGCGGAAATCATACTGTAGTGCAAAGAAAGTGGGTCTCGCACCGCTTTGAGATAGCGATTTTTGAGAATATAGAAATAGGCGGTTCCCATATCAATGTTCTTTTCTGGATCAAAAAGGTACTCAGGTGTGGGCTGGCCACGACGTTTTTTTACCAGTTTGAATACATCGCGTCCCGCCGTTTTCGGGACCACTTGCATCAATCCATAGGCGTTGGCCCAGCTCACAGCATACGGGTTAAAGCTACTCTCGGTTTTAATAATGGCATAAATCAGCTTTTCAGAGATGCCGTAACGTTCAGAGGCACGACGGACAATATCCGCATATTGATAGCTGCGTTGTGCGGCGTGATCCGTCACCATAGGAATAGTGACAAAATACATGTTTTGAAAACGGACCTGTTTTTTCTTTAGCCGCCGGTCAATAAGATAGTCAGCAAAGCGATTGGCGCGCCATTGCCAGGTGATGGCTTTACCTTCGTGATCAACCACTTGCCCTTCGAGAAATGGGCGTCCCGTCAGCGGAACTTTTGCTGCAGAGTAAAGATCCACAGAAGCAGGATCGCGCGGGGTTAATAGGGTGGTGACAATGGCTTGTCTGAGGTGATCTTTCGGATCGTCAGTTGCGACGGTTTCCACTTGGATCACACCGCGTTCAAAGTCGATTCGTGCGCGACTTTTGTAATTATCCGTGTATTTGACGTAGTCACGTTTTCCGGAAACAAAGACTTGATCTTCGCCCCAGCGGACTTCGATTTTGCCAGTAAATTGGCTGATAAGCTGATTCAGGGCGTCGAGATCTTTTTCGAATTGCCCTGGAATAGGCGCTAGATTTTTCGCAAACCGGTTAGTCGTTTGGTAATCCACGCCCACATATTTTTCGACGCTCTCTCGGCTGCAGCCGGAGAGCAACGCGCCATAACAGCACACTAACAAACAGAGTATTCGCGTCATTTTTGATTGTATTAGGATAAAAAAACACCCGCATTGAGCGTAACACAATGCGGGTGCGTTGCTGTGGTCAAGCCGCCTAGCTGTGGGCGACACCACGGAATTTACGCTTCGGGTGGCACATAGCCATCGATTTGCACGTCTTTTCCTTCAAACAAAAAGTTGACCATTTCTTGTTCAATGATCTTACGATGTTCAGGATCCATCATATTGAGCTTCTTTTCATTGATAAGCATGGTTTGCTTCTTTTGCCATTCCGCCCAGGCTTCTTTGCAAATATTGTCATAAATGCGTTTGCCCAACTCTCCCGGGTAGAGTTGAAAATCGAGTCCATCGGCTTCTTTTTGGAGACGTTGGCAAAATACGGTACGGCTCATAATCTAGGCTCCTTGTCATCGCCGGTTAGAGATTGTTGGCGCTCATGTTCAAGCAAGGTTAACAGCTTTTTCACTGGGGCCGCTAATCCTACTTTTGCAGGTTGTGATAAGTTATACCAAAGCCCTTGGTTGGCTTCCATGATGATTTGCGGTCGCTCAGCCACCGAGACTTTAATCGGTACAATATCTAAGTGAAAGTGACTGAAGGTATGTCTAAACGCGGTTAAGACCTCAGTTTTGACCGGTTTGATATTATGTAGCTTATCGGCAATATCGGCCTCGAGCGTGTGCTCAGCCGCTTCAGGCAAGCACCATAACCCGCCCCAAAGGCCGCTTGGTGGTCGTTGCTCTAACCAGATTTCATCCTGATACTGGATCAGCAAAAAACTGGTTTGTTTGACCGGTAAGGTTTTTTTCGGTTTTTTGCCAGGAAAATCCATTTGCCGACCTTGTACACGTGCCTCGCAGCGGTCGGCAACAGGGCAAAGATCACATTTAGGCTTGCTTCGTGTACAAACCATCGCGCCCATATCCATCATGGCTTGGTTGTACTTGTCGGTATCTGTGGTGGGCGTGAGTGTTTCGGCAATCTCCCATAACTTGTTTTCTACCGGCTTTTTACCCGGCCAACCTTCGACGGCAAAACAACGCGCTAAGGTGCGTTTGACGTTGCCGTCTAAAATGGGGTGCGGTTGACTGAGCGACAAAGAAAGCACGGCACCGGCGGTTGAGCGGCCGACACCTGGGAGCGCCATGACCTCATCGAGCGTGGTAGGAAATACGCCATCATGGTGGTTGGCAATCACTTGTGCCGCTTTGTGAAGGTTGCGGGCACGGGCGTAATACCCTAACCCCGTCCATAAATGAAGAACTTCATCCTGATCGGCATTCGCTAAGTCGATAACGGTCGGAAACCGTGCCATAAACCGTTCAAAATAAGGGATTACTGTGCTTACTTGGGTCTGTTGCAGCATAATCTCACTGAGCCAGACTTTATATGGCGTTTTGTTTTGCTGCCACGGTAAGGTTTTACGGCCATATTGCTCATACCAGTTTAAGATGGCATCGGAAAATGATTGACTCACTGTGTTCTCTCTTATTGTTTTGCTCACACGTGCACAAAGGCAGGCCACAGGGTACACTAACGACAGGGCGTACTAATAGGATCAGCGCGTCCACCTTGCGCTATCGCAAAAACTTTGCATAATGCGCAGTCCGTTTAGATTTCCAACAATCGATGGTGACGGCTACCGGCATCATTACTACTGCATCACAGGCACCCAATCATGACTGAAGTCACTAAAACCGAACTCACCGAGGATGGCAAAGTTATTCGTAAAGTACGCAGTTTTGTGCGTCGCGAAGGCCGTTTAACGAAAGGGCAAGAGCAAGCGCTAAACGAATCCTGGCCTACCATGGGGATTGACTTTGACGCCACCGAGCTTGATTGGCAGCAGGTGTTTGGTAATGATAATCCTGTGGTGTTAGAAATCGGTTTTGGCATGGGCGCCTCTTTGGTTGAAATGGCAAAAAATGCCCCTGAGAAGAACTTTGTGGGTATTGAAGTGCATACCCCTGGTGTGGGGGCCTGTTTAATGGCAGCGCGTGAAGCCGGTGTCACCAATCTGCGTGTGATGTGCCACGATGCGGTCGAAGTGTTTGAGCAAATGTTGCCGAAAGAAAGTTTGGACACGGTGCAACTTTTCTTCCCTGACCCATGGCATAAAAAACGTCACCACAAACGCCGTATTGTGCAGTTACCGTTCGCTGAAATGGTAAGAGACAAGCTAAAAATGGGTGGCGTATTCCACATGGCGACGGACTGGGAAAACTATGCTGAGCACATGATCGAAGTGATGGAAGCGGCGCCTCACTATCAAAATATCGCAAAAGAGGGCTATTATGTTCCTCGTCCTGAAGAGCGCCCGCTGACTAAATTTGAGCAGCGCGGTCAGCGCCTGGGTCATGGTGTATGGGATATCAAATACACACGCACAGCCTAATGTGCTAAGGCGCGACGGCGCAGATAAGTGAAAGCGGAAAGCCAACCTCAGGTTGGCTTTTTTGTCCCCTGTTGTAAAAGGATCCTGTTGGTGAAACCAAGCTCTCAACTGTTAGCGCAAATCCTGGAGGATGTCCGTCCTTTAATGGGGCGCGGCAAGGTGGCTGATTACATTCCAGCTCTTGCGGATGTGCCGAATCATAAACTCGGTATTGCGGTTTGCTACAACGATGGCGACCTGATCACCGCCGGTGACGCGGACGAAGCCTTTTCTATCCAGTCGATTTCTAAAGCGTTAAGCCTGACATTGGCAATGCAAAATTATCGCGCGGAAGAAATATGGACACGGGTTGGTAAAGAGCCCTCTGGTCAGGCTTTTAACTCATTAATCCAGCTTGAGATGGAGCAGGGGATCCCGCGTAATCCGTTTATCAACGCTGGCGCCTTAGTCGTCAGTGATATGCTGCATACGCGTCAATCAGCCCCTCGCCAGCGGATGTTAGAGTTTGTGCGTCAGTTAGCGGGCAACCCCCATCTTTGTTATGACAAGGTGGTTGCGGATTCAGAAATGCAGCACAGTGATCGCAATGCGGCAATTGCTTATCTGATGCGTGCGTTTGGCAATTTTGACAATGAGGTGGTGCCGGTTTTAACTAATTATTTCCACTATTGTGCATTAGAAATGAGTTGTGTTGATTTGGCCAAAGCCTTTTTCTACCTGGCGAATCAAGGAACGCCTTTATCGGGAAAAACGCGGATTTTAACGCCGACGCAAAGCAAGCAAATGAATGCGCTCTTAGCGACGTGTGGCTTGTATGATGGTGCGGGTGAGTTTGCCTACCGTGTTGGTATGCCTGGCAAGTCTGGCGTTGGTGGTGGGATTATTGCAATTGTGCCAGGCGAAATGTCGATTGCCGTTTGGTCGCCAGAACTGGATCCATCGGGTAACTCGTTAGCAGGCACCGCCGCTTTAGAGCTGTTATCTGCTCGGATTGGGCGGTCTATTTTCTGATCCTAGCCCACGATTCCGGTGAATAAAAAGCCCCGCATGCACGATGAGCGGGGCTTTTTGTTATTAGGCGTAACGGTTATGACTGGGCTATACGCCCTTGGTTAGCCTTGTGCCGCGAGCGTAGCGAAGGCGTGGTCAGCCGCTGCCAGTGTCGCATCAATTTCCTTTTGGCCGTGCGCCAAGCAGGTAAAGCAGGCTTCAAACGCAGACGGTGCGAGATAGATACCTTGTTCGAGCATTAAGTGGAAGAAACGCTTAAAGCGCTCAGTATCGCACTGCTGCACGTCTTTGAAGCAAGTGACTGTGTCTTGGTCCGTAAAGAAAAAACCAAACATTGCACCGGCTCGGTTGGTCGCTAATGGAATACCGTGTTTGTCGGCCAAGGCTTTAAAGCCCTCAGCAAGTTGTTTGGTGACACTATTGAGGTAATCATGATTGCCTGGTTGACGTAGTTCACTAAGACACGCGAAGCCAGCTGCCATGGCGACCGGGTTACCGGCCAAGGTGCCCGCCTGATAAACCGGACCGGTCGGTGCTAAGTATTCCATCACATCGCGACGACCACCAAATGCACCTACAGGCATGCCACCACCGACGATTTTACCTAGGGTAGTCAAGTCAGGTTTGACGTCGTAATAGGCTTGTGCGCCGCCAAGTGCCACGCGAAAGCCCGTCATCACCTCATCAAAAATTAGCAGGGCACCAAATTCATCGCATAGCGCGCGTAAACCTTGTAAGAAACCTGGCTGTGGTGGCACACAGTTCATGTTACCGGACACTGGCTCGACAATAATACAAGCCACCTCGTCAGGGTAAGTCTCTAACGTTTGGCGTACCGAGTCTAGATCGTTATAGGTGCAGGTCAGCGTGTGTTTGGCAAAATCTGCCGGTACCCCGGGCGAGTTTGGCTCGCCGAGCGTGAGTGCGCCTGAGCCTGCTTTCACGAGTAAGCAGTCACCATGGCCATGATAGTTGCCTTCAAATTTGATGAACTTATCGCGTTTGCTATAGCCGCGCGCGAGACGAATGGCACTCATGGTCGCTTCGGTGCCAGAGTTCACCATACGCACCATTTCCATGGATGGAACAAGCTCAGCAACCAGTTCTGATAAAGTGGTTTCACTTTCGGTGGGTGCACCAAAGCTCAGTCCACGCTGGGCGGCATCAACCACAGCTTCTCGAATGGAGGCGTGGTTATGGCCGAGAATCATTGGGCCCCACGAGCCAACGTAGTCGATGTAAGCTTTGCCGTCGGCATCAAAGATGTACGCGCCGTCAGCACGCTCCATAAAGACAGGGTCACCGCCGACACCGGCAAATGCACGCACGGGAGAATTCACGCCACCGGGAATGGTGCGTCTAGCTTGTTGAAAAAGTTGTGCTGATTTGGTCATGACATATCCTGTTAGGTAAGGCTTCGCCTAAATTGCGTCGGTGTATTTTAACCAAAGATACAGAACACTGGCGAGGTAGAGTATGATTTCATTGCAACAAGTTTGGCAATTAATACGTACTGATCACAATTGCGATCAAGCGCGCAATACTTGAACACTTTACTCAGGTATTAGATAATCCAATACTAAGCACCAAGAGCATGTGAGGTAACAATGAGCGAAGCACCTTTGCCGTTAGAGTTTTCTGAGGCCGCGGCGACCAAGGTAAAGACGCTGATTCAGGAAGAAGAAAACCCAAACCTGAAACTACGCGTCTACATTACCGGTGGTGGCTGTAGCGGCTTCCAGTATGGTTTTACCTTTGACGAAAACGTCAATGAAGGCGATATGGAGATCGAGAAAAGCGGCGTGATGTTGGTAGTGGACCCCATGAGTTTACAGTATTTAATGGGTGGGAAAGTCGACTATACCGAGGGGCTGGAAGGATCGCGCTTTTTCATTGATAACCCGAATGCCACCACCACGTGTGGCTGTGGCGCATCATTTAGCGTCTAATTTTTCGGCTGCGATAAAACGTACGACTTTTCGTTCCATCACAAAAACGGCGCCCTGTAGCGCCGTTTTTTGTCGCGATAGCCTGTTTAACCGCCACGGTTATAATGGTTTAAGTTGCCTACTGTCGCCAGTAGCTGGTTAAATTTGCTCAACTGTGCCATACGAGATTCAGCCAAGCGAACGAATTCTCGCTTGTCTTTACCTTGCAGGGATTTCGCTTCTGGCAATGCGACGGTGCGTGGGTTCTTATGCACACCATTGACCAAAAACTCGTAATGTAAGTGCGCCCCCGTAACACGCCCTGTTGATCCAAGCGTGCCGACGATATCGCCTTGTTTGACGCGCTGGCCGGTTTTCACTTTGCGTTTGGTCAAGTGCAAATACTTAGTGATGTATGTCGAGCTATGGCGGATAAAGACATAATTGCCGTTAAAGCGATTATAAGACGCTTTCATCACGATACCGTCACCAGCCGCTTTGATAGGCGTACCAACCGGTGCGACATAATCGGTGCCGCGATGCGGTTTGACCCGACCCGTCACTGGGTGCAGACGGCGTGGATTAAAGTTTGAACTGACATATCTAAAGTTCACCGGCGAGCGCAAGAAGGCTTTTTTCATCGCTTTACCGGTTGGTGTGTAGTATTTGCCACTCTCTGCTCGCACGGCGGTAAAGGTTTCACCACGGTTGGTGAACGTGGCTGCCAGAATATTACCGCTGCCAATATGTTCACCTTCGACAAACTCCTCTTCATACAAGACGGAAAAACTGTCTCCGTTACGAATATCGAGGGCAAAATCGACATCCCAGCCGAAAATCCCCGCCAGTTGCATGATTTGGTTTGGGGTGAGGCCTGCGCCTGACGCGGCTTGCCAAAAGCTCGATTGAATGGTCGCTCGAGCAAAATTTATCTGGGTATCAACGTGTTTGGTTTCAATGCGAGATTGATAGGTGTCATCGATCTTATTGACGATGAGGGTTTCATTGCTACCGCGTGGCTGAATCAGTTGCACCAGCTCGCCGCTGTCATCAACGCCTAAACGTACTTCATCACCAGGATTCAGATACGCCAAACGCTGGGTATGCTCATCGGCATTCACGAGGCGATAGAGATCGGTTGGGCTCAGGCCAGCGCGGTTAAACAGCAACGCCATACTTTCACCCGGTTGCACCTCATAGGTGGACCAATGGATAGTGCGGCTAAACTGTGCGGGCATTTCATCTTGTGGTGGCAGTAACGAGACGGCATCCACAGGGACAGGGTAGTGCTTACCCGGTTCAAAATTGGGTTGGGGGCGCGGGGTGCTTGGGCCATCAGGCACCAACATTAATAAGACCACGAATGCACTTAATGCACCGATAATGAGTTTATGTAACTTGGGTAAGGCTGCGAGTTTATTTAACGGCATGAAGACTATGTTGAATCACTACGAATAAAGTTATGACAGTCAGACACCCAATCGGTTTTATTGGGGATGATGCCCTGAAGTAGATTTGACACGGCTGACACAAAGACCACACACATTTTTTGATGGCAGCCACTGCGCACACCCTGTATACACTCTATCAGTTTAACTGGTTTCAAAAACTGTCGCTATTCGAGTAATATGTCTGTTTATCACATTTTTGCCTATTAGGTAGGAGCAACAGACTATGGCGAGCCTTGAAGCCGCGCTAGCAGAACTAAAACGTGGCGTTGATGAAGTAATCCCGGAAGACGAGCTGGTGGCAAAGCTGAAAGAGGATCGTCCTCTTCGCATTAAGCTCGGTGCGGATCCTACTGCACCGGATATCCACCTCGGTCACACAGTGATCTTAAATAAGCTCCGAGCTTTTCAAGCGCTTGGCCATGAAGTGATTTTTTTGATTGGCGATTATACCGGCATGGTTGGCGACCCGAGTGGTAAAAACACGACGCGCCCGCCATTGACACGTGAGCAGGTACTGGCAAACGCAGAAACCTACAAAGAGCAGGTCTATAAAATTTTAGACCCTGCTAAAACACGTATTGAGTTTAACTCTAAATGGCTGGGCGAATTAGGCACGGATGGCATGATTCGTCTCGCGGCGAGCTCAACCGTGGCGCGTATGCTCGAGCGTGATGACTTTAAAAAGCGTTATACCAGTAACCAAGCGATAGCTATTCATGAGTTTATCTACCCACTCTTGCAAGGCCACGATTCAGTCGCGTTGGAAGCGGACGTTGAGCTGGGCGGGACCGACCAAAAGTTTAACTTGTTAATGGGGCGTGAGCTGCAAAAGCAAGCGGGACAAAAGCCGCAAGTCGTGATGACGATGCCGCTACTAGTCGGGCTTGATGGTGTTAAAAAGATGTCTAAATCGGCCCATAACTACATCGGTGTCAGCGAACGTCCAGATGATATGTTTGGTAAAATCATGTCGATTTCTGACGATCTCATGTGGGATTACTATGAGCTGTTGTCATTCCGCCCTCTCGAGGAAGTGGCTCAGTTTAAGCAAGATATTCAAGCGGGTAAAAACCCTCGTGATATTAAGATCTTGCTGGCGAAAGAAATCATTGCCCGTTTCCATTCAGACGCCGATGCTGACGCGGCCGAGCAAACTTTTATCAATCGTTTCCAAAAAGGGGCGATGCCAGATGAGATGCCAAGCTTTACCTTTGAGCAAGGTATTGCGATTGGTAATTTGCTAAAAGAGGCGGGACTGGTAAATTCCACCTCAGACGCGCTGCGTATGATCCGCCAAGGTGCGGTGAAAATTGACGGCGAAAAAGTGGAAGACACTAAGCTGGTGCCAGCAGCGGGTGAAGCCGTATATCAAGTGGGTAAGCGTAAGTTTGCGCGTGTGACGTTAAGCTAGAGATCCCCTAAAAGGGGACTCTACGTAACGTATAAAGGCATGACTAGCTGATAACGAAAAGCCCTCGCGTGATTCGCGAGGGCTTTTCTCATGATTTACTGACTAGGTGTGCCAAACGCCTTTTAGTGCACGTACCATGTGTTGACCAAGGTAAAACGCCGTTTGTAGGCAGGCTTCGCTAAGTTGAGCATCGTCTGGAGTGTGTGCAGTCACCCCAAGGCTTGTGCCACTTGGGTTAATGTTTTCTACCCCGATATTGGCACGGCCTAGGCTTAGCCACAGCATGTCATGCTGGCTGGCTAAGGTTTGAAAATACTGCAGTGTCTGGGGCTGATCGCCACCTGGATAGGTGCCTACGGTAAAGCCTGCCGCGTACTTTCCTCGCCAATCTTGTGTTTCCCAGCTTGGGCTGGACGCATCGGCAAAGGCTTTAAATTGTGCGCTTGGCCCACCCATGTAGGTGGGAGCACCAAAGATGATCGCGTCGACCTCTTTGAGTTTTTCAAACAGCTTATCATCGATAAAGCGTCCGTTTTCTATCATTTCTGATGTAATGCGATACACCACTGGCTCGGCATCGCCGGCATGAATGCCTTCTGCGATGGTGGTGGCGAGTGCATGCGTGTGTTCATCTTCAGAGTGATAAATGATGGCAATGCTGATCATAGAGGCTCCTTTATTAGGCTGTTCTCCATGACATTAGGGTGTACTGCCTAGATTTCAACCACCATTTGCCATATATCACGACACCTTAACACTAATGGCTATCACTATTTATCGAGCGCAAACGGCGGTAAAGATAAATGCCAGCGAATGGCCGCTAAACGGATCATTAAGGTGGTGAGCATACCGGCGAGCGATGCCGTGACTGTGTCTGGACTCACTTCGATAGCAAGAGTATGGACAATGCCGCCAGCAATACAGGCCGTTGCATACACTTCCGTTCTCAGCACCATAGGCACTTCCCGCGCGAGCACATCACGAATAATGCCACCGCCACAGGCCGTTATGACCCCCATGATCACCGCGACAAGTGGCGATGCACCATAGCTTAGGGCTTTATCCACCCCAATGCCGACAAAGACCGCTAAACCAATCGCATCCGCGCAAGGCAGTACGTACCAAGGTAGACGGCGCGGATGGCGGATCAGCAGCATGGTCGCCACGCAGGTGGCTAATATCACCCAAATATAAAGCGTATCGGTAATCCAAAAGGCTGGTGTGGCGCCCATGGCCATATCTCTGACGGTGCCTCCTCCAATGGCGGTGGCACAGGCCAACACCACCACGCCAAAGGGGTCCATTCTTAAGCGACCGGCGACTAACACCCCTGAAATAGCAAAAACGGCGGTGCCAAATAAATCGAATAAATACAGAATCATGGTTTGTGTCATGCTAGGTCCTATTGCGCGTGACGGACTTTATCGAGGGCGGTACAAATTTGCTCTGCGGCATTCAATGCGCGTGGTGTGGCGCGGGTTAACCAGTCAGGATTCAGTGGCCAGGTAAAACGTTGCGCGTGTTCGGGCACTAATTCAGCCATCGATTGCCAAGATTCTGGCAATGTCGCACCGGTGTAGAACACCGTTTGTGGTAAGCGAGTGATCACCTGTTCCATATTCACTTGCGGATAGGCGGCTGGGCTTTCGGCGAAAATATTTTCCCCGCCGCATAAGCGAAATAACTGACTCGGCCAAGCACGATCACTGGCGGTCATTAAAGGCGTATCGCTGAGTAGATAAAAATAGCGTACAGATGGTGCGTTCTGATAACGCGCTTTGAGCTGTGCGAGCTTTTTATCAAAGGCTTTTGCGTTGCGTGTGGCGATATCAGACGTCTTACTGTAGCGGCCTAACTCGCGAATAAACTGGCCAATGTCGCTAAGCTGGTTGGGGTTAAGGTAACGAATCTCAAATCCCATCTTAGCGAGAGTTTCTAGCGGTTTAGGCGGATTGCCGCCACGCCAAGCTAAAATTAAATCAGGCTTTAGGGCGATAATGCGTTCTAACTTTATCCCGCGGTAATTGGCCACGCGTTCAAGAGACTTTGCTTGCTCTGGATAATCACTATAGGCGCTGGCTGCGACTAGATGAGGACCAAGTCCTGCGGCATAGGCGAGCTCAGTCGCATGGGGAGCAAGACTGATCACTCGAAGTGACGTGGCATAAGCGCTGAAAGCCAGTCCCCAAAGCGAGATGAGAAACACAGGTCTACATACCAAAAGCAGCACGAGGCGGGCGCGAAAACGAGGCATCAATCCGAGTCCTTAAAGAATAAGAAGCAAAGAGCTTAACGCAAGCCAAATTAAAACACTGTGTTTTAATTTTAAACGCAAAAGCAATAGGTGGTAACACGCCGGGGTGACCCCGTAGCCAATTTTGGTTCTGAGGGTTTTCGTACCTTGATAGATAGCCGGGCCACCGAGAGATAATTGAAAGCGGCTTCCCGCACAGGCGAGTAGCCAACCTGGTCCTGGCGTGCGCCAACGACGGCCTTGTTGCCAGCAAGCTTTGATATGCGTCCATGGTGTACGCCCTAGCGCCAACACGAGCGCAAACAGCGACATTGGAATGGTGTCGACTAGGTTGAGTAATCGTGCGGTTGCAAGGCCGAATGGGTAATAGGCTAGTCGGCTGGGTGACCAGACGCGATGGAGATGAACCACACTGGTATATAAAAGGGCACCGACGCCACCGGCAAGCGCATAGTAAAAGATCACACAGGCGCCATGCCGAGCCGTGCCGAGGATCAGCGTTTCGGCGCCGGCTTTACCGATGCCGATCAATGACAAGGACTCAGTGTCTCGGTTTACCTGTGTCGCAAGTAATGCACGCGAGGTACCTTTATCATGCTCATCAATGGCCTGCGCGAGTGCGTGTCCAAATTGGTCAATCGGTCGCCACGCTAATGCGAGCCAAAGCAAAATCCCATCAAAGAGTGGACGTGACCAGACGAGCTCACGAGCGGCAATCAATAAAATAGCCAAGGTGCCGCACATCAAGGCCAAGGCGAGACCACCCGCGAGTTTGCGTTGCTGTTTAGGATCGTTATCTTTATTGACTTGGCTCGCCAGCAATACGGCATACTGCTGCCAATATTGAAAAGGAGAGTGCTGGGTTGAGAGCGGCAGTAACCAGTGGATCAGCACCGCCAGCCACAGCGCCCATAAGCTTCCGTGGTTGGCGGCGAATAGTATCCATTGTTGCGGGTTAAGCAAAGCATCCATGATCGTGGTCGGGTTAGTCGTTAATCATCGTCACCATTTTTTCGACCATGGCGGAGGAGCTTTTTGCTGCCAGAGGCAAGAATTCTTCAAAAGACATGGGTGACTCTTTTTCTGCGACCACGTCAGAAATAGCACGTACTACCACAAAAGGTGTTTTGAACTGGGCACAAACTTGCGCAATGGCAGCCGCTTCCATTTCTGCGGCAACGGCTTGGGGGAAGTGAGTGTGGATATGTTGACGATGTGCGTCAGTGTGGACGAAGGTATCTGCGGTACAAATGAGTCCGCGAACCACATGAGTATCAGCGTCGACCGCTTTCTCAGCTAATTGCATTAAGGCTTCATCCGATTCAAATACTGCCGGCTGCTGTGGCACCTGCCCCATTTGATAGCCAAATGCGGTTGCGTCCGCATCGTGATAACCAACCTGAGAAGACACAACGACGTCTCCGACATTGAGCGAGGGCTCAAAAGCACCCGCAGAGCCGGTATTGATCACCCAATCAGGCTGGTGCTGTGAAAGCAACAAGCTGGTGCCAATTGCCGCCGCTACTTTACCAATCCCCGACTGTAACAAAACAATATCATGGCCGTGTAAGGTGCCGGAGTAGAAGGTGCAACCGCCCTCATGGTGCGTCGTTAGGTTGGTTAGCTTGTCGCGCAGTAGAGTGACTTCTTGCTCCATTGCGCCAATAATGCCGATTTTCATGGTTATAATCCTGTTCGCGCGTTAATGCCGTTAGTGTACATTAGACAATAAAAAAGTGCCTCCTTTGAGGCACTTCTGATGCTGTCGTTGATCTTAACGCGTTTAAACTTCAAGGTAATCCATGATCCCCTCCGCCGCTTTACGGCCTTCATCGATAGCCGTGACCACTAAGTCGGATCCTCGTACTGCATCCCCGCCGGCGAAGATCCGCGGATTCGTGGTTTGGTATAAGATCTCACCTTTGGCAGGCGCCTGAATCCGTCCTCGTTCGTCTAGTGCGACATCGTAAGGTTCCAACCATTCCATTGCATGAGGCTGAAAACCAAAAGCCATGATCACCGCGTCAGCTTCCAGTATGTGTTCACTGCCTTCAATCGGCTCAGGACGACGGCGGCCGGCGGCATCCGGGGCACCCAATTGGGTTTTCACTACGGTGACGCCGCGGACATTGCCGTTATCGTCCACTTCAATGCCAAGCGGTTGCAGGTTGAACATAAAGTTGACGCCCTCTTCACGCGCATTTTTAACTTCTCGACGTGAACCCGGCATGTTTTCTTCGTCACGGCGATAAGCACAGGTGACGCTAGCGGCTTGTTGGCGAATCGAGGTACGCACACAGTCCATAGCCGTATCCCCGCCACCGAGGACCACAACGCGTTTCCCTGCCATATCGATAAAGTCGGGCGCATGATCCAGATCCATCACTTTATAGGTGTTGGAGACTAAAAAGGGCAGGGCATCAAAGACACCGGGCGCATCTTCATTCGCGAGCCCGGCACGCATGTATTGATAGGTTCCCACACCTAAGAATACCGCGTCGTAGTCATCCACTAGGGTTTGCATCTCAATATCTTTGCCGACTTCGGTGTTGAGGCGGAACTCTACACCCATCTCGGTAAAGACGCGCTGACGATGACGCATGACATCCTTTTCTAATTTAAAGGAAGGAATGCCAAAGGTAAGCAAACCACCGATCTCAGGATAACGATCAAAGACGACGGGTTTAACGCCATTGCGTACTAACACATCGGCGCATGCCAGACCAGCAGGCCCTGCGCCAATCACGGCCACTTTTTTATCGGTCCACTCGACATGTGACATATCGGGCTTCCAGCCCATTTCAAAGGCTTTATCGGTAATGTATTTTTCGACATTACCGATAGTCACCGCACCAAAATCGTCGTTGAGAGTGCAGTCACCTTCGCACAGACGATCTTGCGGACAGACTCGGCCGCAGACTTCTGGCAAGCTGTTAGTTTGATGTGACAGTTCTACCGCTTCAATAATCCGCCCTTGGTTGGCAAGCTCTAGCCATTGCGGAATGTAGTTGTGTACTGGGCACTTCCATTCGCAATACGGGTTGCCACAATCGAGGCAACGATCTGCTTGGGCCGATACTTCCTTCTCGGTGAAAGGCTCATAGATCTCAACGAACTCAATCTTGCGCGTTTCAATCGCTTTTTTGCGCGGATCAATGCGCTGGACATCAATAAACTGATAGATGTTCTGGCTCATGGGTCCCTCCTTTTATTGCGCCTGAACGCGCAACTCGGTCGCGCTACGACTTTGATGGCCTAATAAAGTATTCACATCCGCCGCTTTGGGTTTGACCAAATAGAAGCGATGCACCCAATGATCAAACTCATCCAGTAGCTGTTTTGCACGATCCGAGCCAGTTAGCTCAAAATGCTGAGCAATTAAGCCACGTAAATGCTCTTGGTGGATCGTGAGAGCTTCCAGTGAGAGTGCCTCGACCAATTCAGCATTGATATGGGCATGGAAGTCGCCCTCTTCATCCAGCACATAAGCAAAGCCGCCAGTCATTCCAGCGCCAAAGTTGACACCGGTGCGCCCTAGAATTGCCACAATACCGCCTGTCATGTATTCACATGCGTTATCGCCTGCGCCTTCCACAATGGCATGGACGCCTGAGTTGCGTACCGCAAAGCGCTCTCCTGCTTTACCCGCAGCAAAGAGCTTGCCGCCCGTTGCACCATATAGGCAGGTGTTACCCATAATGGTGGATTCATGGCTGGCAAACGCCGATCCAACCGGTGGACGGATGACAATCTGTCCGCCACTCATGCCTTTACCGACATAATCGTTGGCATCACCGATGAGGGTAATGTTGACTCCAGCGGCATTCCATACCCCCAGAGACTGGCCTGCGGTGCCTTGCAGCTGAATATCGAGCGGATTGGCTGCCATTCCGGCATTGCCATAGCGTTTGGCGATGACGCCTGACAAGCTAGCACCGACTGAGCGGTCGGTATTACGGACCGAGCGGTAAATACTCGCGCTATGATTCGCCTCAATCGCATCACTCAGTTCACTCAGCAGAGTCTGGTTCAGCGCCGCTTTATCGAATGGCGTATTCGGCTCACTGCAATATAAGGTTTTTCCCGGCCAAGGCGTTGGCGCCTCAAGGATATGGATTAAATCCAGTTTCAACTGTTTGGCGGTAAAGCCTTCAACTGCCTCTAATAAGTCGGTACGGCCAATCAGATCGGTGAGTTTCTCGACCCCGAGCTCAGCGAGCAGTTCGCGCACCTCTTCACCCAGGCCTTTGAAGAAATTCATCACCTGTTCGGGGAGGCCTTTAAAGTGATCGCGACGCAAGGTTTCATCCTGGGTTGCCACACCGGTCGCGCAATTGTTGAGATGGCAAATTCGCAGATATTTACAACCGAGTGCCACCATGGGGGCGGTACCAAAGCCGAAACTTTCTGCGCCTAAAATCGCCGCTTTAATAATGTCGAGACCGGTTTTCAAGCCGCCATCAACTTGCAGGCGAATTTTGTGGCGTAAGCCATTTTCCACCAAAGCTTGCTGGGTTTCGGCTAGGCCGAGCTCCCAAGGGCTACCTGCATACTTCACCGATGTCAGCGGGCTGGCACCGGTACCGCCATCGTAACCCGAAATGGTAATCAGATCGGCATAGGCTTTCGCGACGCCAGTGGCAATGGTGCCAACACCTGGTTCCGAGACCAGCTTAACCGAGACCAGTGCCTGCGGATTCACTTGTTTTAAGTCGAAGATCAGCTGCGCTAAATCTTCAATTGAGTAAATATCATGATGAGGCGGCGGCGAAATCAGGGTGACTCCAGGCACGGAAAAGCGCAGTTTCGCGATCTCTGCGGTCACTTTATGCCCTGGTAGCTGCCCGCCTTCACCCGGTTTCGCACCTTGCGCGACCTTGATTTGCAGCACGTCGGCATTAGTTAAGTAGTGCGGGGTGACGCCAAAGCGGCCCGAGGCAATTTGTTTGATCCGAGAATTACGCTCGCTATTGAAGCGACGTGGATCTTCACCGCCTTCTCCAGAGTTGGAGTGACCGCCTAGACGGTTCATGGCAATGGCGAGAGCTTCATGGGCTTCTGGACTTAAAGCGCCAATTGACATAGCGGCTGAATCAAAGCGTTTAAACAGCTCGGTCGCGGGTTCTACGCGCTCGAGTGCAAGCGGCGTTTGTGCTTTTTTCAAGCGCATTAAGTCACGCAAGGTCGCGACCGGACGTTCATTGACCGTGTTGGCGTAGGTTTTGTAATCCATGGTTTCACCCGAGCGGACCGCGCTTTGCAAGTTGGTCACTACATCGGGGTTATAAGCATGGTACTCACCGTCATGCACATATTTGAGCAAGCCACCGTGCTCAAGCGGTTTGCGTTTAATCCACGCGCGACGGGCAAGGTTGATGAGGTCTTGTTGGAAATCGTCAAAATTTGCCCCTTGAATCCGACTCGCGACGCCTTTAAAGCAAAGTTCAATGACATCGTCATGCAGACCTACGGCTTCAAACAGTTGCGAGCAGCGGTAAGACGCAATGGTCGAGATCCCCATTTTCGACATGATTTTGTAAAGGCCTTTATTGATGCCATTACGGAAGTTAACCATGACGTCACGATAAGGTTGGTTGACCGCACCAATATCGACCAAATTAGCCAAAGTTTCGTAGGCTAAATAGGGATAAACCGCGGTGGCGCCAAAACCGAGTAACACCGCAAACTGATGGGCATCACGAGCGCTACCGGTTTCGATGATGATGTTGGCATCACAGCGCAGGTTCTTGCTGACCAAACGTTTTTGCACTGCACCGACGGCCATGGCGGCTGGGATTGGGAGCGTGTCTTTATGAATAGTGCGATCGGACAGCACGACCAAGACGGTGCCATCACGGACACAGCGCTCAGCTTGATCACAAAGGTCAAGGATCGCTTGGTGAAGATCTTTCTCGTTCGGGTTGTAGTTAATATCGAGAACCGTATTGCGGTAATAGGTGTCGTCCAGCTCGAGTAACTGGATCAGATCTGAAAACAGCAGTACGGGCGATTTAAAGGCAACCCGTTCGGCATGGCCATCAGTCTCGCAAAAGACGTTCATCTCGCGACCGATACAGGTCGCCAATGACATCACGTGATTTTCCCGTAACGGATCGATAGGTGGATTGGTGACCTGAGCAAATTTTTGCCGGAAATAGTCACTGACACAGCGCGGACGCGAAGAAAGCACCGCCATTGGTGTGTCATCGCCCATGGAGCCGGTCGCTTCTTGGCCGATATCACCCAAGACCTTGACTACCTGATCAATCTCTTCGTTCGACATACCAAACAGCTTTTGATACGTCTTGAGCTGACCATCTTGCAAGTTGCGGCTGCCTTCACTGGTTTGTGGATCCAGATCTTCAAAAGGCGTCAGGCGACGGACGTGTTGATCGAGCCATTCGCGATAGGGGTGGCGGCTTTTGAGCTCATTATCGATTTCACCCGAGTGCCAAATTTTCCCTTCTCGTGTATCAATGACCAGCAACTCGCCTGGCCCGACACGCCCTTTTTCCTCAACTTCATCCGGTGCGTAATCCCAGATGCCGACTTCAGATGCCAAGGTAATAAATTTATCTTTGGTGATTACATAACGCGCTGGACGCAGACCGTTTCGGTCAAGATTACAGGCCGCGTAGCGACCGTCTGACATCACGATGCCGGCTGGGCCATCCCAAGGCTCCATATGCATCGAATTAAAATCATAGAATGCGCGGAGCTCATCATCCATATCTGGATGATTTTGCCAAGCAGGCGGCACAAGCAGGCGCATGGCTCGGAACAAGTCCATACCACCGGCAAGAAAGACTTCCATCATGTTATCGAGGCTAGATGAGTCTGAACCGGATTCATTCACAAATGGCGCCGCTTGGTATAAATCTGGCAATAATGGCGAGTTAAACTTATACGCACGGGTCCGCGCCCACTGGCGGTTGCCTTCAATGGTGTTGATTTCACCATTGTGTGCGAGGTAGCGGAAAGGTTGGGCAAGCGGCCAGCGCGGCTGTGTATTGGTACTAAAACGCTGGTGGAACAAACAAATCGACGACTCAAGGCGAAGATCGGCCAAATCAGTGTAAAAGCGCGGCAGATCTGCCGGCATACACAGTCCTTTATAGACAATGGTTTGGGTCGACAAGCTGGTCACATAAAAATCTGCATCATCGGTGAGGGCCTTTTCGGCGCGACGACGTGCAATGTAAAGGCGACGTTCGAGATCGCGAGCTCGCCAGCCGGCTGGTCCATTGATAAAGACTTGCTCAATCACCGGTTGAGACTGTTTGGCGATGTCTCCAAGTACGTCAGGATTGGTCGGTACCGTTCGCCACCCCACCACTGAAAGGGTTTCAGCGTTGATTTCTTGCTCGAAGCGTTGTTTGGCTTGTTGGGCTTTAGCTGGATCGGCGCTTAGAAAAATCATGCCGACCGCGTAAAGGCGGCTAAGCTTCCATTGATTTTGCTCAGCGATAAGGCGGAAAAAGCGGTCTGGCTTTTGCAGCAGCAATCCACAACCATCGCCTGTCTTACCGTCTGAGTTGATACCACCTCGGTGGGTCATGCGGTCAAGTGCAGCGATAGCGGTACGAACCAGTTTGTGGCTTGGCTCTCCCTCTTGGTGGGCAATAAGGCCAAAACCACAGTTATCTTTTTCCAGCATTGGGTTGTACAGCGACATTGCAATTCTCCCTTGCTACTGCGTGATGCGCAGTGATTGCATTTATTGTCGTGATCCTCCTGACCACTCTGAGCGGGCTTAGCCTTGTGACTATGCTCCCGTTATGTTGTGATTTTTTAACGAGATTTGTCGGTTATTGGTTATTTAACTGGCTGTTTTTAAAAACAATAACCGAATCAAATAAGGGGAAAACACGACTCAGCGACCTTCCAAATTAACGGGAAACCCCGCAAAGGTCAAATTTTTGTATGCAATCTTTATGCATATACAAATGTAAAAAACGACGATTTAAGGTTATGATTTAGCGTGCTTTTAATGCGGATAATCAGGGAATAATAGCTATTCGCAATTATGCTTTTTAGTTAAATAATTATTAAATAAAGGCAGAATTTGAGTAGATATTCTAATTTTAACAACAAACAGAGAAGGGTGCGTTTTATGCGTCCACTTTCATAGCGAAAATCACTACAGATTGATGTAATAAAATAACAGATGATATTTATAAAGCTGTGAACAGGGTAATCACTCCCCTAATGTAATGTGTGGCAGAATACGATGCGAGTGAAAACTGGATAGAACACATTAGGGACAAGGTCACAGGAGCGGCATGGCGTTTTTTATTTTTTTGCTTGTTTTATTGGCCGGTGGCGTGCTGGGTTACGGATGGCGAGCGCGTCAAGAGACAGTGGCGCTATCTGACTGGCAGGTTTACATGGCCAGCTTGGAAACGCCGCATGCCATTGTGACTGCCGAACAGGGCGACATTTTATATGCCAATGCTGCATGCGTAGACACCTTTTCACTGGTCGATAGCCAACAGCAATTTAAAACCGCTACCCCGCGACAGCAGCAAGCCGTTCAGGCATTCATCCTAGCACAGCCCTGGCCGCAACCTTTTTCTCATGTTGATGCGAAAGTCCGAGCGCCGGGGGCGAATCGGGTGCGTGTCAACGTGCAGTTATCGGGGTTACCGATTCGTTGTCGAGGAAAGCGAGCATGGGTTGTCTCCTTATCATCGACGGATCAGCGCACCCATTGGCAGCTTCATGAGCAAGAGCAAGGCGTACTCTTGAGCGTGATTAACTCGCTGGAGGAGTTGGTGTGCTTTCAAGATGTGGAAGGGAATGTGGTCGGTACCAATGCGGCATTTGATCGTTTTTGGCAAGGCCGTGAGCAAGAGGCCATTGTTTGGCAAGCGGATCAGCCGCTGACGCAGCCTCAAACTGAACGGACATGGGCGACACAACACAATGATGAAAGCTGTTTATTAGAGACTAATATCACCGCACTTAAAAATGATAAACAGGCAATCATTGGTACCTTGTGTATCAGCCACGATGTGACCAACTGGCACCAGATGCAAGAGCGATTACAAAAAGAAGCGCAACAGCGCCAATCCGTTGAGCAGGTCTTAGAGCAACGCAGTCATTTACTCAGTGCGATTTTTAAGTCGAGTATCGATCCGATTGGGATCTATGACCAAGACTACTATCACTTGGCTTGCAACCAAGCTTATGCTGATGCATTAGGCACTACGATTGAGGCGTTGGAAAACGCCCCTGCGCAGAAAGTGGTTGATCCTGATATCTTCGATCAACACCGACAGCGTGATCAACAAGTATTGGATACGGGTGAAACCATGACTTATGAGGATGTCATTCTTGGTCAGTCAGGCGAGCAAACCTGGTATGAGGTGGCAAAATCACGCATTCAAGATCCGGTGACGGGCGACCCTGCCATTTTGCTGATGGCACGGGATATTACCGAAAGAAAAGAAACGCAACAGCAGCTTGCCGACGCCATTATGGCTTTGCAAGCACTCAGTTTTGTCGACAGCCTCACCCAAGTCGCGAATCGACGTAGTTTAGATGAACAGCTGAGCAAACTGTGGCGTTCACAAGCGCGTGAAGGCACGCCACTTGCCTTTATCCTCTGTGATATCGATCATTTTAAACTGTACAATGATCACTATGGTCATCAACAAGGTGACTGGGCGTTACAAAAAGTGGCAAACGCGTTGACCTCAGCCGTTCACCGGCCGCTTGATGTGGTGGCGCGTTATGGCGGCGAAGAGTTTGCCATTATATTGCCGCAAACCGAACTGAACGGCGCTATCCAGGTTGCCGAGACTGCACGCGAGCGGGTGCTATCGGCAGACATTGCCCATCATCAGGCAGTGATTACCGGTAAAATTACTATCAGCCTTGGCGTTGCTTGTGTGACACCCTCCGCGGATGGTGATTACGGTGATTTAATCCAGCAAGCGGATCGCGCTTTATATCAAGCTAAACGCAACGGTCGAAATCAAGTGAGTGTAGTGAAAGGCATGCCGACACCACACGGATCAAGCCCTCGACGCGCCTCGGTCGCCGAGTCGACTTACCTAGAATCTAGCGGTTAATCATCCTTTATGAAACAACTTAAAGTCCTCGCACAATATTATGTCGATTTACTGGTTAAACTCGGGATTGTGCGCTTTAGCATGCTGCTCGCCTTAGCCTTAGTAGCGCTGGCGGTTGTGGTGCAAGTGGGCATCACGCTGGTGCTTGAAGGTACGGTCCAGAATATCGACATTATTCGTTCTGTATTTTTTGGTCTGATCATCACTCCCTGGGCGGTCTATTTTTTATCAGTGGTGGTGGATCAACTGGAAGAGTCTCGTCAACGTTTATCCAAGCTCGTCTCAAAACTTGAAGAAATGCGCGCGCGCGATATGCGTTTAAACCGTCAATTAACCGAGAACATTGAGCAGCTCAACTTAGAGATAGAAGAAAGAGAAAAAGCTGAGGAAGCGCGGCAACAGGCGATTAAAGATCTGGAAAATGAAGTTTATCAGCGTGAAAAAGCCCAGTTAGAATTGGCTGAGCAAACCGCGTTACTGCGATCATTTATCGATGCCTCGCCCGATTTAATTTATTACCGCAATGCCCAGGGCCAGTTTTCCGGTTGCAATCGCGCAATGGAAGAGCTCACCGGTTACGATGAGAAAACCCTAAAGGGCATGACGCCTTGGGATGTTTATCGTGAAGATATTGCTGAAAAAGTGGTTGAAACGGACCAGCAAGTTTTTGATGCCAATGTCTCGATTACCTATGAACAATGGCTGGAATATCAAGATGGTCGAAAAGCCTATTTTGAGTTGCGCAAAGTCCCTTTCTTTTCACGAGACGGGCGACATCTAGGATTACTCGGCTTTGGACGCGAAATCACCGAGCGTAAGCGTTACCAAGACGCGCTAGAAAAAGCGAGTCGAGAAAAGACAGCGTTTATTTCGACCATTAGTCATGAACTTCGTACCCCGTTGAATGGCATTGTGGGGCTCAGTCAAATACTGCTCGACTCTCAATTAGACGATAAACAGCGTAATTACTTACGCACCATTTACGTTAGTGCCATCACGCTAGGTAACATTTTTAATGACATTATCGATTTAGATAAATCCGATCGAAAACGTTTGTCATTGCATCCTACCAGCATCGATCTGCGCGAGTTTGTGACCGAGATTGATAATATATCGACATTGATGGCGGAGCAAAAAGGCCTACGTTTTGAACTCGAGCGGGTCACGGACTTGCCCGAGTACGTTGCAGTGGATGCGACCCGTTTACGGCAAATTCTTTGGAACCTGGTGGGGAATGCGGTCAAGTTTACCAAGCAAGGTTGTGTGATTATCACGGTCAGTGCTGAGGTTGATCACGATACTGCTCATCTGTGTTTTGATGTTGAAGACAGTGGTATTGGGATCCCTGCGGATGAGCAAGATAAGATCTTTGCAATGTACTATCAGGTAAAACAAGCAGGTGAAAACCTACATGCCGTGGGCACTGGGATTGGCTTAGCCGTTTCGCGTAAACTGGCGCGTTTGATGGGTGGCGATATCAGCCTCGACAGTGAAGAAGGTCAAGGCAGTACGTTTACACTTACGGTGAGTGTGCCACTGAGTGAACCCAATGAAGAACAGATGCCTTCCCCTGCGCTGATAAACAATGCGTTACGTATTTTGCTTGTCGAAGACATTGAGCTGAATATCACCGTCGCCACCAGCTTGCTTGAAAGCCTGGGTCATGACGTCACCGTTGCTCGCGACGGGCAAGCCGCGCTTGATGCTTTTGTGCCTGGCGCGTTTGATCTCGTCTTACTCGACATTCAGTTACCGGATATGACCGGGTTTGATGTCGCCGCGACATGGCGACAGCATCACGCACATTTACCGCCCTTGGTTGCTCTGACGGCCAATGTGATCAACGATAAAAACAGCTACTTAACGCAAGGTATGGACGATGCTATCAGTAAACCCATTAGTGTCTCAGCCCTCAATCACGTGATTTCGCATCATGCTTTGGCCGGTGAGGCGGTATCCGCGCAGACTGCTGAATCTGAACCTCAGACGCAAGCGGCGCGGCCAGTGGCGAATGAGCAAGCTGAGCGCTTATTGGATATGGACATGCTCACCGGATACGTCGAGCTGGTGGGAATTAAGCCTGTACGCCAAAGTATCGAAATGTTTGAAGCAACCATGCCAGACTATATCGCGATCTTAGACTCGAACATGACCGCACGCGATCAAGACGGCATTGTTTCAGAAGCCCATAAAATTAAAGGCGCCGCGGGGTCGGTGGGGTTAAAACATATCCAAAAAGTCGCGCAAAAAGCTCAGTCGCCTGATTTACCGGCATGGTGGGAAAACATTGCTGATTGGATCGATGAAATAAAAGCGGGTTACCCGCACGATTTAGCGGTATTAAAAGCCTGGTTAGATGAGCAAAGCGACACTCACCGTTAACCTGATAAGATCAAAAAAAGGCGCCTTAGATTGGGCGCCTTTTGCCTGTACAAACGGTAGTTTTCACCGACTATCGGCTTGGCGTTGACACTTACTGCTCTTCAATCTCGCCGCAGAAGCGATAGCCTTCACCGTGAATGGTGGCAATAATCTCGGGCGTGTCGCTGTGCGATTCAAAGTGCTTGCGAATCCGGCGAATGGTGACATCAACCGTACGATCATGCGGTTTCAAATCGCGGCCGGTCATTTTCTTCAGCAGTTCAGCACGGGTCTGGATCTTGCCAGGGTTTTCACAAAAGTGAAGCAATGCACGGAACTCAGAACGAGGCAGTTTGAAGGTTTCTCCCTCAGGATTGATCAGTGAACGGCTGTTAATATCTAACGTCCAACCATTGAAGGTATAAACGTCAACATTACGTTTCTCTTCACTCCCGTTCACACTGCTTAACGCACGCGTGAGCAGGTTGCGGGCACGGATAGTCAGTTCACGGGGATTAAACGGTTTGGTGATATAATCATCTGCACCGATCTCCAACCCAAGGATTTTATCAACTTCGTTATCTCGCCCGGTCAGGAACATCAGTGCCATATCCCCTTGTTCACGTAGTTCACGCGCCAGGAGTAGGCCATTTTTACCAGGCAGGTTGATATCCATGATCACAAGGTGAACGTGGTGGTTTGACAGGATTTGATGCATTTCGTCGCCATCGCTGGCTTCAAACACATTGTAACCTTCGGCTTCAAAGATACTTTTCAGCGTGTTACGTGTGACCTGTTCGTCTTCTACAATCAGAATTTGCGGGGTTTGCATTGGCGATACCTAATATCTAAATAGAATCCGGTTATATTCCACAGTCTAGACCGACTAGCCTGTGAAAAAAATTTACAAAATGCGAGGAATGTCTACCGCGAACCTCGCAACTAACATATGGCACGCCATCCATAGAGAAGTGTTCGTCGATGCTAGACAACGCACCGTGTGTTCCAGCTTGAGACGGGGCATGGCGGACTTGATTCAACGCCAAGCCGATCACTGTGCTATCCATTAATTATCGCCAATTGTATTCATTTAACAGCACGCTAACAATATATTAGGATGAAGGTTGATGATTTTTTTCATCCTTTATTGACCCCAATCAAAAGCATGTTACGTGTCAGTTAGTACCAACTATCCGTTTAACTTCATGAATAATCGCGCATAATTAGTAATTAAGCATAGTATTAGTAGCCAATGGATGTAAATAATGTGTGATCAAAATACGCAGCAAGATTTGTGGAAAACTTACCAATCGATCGCTTTTCATGCCCCTCAAGCGCCCGATGCGGCTGCATTTGCTATTCTTACCGCATTTAATCCACGCAGCCAACCTTTATCTGACAATGAGAATTACTTACGTAATGAGCGGCTTGCCAAGGCGATGACGCAGGCCGGTCTCCGTTATTGGCCGATGAATGGTGGCGCACCGGATGGAAGTTGGTTTGAACCTGGTTTTGCGGTCGCGATTGCGTCATCGGATGCCGTGGCCTTGGCGAAAACTTGGGAGCAAAACGCGATTTACTGGGTTGAAAACGATACATTATGGTTGTTGCCTGCCTTAATGACAGACTTTACGCCACAATCACTTAACGTGCGTTTTTCTTCCTTGTTGGTGGCGGCAAAGACGTAAACGAGTCACCCTATTAATAATGAGGAGAAAGATATCATGGACGATAAACTGCCTGACTTATGTGACCAACACCCTGACGCGGTGCAATGGGTTCCGATGCAATGGTTTGACTATGGGAGAAAACGTGGCTTTGAAGGTCGAGTGCGAACGGTGCGTTGCTATCGCGATAACTCGAAAGTGAAGGCGTTATTGACGTCGCCCGGTGATGGGCAGGTGTTGGTCGTTGACGGTTCAGGTGCCATGGATAGAGCTTTGTTAGGCGACTTAATTGGACAAAGTGCGGTCGATAACCATTGGGCGGGGATTGTGATTGCCGGGCCCGTGCGTGATGCGGCCACCTTATCCACCTTACCGCTGGGCATAAAAGCACTGGGAGTGTGTCCAATTAAAACGCACAAATACGGTCAAGGTGAGGTTGATGTGGCGATTACGCTTGCGGGGATCACCCTGACAGCGGGGGATTATCTGTATGCAGACCAAAATGGTGTGATCGTGTGCACCAATCCGCTAAACACGTGAATCAAAAACTTAGCCCTACCCCGAGTTGATAGATAGATTCGGGGGCGGCGTCGGCATCAAACTCAACATCTAGTCCGGCATTGACGCCAAAAGCGTCGCTAAATTGGTAGCGACTGCTGACGCCCCATTGATCAATTACGGCGTTATCATTGTCATGGCTAATCTGGCTCGACACACGTAGCTTGTCGGTAAAATGATAATCAATGCCGCTGAGTAAACCATGCGCGCTGGTCGATTGCGCAGTCTCGCTTTTTAACTGTGTTCCTATGTAGACAGAGACATTCTGTAGTGGATAGCGATAGCCTGATTGGACCGTCCAGCTGTCAAAGCCTTGGCTCGCCGAGGGAATAGACTGAATAAAAAAATGCTCTGACGCCAATTCAGGTGCGGTGTTCCACGTGAGTTTTTCAGCCCACGCGGGTGTCGCCACGACGTGTAGGGCGAGGGCCAACCATCCTAGTTGTTTTACGCTCACATCCTTTGCCTCTTAGCTTTTGATTAACGCTGAGCTCGGTGGGTTCTTGTTTGTTCGCTATCGTGAGTGTAGACAAAAAAACGTTTTGTAGCCCATGATCTGTGACGATCAAGCTGGTTTTATTGCCATCTGTGTATGACTCAGGCGGTTTTCATCGTTGTATGGGCGTACATCGTGAAAATGCCCCGCTTTCACTTGACGTTGCAGTTGTTGCCAATAGGCCGCCTCAAATAGCTCAGGATGAAGACGATCAAACTCTTTTGCCACCGTTCGGTTAACCAGTAAAAAGGTACGAAATTCCTCGGGGAATACATCGTTCTCTCCCACGCTGTACCATGGCTCAGCCGCTAATTCGTCTTCAGGGTAACGCGGCGGAGGAATACGGCGGAAGTTAACCTCGGTTAAATACGCGATTTCATCGTAATCATAAAAAATCACCCGGTTGTGGCGACTGACACCAAAGTTTTTAAACAGCATATCGCCGGCAAAGATATTAGCGGCGGCCAGTTCTTTTAATGCATCGCCATATTCTTGTACCGCCTGGGAAATCGCCTCGGGTGCCGCTTGCTCTAAATAGATATTAAGTGGGATCATTCGCCGCTCCATGTATAGGTGGCGAATCCGTACTTCGCTGTCGGTCACCGTGATGCAAGACGGCGCCACCGCGAGCAGTTCGTCGATTAATGCGTCACTAAACCGATCGCGAGGGAAAATAAAATGACGGTATTCTTGGGTGTCGGCCATACGACCAACACGGTCATGCTCTTTGACCAGCCGGTATTTCTCCCGCACTTGGGCATGGGTCATTTGTTTTTGCGGTGCGAACTTATCTTTGATGATTTTAAACACAAACCCGTATGAGGGGAGGGTGAATACAGACATCACCATGCCTTTTACGCCGGGGGCGATATCAAATAAATCGTCTGAGTTTTCCAGGTGATGAAGAAACTCACGGTATAACTCTGTCTTACCATGCTTTTGACATCCGATGGCGGTGTAGAGCTCTGCGGGCGTTTTATTGGGCATGAGCTGATTGAGAAAGTCGACTAAAGCGGCAGGTACCGGAGCGTAAACCATAAAGTAGGAGCGAGCGAAGCCGAATACGATACTGACGTCATCACTGTCGGTAATGCAGGCATCAATATAGAGCTCACCGTGATCAGAAATCGCGAGCGGTAATACCAGCGGTCGGCGTTGATTGGCCATATCGAGCCTGCCAATCAGATACGCGCCTTTATTACGGAAAAATGGCTGACGGACCATTTCAAGGGTGAAGCTCATTGTGAGCTGGGGGCCAAAGCGCGCCTGCAGGATTTGGGTTATTCGCTTAAGATCACCGGTTTTATCTCGCCAAGGTAGGGTAAACGGTGTGCTATCTAGCATTCGTTCTAGCGTGGCATAGATGCCTGCTTGAGATTGAAACCGCCGAAGTAGTGGCGTGGGGTACTTAGGAATCCGTCCCCCTTGAGCGCTTTGCACAAACAATTTGTCACGACGAATATTCCGATGCTCAAAGATCCGGCAGTAGACAGAGTTAAAAAAACTCTCAGCGATATCGTAGCGCGGGTAATCATCGAGCAACCGGATATAGGCCGCTTTTACCTCCATCAAAAACGAGCGAGTGGCGTGTTCTTTCCCAAGCATCGCGCGGAGCTGTTGGCTGACTAAGCCAACATGGTGGTCATAAAATTGAATACGCGTTTTAAGTGCAAGCTGCACACTTTGCCAATCTTGTTGTTCAAAGCGTTCTTGTGCGCCCGATGTCACATCAAGAAAGCGACCGTACATGGCATCCGAGCCTTGTAAGATGGTGTTTGCAACCAGCTGCGCCATGGCGTCCTGTGTCATTTTCGCTCCTTTCCGTGAACGTTTTTCCCTCGGTTCAAGCTCGCAGAGTTTTGCTGAAAAAGCAATCGGCATCACTTTTTTGTTGACCTTGGCAGCATGATTCGATACACCTAAGGGGAACTCAACAAAATAAATGATAAACGCAACACACATGCAACTAACGATCAGCACCTTGACCACCACAACCACCATTATTACTGGCACACTTTGTGTTGGTGCGGGCTGATACGCACAGAATTTCCAAAAAAAGCCCGTACCTTCCCAGGTACGGGCTTTTTTTTATCTTAAAGAGAGAGGTCCCAAAAGGATGCGAGTTTTAAAATTTGGTGGTACATCGTTGGCCAATGCCGAACGATTTAGCCGCGCTGCCGATATTATTCTGAGTAATCAAGGACAAAGTGATGTCTCTGCGGTTTTGTCCGCGCCTGCTAAAGTCACCAATATTTTGGTCTCAGTGGTCGACAACACGGTCAAACATGGTGAGGCAGAGCTGCCACTTAAAGAGTTAGAAAGCCTTTTTACCGATCTTTTTCATGGGCTTGCCGAGTGTCAACCTAACCTTGAAACTCAGCCTCTATTTGACAAATTAACCCGTAGTCTCGGACAGCTTCGTCAATATGTGCACGGCATGAGCCTGCTCGGTTTGTGTCCCGATAGCACCTATGCGCGCGTGGTAAGCAAAGGGGAGCGTTTATCGGTAGCGGCAATGCATGCGCTCTTAGAAGCTCGTGGCTATGCCGTGTTTGATATTGACCCCGTTAATTATTTTGCTGCGTCGGGCAGTTATTTAAGTGCCGAAGTGGATATCGAAGCGTCATCGCAGCGATTTAAACAATCTCCGATCCCGGCGCAACATATCGGGCTGATGCCAGGCTTTATGGCCGGAAATGAAAACGGTGAGCTGGTTACGTTAGGGCGAAATGGCTCTGATTACTCGGCTGCTGTGCTGGCTGCGTGTGTGCGCGCCCAATGTTGTGAGATCTGGACTGATGTTGATGGCGTTTACAACTGTGATCCGCGTCTAGTGCCTGATGCACGCTTGCTAAAATCACTGAGCTACCAAGAGGCGATGGAGCTGTCTTATTTTGGGGCCAAAGTTCTCCACCCTAAAACCATTGCGCCGATCGCCCGGTTCCATATTCCTTGCCTCATCAAAAATACCGCCAACCCGCAAGGTGCAGGCACCCTCATTGGTGATGATAGTGGCGAGGACAAGCTGCCAATCAAGGGGATCACTACCTTAAGTGACTTGAGCATGGTGAATCTGTCAGGTCCGGGCATGAAAGGGATGGTGGGGATGGCATCACGCGTGTTTGGCGCCATGTCGTCGGCTGGGGTATCGGTTGTTCTTATCACTCAATCATCCTCTGAGTACAGCATTAGCTTTTGTATTCAAAACCAAGATAAAACCAAAGCAGAAAAAGCACTGAGTATCCACTTTGAGCTCGAGTTGAAAGACGGCTTGCTCGAGCCGGTTGAGTTTATCGATGATCTTTCAATTGTTTCCTTGGTGGGTGATGGTATGCGCACATCAAAAGGGGTCGCATCGCGCTTTTTCACCTCTCTGGCGGAAGTGAATGTCAATATTGTTGCCATCGCTCAAGGCTCATCAGAGCGTGCAATTTCGGCTGTTGTTCCCTCAGAGCGGGTATCCGAGGCGGTCAAAGCCTGTCACGAAAACTTATTTAATAGCCAGCACCATTTGGATGTCTTCATTGTTGGGGTCGGTGGGGTCGGCGGCGAGCTCATCGAGCAAATTCGTCGTCAGCAGGCCAAGCTTCGTCAGCAAGGGATTGTGATGCGTGTGTGTGGGTTGGCCAATAGCAAGGGCATGTGGCTGAACAGCCAAGGCATTGATCTGGATACCTGGCGCGATGATTTACCCAATCATCTTTCCGACTTCAGTTTGGCCGGCATGATCCAGTTAGTACAGCGTAATCACATTATTAACCCAGTGCTGATCGACTGCACCTCGAGCCAACAAGTCGCTGACCAATATACGGCGTTTTTACAGGCGGGGTTCCATGTGATCACGCCGAACAAAAAAGCCAATACCAGTAGCCTTGCGTATTACCACCAGCTGCGTCAGGCGGCGCGTGCAACCCATCGTAAGTTTATGTACGAGACCACGGTTGGTGCTGGCTTACCTGTGATCGAAAACTTGCAAAACCTGATTGCAGCCGGGGATGAACTGTCACGCTTTTCCGGTATTTTATCCGGTTCACTGTCTCACATCTTTGGCAAACTAGATGAAGGGGCAAGTTTTAGTGAAGCTACCAACGTGGCGCGAGAAAACGGCTTTACCGAACCGGATCCACGGGATGACTTGTCCGGGATGGACGTGGCGCGCAAGCTTCTTATTTTAGCCCGAGAGGCTGGCATGGAGCTTGAACTCGATGACGTCAACGTGGAGCCGGCCTTACCGCCAGGCTTTGATCAATCCGGTGACGTCGACAGCTTTATGGCTCGGCTTCCTGAGGCGGATGCTTATTTTAAGCAATGGTCGGAGCAGGCTGCGCAAGAAGGGAAAGTATTGCGTTATATTGGTGGGATTGAGAACGGCCAGTGCTTTGTGAAAATTCAAGCTGTCGCCAGTGATGATCCAATGAATAAAATCAAAGACGGTGAAAACGCATTGGCATTCTACAGCCGCTACTATCAGCCAATTCCGTTAGTTCTGCGCGGTTACGGCGCAGGGACTGCCGTAACGGCGGCGGGGGTGTTTGCGGATCTGATGCGAACACTCGGCTGGAAATTGGGAGTATAACCATGGCGGTACGTGTTTATGCGCCAGCATCGATTGGTAATGTCAGTGTTGGCTTTGATGTGTTGGGCGCCGCAGTTAGCCCTATCGACGGCAGTTTACTTGGCGATGTGGTTGAAGTAGCTGATGGGGGAAAAACGCCTTTTTCATTGCGCTGCCAAGGCCGCTTTACCGATAAGTTACCGTCGGATGAGCAAGATAACATTGTGTACAAAGCTTACCTGGCATACGCCGCAGCCTTGCAGGCGAATAATCAGCCTGTCAAACCTGTCGCTATGGTATTGGAAAAGAATATGCCGATCGGGTCGGGGCTGGGATCTAGCGCCTGTTCGATTGTGGCCGCTTTGGATGCGTTAAACCGCTTTCACGATCATGCGTTAGATGAAACCACCATGCTGGCGCTAATGGGAGAGATGGAGGCATCGATTTCAGGCAGCCTTCATTATGATAATGTCGCGCCCTGTTACCTCGGTGGGTTACAGCTCATGCTCGAAAGCCAAGGCGTGATCAGTCAAGCGGTGCCGCACTTTGAAAACTGGTATTGGGTCATGGCCTATCCTGGTATCAAGGTATCGACGGCTGAGGCCCGTACTATTTTACCCGCGCAATATCGCCGTCAGGATGTGATCGCACACGGCCGTTATCTCGGTGGTTTTATTCATGCGTGTCACACCCAACAACCTAAACTGGCGGCCAGTTTAATATGTGATGTGATTGCTGAACCTTACCGACAAAAATTACTCCCTGGTTTTGCTGAAGCACGGGCGCACGCGGCAAACTGTGGGGCATTGGCTACGGGAATATCCGGCTCAGGACCCACCCTGTTTAGTGTCTGTGACGATCAACAGGTTGCTGAACGTTTGGCGCAATGGCTGCGTGAGCAGTATGTACAAAATAACGATGGCTTTGTTCATGTATGTCGCATTGATGGACAAGGCGCAAAAGCAATAGGAAGTCATGCATGAAGCTTTACAACATAAAAGATCACAGCGAAGTCGTTTCGTTTTCTCAAGCGGTTCAGCAAGGGTTAGGGCGTGGACAAGGGCTGTTCTTTCCCGATGCTTTGCCACAGTTTGATGACATGGATGCACTGCTTGCCATGCCATTGGTTGAGCGCAGTACCGAGATCTTGTCGGCACTGATTGGCGAGGAGTTGCCCAAAAGTCATGTGCGTGAGCTGGTCAGCGAAGCGTTTAATTTTGACGCTCCGCTTAAGCAAGTGGGCGAACATATTCATGCGCTCGAGCTTTTTCATGGGCCGACATTGGCGTTTAAAGACTTCGGCGGCCGTTTTATGGCGCAGTCAATTGCAGCGGTGTCTGATGGTAAAAAGATCACTATCTTGACTGCAACGTCCGGGGATACAGGGGCCGCGGTTGCTCACGCCTTTTATGGGATCGACAATATTGATGTGGTGATCTTATACCCAAAAGGCAAAATCAGCCCACTGCAGGAAAAGCTCTTTTGTACCCTTGGCGGCAATATCCATACCGTCGCCATTAATGGCGACTTTGATGACTGCCAAAGCCTCGTCAAACAAGCCTTTGATGATAACGAACTGCGACAGACGATAGGGCTTAACTCGGCAAATTCGATCAATATCAGCCGTTTGATGGCACAAATCTGTTACTACTTTGAAGCGGTCGCCCAAGTGCCCAAGCACAAACGCGATCAATTGGTCATGGCCGTGCCGAGTGGTAACTTTGGCAACCTGACGGCCGGGTTACTGGCCAAAGCGATGGGGTTACCGATTAAACGGTTTATTGCCGGAACCAATGCCAATGACACGGTACCGCGTTATTTGCAATCCGGTCAGTGGGCACCGCATCAAACCGTGGCAACCTTGTCAAATGCGATGGATGTGAGTCAGCCGAATAATTGGCCCCGTATTGAAGAGCTGTTTCGCCGTCAGCAATGGCCGTTAGCTGAGCTCGCCTCTGGGTGGGCAGACGATGAAGAAACGGCAGAGAGCTTACGCGCGTTGGCTCAAGCCGGCTATTTATGTGAACCTCATGGGGCAATTGCTTACCGGTTACTTGAGCAGCAACTTGAAGATGGGGAAGAAGGGATCTTTTTATGTACGGCTCATCCGGCGAAGTTTAAAGAGTCGGTTGATGCCATTTTAGAAAAAGATATTCCCTTGCCCGGTCCGTTAGCCAAGCATGCGCAGATGGCACTGTTATCTAGCGAGCAAGACGCTGATTTTACCGCTTTAAGGGCGTATTTACTTCGATTGGCAAACGCGTAATAAAAAAAGCCCGCTCTCTACGTAGCGGGCTTTTTATTGGGTGTATCGACCTTTGTTTATAGCGAGCTAGTAAAGGTGCGAGTAATCACATCACGTTGCTGCTCAGGTGTTAGCGAGTTAAAACGGACGGCATACCCTGATACGCGAATGGTCAGTTGCGGATATTTCTCTGGATGCTTGGCGGCATCTTCCAACGTTTCGCGCTTCAGTACATTAACGTTGAGATGCTGGCCGCCTTCGTTAACGGCTTGGGTTTCGATTTCGACTTCGCGATAGTCAAACTCACCCAAAGAAGACAAAGCAACTTCTTGGTCTGCTTCAAAGCCCTGCTTTGCACAAACACAACGAGCTTGGTCTGCGTCTTTATTGATCAACCAGATAGAATTGATAAGGTCATCATTGGCCGCTGAGGTTACTTGAATGCCGGTGATCATGGCCTATCCCCTTTATTGATAGTGACTTTAATGATGTAAGATTTCATCATTTTGAGCCCTTATATATACGCCTTTTTCGATGTATATATATTGATTTAGGTCAACTTATAACCATTTTTAGGGGGCGGGTATTTATCTTGCATCAACATAAGTTCATTTATTTCAGTTATGTAGCACGTATTTAAGTGCAATAAAAACCTATTCGTATTAAAGAACTTGTCTGTGTTGTTATTTTATTACAAATGAAAGTTTTTATGCGCTCTTGTGTACACTCACAGGCTCTGTCTGGGCTCTGTCGGTGTGCGATAAGGAGGCAGCATTGCACTATCGGTGCGCAACTACGTAGGTGTGAGTCGGGAGGTTGAATTTAACTATATGATTAATATAGAATAAAAAGGTTGGCATTAATCTTTCATAAGCAATATGGCCTTAATAAAGAGGCGACACCTTTGTAGCGAGATAAGGAGCGACTTATGACTCAGCCAACCACGACCATGCCCCGTACTAGCTTGCCAACGCCAAACCGTGCGGTTCAAGGCCGCTGCCAGCGTCACTATCACGCCCACACCGAGCGAACAAAAGATCGGACTCCCCACTGATTTTAAGCGGCTGCCTCGTTAAAATAGCGCCGGTGTGATGATAAGGAGCAACCATGACTCAGGCGCAAACGTGGCAGCAGGTGCTGGCCGAAGAAAAACAACACGCGTATTTTCGCGATACCTTAGCGTATGTCGACGGTGAAAGAGCCAAGGGCGTTCCGATCTTTCCCCAAAAAGACGATGTGTTTAATGCTTTTCGATTCACCGAGCTTGGTGATGTAAAGGTGGTGATCTTGGGTCAAGATCCCTATCACGGACCGAACCAAGCACATGGACTGAGCTTTTCGGTACGGCCAGGGGTAAAAACACCGCCTTCATTGGTCAATATTTATAAAGAGCTTGCGACTGACATTGACGGTTTTAAGATCCCCTCGCACGGTTACTTACAAAGTTGGGCGCAGCAGGGTGTGTTACTTCTCAATACGGTGCTGACCGTGGAGCAGGGTAAAGCGCATTCACATGCTAAGTTAGGTTGGGAAACATTGACTGACCGCGTGATCGATGTGGTGAATTCGCAATGCGAAGGCGTTGTTTTTTTACTGTGGGGGGCACATGCACAAAAAAAAGGCAAAGCCATTGACCGTGATCGCCACCATGTATTGACGGCGCCTCATCCCTCACCGCTTTCAGCTCATCGTGGTTTTTTTGGTTGTAAACACTTTTCAAAAACCAATGCATATTTGCTCGAGCAGGGAAGCAGTCCGATTGATTGGCAACCGCGTTTAGATGACGAGACAGCGGATAAGCATGGATGAACGGTGAAGCGCTAGCCGATAAACAGACGCTAAGCGGATAGATGAGCGTTAAGCGGACGGATCCGCGTCGGATTGAAGATAAAAAAGGTGCTCATTGAGCACCTTTTAGTCATTTTATGTTGAGGGTGAGTTAATCGAGGTCCAGTTGAGAGAAATCGCCAAAAATATCGATGTCTTCCAATTCTTTTTTTAGCCGCTGTTTATCTTTCAGCGCTTCAATTTCTCTCCATTTACGTTTGACTGGTTTTGCGCGTCCATTGCGCCGTGGTGGGTCTTGCTCAAACATATCGTTAAAGGCAATGTTTTCCATAGTCACCTCTTTTCACCTTGCGGTTAGTTTTTTAATACCACACTCACCCCTAACATAAAATTGAACTATTTCTCATTTGTGGCAGTGAGATGAAGTTTTTATGAGATTGCGCTCACTGATTTTCCAAATCAGTGACGATTCACTCAACAGCGGCGAGTTTAAATTGACCTCGGTAGCCGTTCACGCGAAGATTGCGCGCCATATCATCATTCCTTTTTAATATGACGAGGGACAGTCAATTGAGCCTACTCACTTTTATCAATGATCTGATTTGGGGCTCGGTACTCATTTATGTGCTCATTGGCGGAGGTATCTTTTTCTCGCTGACGTTGGGCGGTATCCAATTTCGTCATTTCTCGCATATGTTCTCTGTTATGCGTCATAGCCGCCGCCATGACCACGGTAGCATTTCCTCTTTTCAAGCCCTTTGTACGGGTCTCGCGGCGCGCGTGGGCACGGGGAACATGGCCGGTGTGGCGGTGGCATTGTCGTTAGGTGGGCCGGGTGCCATTTTTTGGATGTGGCTGATGGCATTTCTTGGTATGGCAACGGCCTTTGCCGAAAGTACCTTGGCGCAAGTGTATAAGGTACAAGATCCCGACGGTTATTTTCGCGGTGGGCCGGCTTATTATATGGAGCATGGTCTTGGCATGCGTTGGATGGGGATCCTTTTTTCTATTTTACTCATTCTCGCCTTCGGGTTGGTGTTTAACTCGGTCCAAGCCAATTCTATTTCGCAAGCGGCTCAAGTGGCGTTTGGCTGGCCTCCTGCATACGTAGGCGCAGGGTTGGTGCTGGTCAGTGGGTTGATTATTTATGGCGGTCTGCGACAGATAGCCCGAACCGCAGAAGTCGTCGTCCCAGTGATGGCGCTGCTATATCTTTCGCTGTCCTTGTATGTGGTGATCATGCACCTTGATCAGGTGCCAGCCGTCTTTATGCTGGTGATAAAAAGCGCGTTTGGTTTACATGAGGCGGCATCCGGCGCGTTGGGTTATACCTTGGCGCAAGGCATGATCCAAGGGATTAAACGCGGCTTGTTTTCGAATGAGGCCGGGATGGGATCTGCCCCGAACGCGGCAGCGTCAGCGACGCCTTATCCGCCACATCCTGTCTCTCAAGGCTATGTGCAAATGCTCGGGGTTTTTGTCGATACTTTGGTGATTTGTACCGCAACTGTGGCGATCATTCTTCTGTCTGGAGAGTATATTCCCGGGGGGGAAGTGACGGGAGTTGAATTAACACAGCGGGCACTAAGTGCACAAGTTGGGGGGTGGGGAGAACAATTCGTTGCCGTGGCGATTTTTTTCTTTGCATTCACCTCGATTATTGCCAATTACTCGTATGCTGAAACCAATCTACTTTTTATCAATGGCCGCTGGCGTCCGGCACTCCCTTATTTTCGTGCGCTCGTTTTAGGTATGGTCATGTTTGGTGCATTGGCGGAGCTACCGCTTGTTTGGACGCTGGCAGACGCATCCATGGGGATGATGGCGCTCGTCAATATGATCGCGATTTTATTGCTGTCGGGAATAGTGAAACGTCTCGCGGCCGACTATCACACACAACGTTCGTTAGGGCGGGTGCCTGTGTTTGATAGTCGCCGGTTTCCTGAGTTACATAGCCAATTAGATGAAAAAGCGTGGCCGCTTCCTAAGCGCTAGGGGCAACGGTGTTTTTTTTGCACCGGAATGATAGGCTTAGCGATAGACAGACAACAAAGGGGTTAGCAAAATGCTGATTGTGGTTTCTCCGGCAAAAACGCTGGATTATGAGTCACCGTTACCAACCGAACGATACACAAAGCCGCAGTTCACTCCGCATTCAGAGGCGTTGATAGCGGTATGCCGTCAACTGACGCCTGCCGATATCGGCTCATTGATGAAGGTGAGTGATAAAATTGCTAGCCTGAACGCGGTACGCTTTGCTGAGTGGTCACCGACATTTACACCTGACAATGCTCGCCCTGCAGCCTTGGCGTTTAAAGGGGATGTCTATACAGGCTTGGATGCAAATTCGATGTCAGAGCAGGACTTTGACTGGGCACAAGCGCATTTTCGAATGCTTTCTGGCCTTTATGGCCTATTGCGTCCGCTTGATTTGATGCAACCTTATCGCCTGGAAATGGGCACCAAGTTAGCGACGCCGCGTGGCGATAACTTGTACCAGTTTTGGGGCGATATCATCACAGATGCACTCAACGAGACGTTAGCGACGCAAGACAATCCGCTACTGGTCAATCTCGCCTCCAATGAATATTTTAAAGCGGTCAACAAGAAAAAACTCGCAGGTGATATTATCACGCCCGTCTTTAAAGACTGCAAAAATGGGCAGTACAAGGTGATCAGTTTCTACGCGAAAAAAGCCCGTGGGATGATGGCGCGTTATCTGATTGATCAACGAGCGACATCCGTGACAGATATTAAAGGGTTTGATGTTGCTGGTTACTACTTCAGTGAAGAACTGTCTAAAGGTAATGAGTTGGTATTTCTGCGCGACGAGCAGTAAAGACAAGACTGTGAGTAGTAAAAAAGCCCCAATCGGGGCTTTTTTTGATCGACGCTACTGGCGCGTTATCTCAGTGTAAGATACGTGCACGTATGGTGCCTTCAATGGCTTTGAGTTTTTTCAATGCTTTATCCGCTTGCTCCATCTCCACATCAATGACCACATAACCAATCTGTGCCGACGTTTGTAGATACTGAGCGGCAATGTTAATGCCCTCATCGGCAAAGGTGGTATTAATTTTGGTGAGCACACCCGGGCGGTTGGCATGAATGTGCAGCAAGCGTGAGCGACCTTGATGCTCAGGCAATGACACTTCAGGGAAATTAACACACGATAGTGTCGACCCGTTGTCCGAGTATTTGATTAATTTTCCTGCCACTTCAAGGCCAATATTTTCTTGGGCTTCATGGGTCGAGCCGCCAATATGTGGCGTGAGTAACGCATTATCAAAGGCCTGCAGCGGTGAACTGAACGCTTCTTTATTGGTTTTTGGTTCCACAGGAAAGACATCGATCGCGGCCCCTGCGAGGTGCTGACTTTCTAAAGCGCCGCAGAGCGCGTCAATATCAACCACGGTCCCTCGTGAAGCATTAATAAAGATTGCACCCGGCTTCATGCGTGCGAACGCGTCGGCATCAATCATATTTTGTGTGCTTGCGGTTTCTGGAACATGCAAAGAAACAATATCACTGCGATTCAGTAACTCCGTTAGCGAGTTAACTTGAATGGCATTACCGAGTGAAAGCTTGTTGTCGACATCATAGTAATAGACTCGCATCCCGAGGTTTTCGGCCAAAATACTGAGCTGAGTACCAATGTGGCCATAGCCAATGATCCCAAGCACTTTGCCGCGCGCCTCGTAAGAACGTTCAGCCGATTTTAACCATTCGCCACGGTGAGCCTTGGCGTTTTTCTCAGGAATGCCGCGCAGTAGCAACAAAATTTCACCCAGTACGAGCTCGGCGACGCTGCGAGTATTTGAGAAGGGCGCGTTGAAAACCGGGATACCGCGTTTCGCGGCGGCATCGAGATCAACTTGATTGGTCCCGATACAAAAGCATCCGACAGCCACCAGTTTTTTGGCCTGCTTAAAAACAGCTTCGGTGAGCTGGGTACGTGAGCGTAACCCAACAAAATGCGCGTCTTTGATCGCGGTTTCAAGGTCTTCACCGGTGAGTGAGCCTTTGTGATACTCGATATTGGTGTAACCCGCTTGTTTGAATGATTCAACGGCTGTGGGGTGGACGCCTTCGAGCAGTAAAATTTTTATCTTATTCTTGTCCAATGAATAGTGTGACATGTGGGCTGTTCTCTTCCTTAGAAACAATAGTGGGTCGCAATGTTGCGCCTGAACGCCGGGGGGTATCGTCACCCTTTCCCCTAGATTTCTGGTGAAGACAGTGCAATGGGTGACGTGGTCAGTAGCCTGATCTTTTTACGCCAAGTCGCACATGGGCCTGCGATGAACCGGTATCAGAACAGTGACCAAGATAACAAAAATTTATATAAGGGGTAAGAATTATCCGTTCTATGCCATAAAAAAAGCACCTTTAAAAAGGTGCTTTTAACTTATTGATTACATTGAGCGCAAACGGTTGGTTTTTAATGCTGCTAATGGGCAGGTATAAGCCGTTGATCTGCAGGGTTATGCGTTTATTCTGCCGCTTTTTTCACCCCGGAATCGGTGCCGGTTAGGACGATATCGGCACCACGGTTGGCAAATAAGCCTACAGTCACCACGCCCGGGATCCCATTAATGGTATCTTCGAGACCTTTAGGATCCTGAATCTTGAGGTTATGAACATCCAAGATAACATTGCCGTTATCAGTCACCACGCCTTGACGATAGCAAGGATCACCGCCCAGCTTGACAAGCTCTCGTGCCACGTAAGAGCGGGCCATTGGGATGACTTCGACAGGGAGAGGGAACTCGCCAAGCACATCGACGTGTTTGGTATCATCGATAATACAGATAAATTTATCGGCAATGGCGGCAACAATTTTCTCGCGCGTCAATGCGGCGCCGCCGCCTTTAATCATATGATTGCGCTTATTGATTTCGTCCGCACCGTCAACATAGATATCGAGGTGACCCACTTCGTTGGCATCAAAGACTTCAATCCCTAACGCTTTTAAGCGCTCGGTCGACGCGTCTGAGCTTGATACCGCCCCTTTAATTTTTTCTTTCATTGGCTCAAGGGCATCAATAAAGTAATTCACTGTCGAGCCGGTGCCAACGCCAATAATACTGCCTGGCTTAACATACTCTACCGCCGCTTCACCGGTGGCTTTTTTCTTTTCGTCCTGGGTCATGGTAACTCCTGCGTAACGGGGAATAAGGCGTGATTATAGCGAAGCCAAATCGTGGCGTCAGGCTATGGGTCGCGAAATCGATGTGAGTCAACGTCTTAGTTGGCGAAATGATGGCTCACCAATGCCAGTGTTGGCTTGGTGTCAGTATATGGGGTAAAGGAATATCCCATTGCTCGCAAGGTAATGAATGCCAACGTTGGCAATCATGGGCGAGGCCAATGGCGGTCGCATTTGGCGCGCACAAACCCAGCGTGCGATCATAATAGCCGCCACCCATGCCTAGGCGCTGGCCGTCGGCGTCAAAAGCCACTAATGGCGTGGCGATGATGTCCAGTTTTGAGCTAGGGATCAGGGTGCGAATATCTAAAGTGGGCTCGGCAATGTTATAACGATTAAGGCGCATGCGCGTGTGAGGGTGGTACTGTAAAAACAGCAAATGGCCGCGACTGAACGGATGAACAACCGGTAAATAAACCTGTTTTCCTGCCTGCCAGCAGGCGTTGATTGCCGGTTGGGTATCCAACTCACCGTCAAAAGAGAGGTATAAGGCGATACGCTGCGCATGAACGACGTCAGGTAATGTCATAAAGCGTGCCGCAACCTGCTGGGCCGCCTCGGTTTGCTGTTCAGGCGAGAGCTGGCGACGCGCGTGACGGATGGTTTGGCGAATCTGCTGTCTGGGCTGCATAACTGTCCTTAATGCTAGCCTGTAAAGGAGGGCCCCGGGATGCCGTTGGGATCGATGGCCCTTGAACCCGCTGGTTCAAGGCGGGTGGGTAGTATAAACCGTAGGCTTCTCGGTACGAGCCGAGCTTGCTCAGTAGCTTATAACAACACACCCTTCGGTTTGCTTATCGGCTCAGGGACGTTGATCCGCTGACAAACACCCCAGGGAATTCGATTATTTTTGCGATCCTTGCACTGCCACTGCTTTATCGAGTTGGGCGGTCATCAGGGCGGTTCGTTGCTTGACCTGATCTTCAACTGTCTCCAACGCTTGTTTGGCATCATTTAATTCATGACAAACATTCAAAGCGGCAATGGCAATTAGCTGCTCTGTATTGGTTACTTTAGTGCGCTCTGCCAGCCGATGCAACCGTTGATCGAACTCGTTTGCTGCATCTTTAAGCGCTTGCTCTTGTCCAGGCGGACAATTGACGCGAACAAGGCGATCCAGGATTTTAATTTCAACCGGTTGTGTGTTCATAGTCCCAAGCTGGCTCCTCATACGGCCCGCAATGTCGAGGGCCAGATACAGAATAATGGCGCTATTCTAGCAATTATTTTCCCGAATACACTACATCGAAAGCCGCCTTGGTGAGTGATGCAGAGAATTTAGACAAAAATGGACACCGAGGGGTTGATCTTTATCATCGTGGCAACGGCCTTCCTGCTTTTACACTGGGCTTGTGGCCACCATAATGGACAGAATAATTCTGCATCGCACAAGCTGGCCAAGAATCACGGGTTTTTTCGCTGAGTGATTCAGCCCTGTGGTGTGAAATGCTAAACTAACCCACTTATTTTTGAGCGCACGACCAAGGGCAACATTGTGACTGAAACCCGTTTACCCGCATATGCGAAGACTGCAGAAATATTAACAGCAGATAGCCTGGCGGTTACGCCGGCAGAAATGCATGGATTGATCGCCGGCATGCTAAGTGGTGGCTTGGCACTGGAAGAGGGGAGTTGGCTAACCATGCTTTATGATTATACCAACCAAGGAATGGGCTGGCCGACCGAGTCAAAAACCTTGGCCATGCAGAGCTACCATCAATTGAAAACCCAACTGACAGGAACGGATTTAGATCTCGATATTTATGTTCCGGATGATGAACACTCGGGTGTCGTTGCCCGTGCAGAAGCGTTAGTGGAATGGATTAATACCTTTCTTGCTGGCGTTGGTCTGATTGGGACAAAGGGGCGTAAACTATCCAAAGACGTCACAGAAGCGCTCAGCGATTTAAAGGAAGTGGCGCAGTTAGGGATTGACGAAGACGGGGATTTGCAAGAGCAAGCGGACTTGCTTGAGCAGGTTGTTGAGCATGTGCGTGTGTGTAGCTTGGTTGTCCATGCCGAGCTTGGCGCACGTCTTGAAACTGACGACGAGACGCCAAAAACACGCCATTAACCGCAATGACGTCTGCGGTTTGAGGCGTGGTGATGACTCAGGGTGAGGAAAAGTAGGATGAAAGCCTATGACATAGTGATTGCTGGTGGTGCAATGGCCGGCGCAACCGCGGCACTGGCGTTAGATACGCTAAGTGGCGGGATGTTACGTATTGCGGTCGTTGAGGCGATGGTGCCAAACCATGGTGATCACCCAGGTTATGATGCGCGGAGTATCGCGTTAGCCGAGGGCAGTTGCGCTGCTTTTGAGCAACTGGGACTTTGGGAGGCGTTGGCGCCGTTTGGCACACCGATCCAACATATTCACGTTTCAGATCGTGGTCATGCTGGGCAAACGCATATTGATGCGCAAACGCAGGGCGTGTCATATCTCGGTCAGGTCATTGAACTGGCAGATGCCGGCGCGGTATTGCACCAAAAACTGCATGCGCGTCCCGCCATCGATGTCTTTTGTCCTGATGCAGTGATCGCGATTGAGCGAAAGCTTGACGCTGTTACTGTCACACTTAAACAAGGACAATCGCTAACGGCATCATTACTCATTGCCGCCGATGGCGGTCGCTCACCTTGTAGTCGTTTGCTCCATCTCCCCCGGCAGCAGCACGACTTTGGCCAAGTGGCTGTGATTGCCAATGTGTCTACGGCGCTTCCGCATCAAGGTCACGCCTTTGAGCGTTTTACCGACACGGGGCCCGTCGCGTTACTGCCCATGTCGCAAGGACGTTGCTCATTAGTGTGGTGCATGACTCCCGATGAGGCGCAACCGCTCACCCAAGTCAGCGATTCGGTTTTTTTACAACGCTTACAACAGGTTTTCGGTTGGCGTCTTGGTAAGTTACTTCATGTCGGAGAACGTCATACCTACCCGCTGGTGCTCAATCAGATCGTGCGGCCGGTGAGTCATCGTGTGGCGGTAGTTGGCAACGCAGCACAAAGTTTACATCCCATTGCAGGACAAGGCTTTAACCTCGGCCTGCGAGATGTCATCACGCTGGCTCAAACTGTCAGCGCAGCCTTCCAGCGCGGGCAAGATATTGGCGCGATACCGGTCCTGATGGATTATGCCAGTCAACGCCAGCCAGACAGAGATACAACCGTCGCACTAACATCAGGGCTCGTTCATCTTTTTTCTAATCAGAGTGCACTACTTGCAGCCGCACGGAACGCAGGTTTGGGGTTGATGTCGACCATAGAAAGGGTGAAACAACCCCTCGTGCAACGCACCATAGGATGGGTAGAACCGAAATGAAGATGATCAATGCAGATGTCGCGATTGTAGGTGGCGGAATGGTGGGGCTAACACTTGCCGCCTCACTGGCAGAAACGGACTTACGCATCGTTGTGATTGAAGGTAAAAAACCGGTAACAACACTAGACGATCTACCAGAAAACCGTGTATCGGCACTGAGTCGCGCGAGCGAGAATATGCTTCGTGCCTTAGATGTTTGGCCGGGTATCGTCGCACGCCGACTGGCAAGCTATCAAAAAATGCACGTTTGGGAGAAAGATAGCTTTGCGCAAATTGATTTTGACGCACAGGCATTTGGTCAGCAAAACCTAGGACACATTGTTGAAAACCGCGTGATTCAACTTGCCCTGCTCGACAAAGTGCAGCAGCAGAGTAATGTCACTATGCTCATGCCTGAGCAGTGCCAGTCTATGATGCAAGGTGAGCGCGAAACCTGGTTGCAATTGGCCTCGGGAGGTGGTGTGACGACAAAGCTGGTTGTCGGAGCCGATGGCGCTCGCTCATGGGTGCGCGAGCAAGCACACTTTCCATTGGTTCAGCGAGATTATGGACACCATGCTGTGGTGGCAACGGTACGTACAGAAGCCCCTCATCGAGGCGTTGCGCGTCAGGTTTTTACGCCTGATGGCCCTTTAGCGTTTCTACCACTGTCCGATCCGCATTTATGTTCCATTGTTTGGTCGGTGCCGCCTGAACAAGCGTCGGAGTATCGCGACATGGCGTCTGATGGATTCGAGCGGGCGCTCACGGCTGCCTTTGACGCTAGATTAGGCCGATGTGAGGTGGCCGGACCGCGTGCGAGTTATCCTCTTACCATGCGTTATGCTCAGAATTTTGCCTCTGAGCGCATTGCCCTTATCGGTGATGCCGCACATACCATTCATCCGCTTGCCGGCCAAGGGGTGAATTTAGGGATGTTAGATGCGGCCGCGTTAGCACAGACACTCGCGCAACTTTCAGAAAAAGGGAAAGATGTCGGGGCGTATGCGTCACTGCGTCATTTCGAGCGTTGGCGTAAAGCGGAAGCCATGCAAATGATTGCGGCGATGCAGGGATTCCGGAGCTTGTTTGATGGTCAAAACCCAGTGAAAAAGCTCGTTCGTGGTGTAGGTATGCGCGCGGTGAATCACCTACCCGGCGCCAAACAGCCCTTTATGGCCAAAGCCTTGGGGCTAGAGGGAGAGCTCCCTGATCTCGCGAAGTCACCTGCTCGGCGCGCCCATTTTTCTTGATCGTGTGACAACGGAAATTGGCGAAAAAAAGAAAATATGCTAAACAGCATGACGAACAGCTTGTCTGGAAGTTTGTATTTACCGACGGATGTTGCACATTAGCACTGGATACAACCAGAGCCTACAACCTGAGTATTGGGTATAACAAGGTCATTGGGTCTAACAAGGAACAATATTATGAGCGATATTCCATCCGGATTAAAATTTACTGAGACGCATGAGTGGGTGCGTCCTGAAGGGGAAGGTCTCTTCACCATTGGCATTTCCGATCATGCTCAAGCGTTGCTTGGTGATATGGTTTTTGTTGATTTACCTGATGAAGGTGACACCTTTGATGCCGGGGATGATTGCGCAGTGGCCGAGTCGGTCAAAGCGGCGTCAGATATTTATGCGCCGATTTCCGGGCAAGTGATCGCCGTGAATGAGGAGTTGGATAGCGCCCCAGAGTTAGTCAACAGCGATCCTTACGGCGATGGTTGGCTCTTTCAAGTTCAAGCCACTGACGAATCAGAAATTGATGCCTTGTTTGATGCACAAGGGTATGAAGAAACCTTAGGCGACCAAGATGCCGATTAAGGTGTAGTACCAACCGTGTGCCACTAGCATTGACAAGTGAGGGATCCTGGCGGGATCCCTTTCTGTTTATTGGCTTCCCGGTAAGTGATGTCGGCGTGATCAAGCGCCGCGGTCACCTGTGTTTGCCAAGCCGCATGGGGAGATGTCAAGCTCACCACTTATTTATCGTCAGTCAGAGAGTAAGGTAGAGGCTCACGCTGCCAGATAAACTCTGGCGCATCCGCTAGGCGAAATGCTGTCTCGTCATCGAGGTTGTTTGGCAGAACCGCTAGCACTGCTGCCTGGCCATTAGCTTGACGGTAACCGGCAATCACGGTTCCACCAGAGCGCCAGTTTTCACCGACAGAACGCTCGATTTTATCCCCTGCTACCGGTGTATGTGTGGCTTGTCCTGTGAGTTTATACATAGCCCGCTTGTTTATTCCTCGGTATTTAGCGCGAGCAACGGTCTCTTGGCCGGTATAACAGCCTTTGGTGAAGCTGATGGCATTCAATGCCTGCAAATTCAACGATTGAGGAATAAACTCACCACTGGTTGCGGCTTCTATGCGAGGGAGTGCGGCATCGATTTCATATCGATCCCAATATTCACTGCTGAGAAGGACCGCGGACGACTGATACTGATTCACGAGCGCGGTTGCCGCATCGGGAGTGATCGCGAGTAACCAACGATGAGGCGCGATCATCACCGCCGTTCCCTGCTCGCCCTGGCGGACGTTACCTTGTGGGCCAAAGTGGTCAGTCACCCACTTTTCCGCTTGGGCGCCAACCACGCCAAGAAGTACGCAGTCGACTTTATCAAATGCGATCTTAGAGAAGATGGCGTATTTTTTGACTTCCTGTAATTGGGTTGCCTCAATCGATGCCGGCTGCACCATGGCTAAGCCATCTTGGAAGTGGAAAAAACGTAACACGGACCAGACTTTACCTTTTGGATCGCAATGCGCCGCTAAGGTCGATTGATCCACGTCGAGCTGCTCAATATCGCAAGTGAGCTGGCCTTGTAAGTATGACTTAGTGTCGTCGCCACTAATTTTGGTTAACGCCCAATTATCGAGGGCAACAATGGCCAGTTCCGGCGTCTGGTCACTGGGGTGTTGTGCCACAGGCTCAAAAGCTTGGGTTTGATACCATTCGCTCATATAAATCACGCTCTCCGTTGAGAAAACACAGGCTATCTCTCGTATAGTAATGGTGCATAACAGGCTTGTCAGCCTTTGTATTGTAAGGGTATTGCGCCAAACGACGGATTAACGCTAGAGAGCTCTCAGATTCGTCTTTTCTTTTTTGGGAAAAGTGGTCGTCAGACCCTGGCGTTGATAGTATCCATCCACTGATATCAGTGATAGAGGTCAACATGGTTAACACTGAAGATAAAGCGCGAATTCGTTGGGCATGCCGTCGGGGGATGCTGGAGCTTGATGTATTGGTCATGCCCTATTTTGAGGCATGCTACGACACATTGAATGAAAATGAAAAACAGGATTTTGTCGCATTTTTAGAAAGCGCCGACCCGGATCTGTTTGCCTGGCTGATGGGGCATGGTAAACCTGACGATCCTAAGATGGTCTCTGTTGTCGAGAAGGTAGTTGCCTATAACCGAAGTAAGTTGCGTACATAGCCAACTCCATTGCCCGCGCTATGTCACCGTCTGTTTATTCCTGGTCGGCATGATGGTGGCATGGCTATTGGCGGTGCATGTGTCCCTCCCGCTTTGCGCGCGTGCTTTCCTGATGCTTCACGTTGTCCGTGAATTGATTCACTTTCAACACCGACTGGTCGAGAGTACCGGCTGTGTCACTGTGTATTTTGATGATTGGATAAGGCTACCCAGCGGCGAACGCCAACCCATCACATGTATCTGGGCGACGCCTTGGCTGATGATGCTCAAAGCGCAATCGGATGCGCGCTGTTTGTATTTGTGGCGCCATGGCTTGCCGGACTATCATTTTCGTCTGCTTTATCGGCATTATTGTCAACCAAAGCAGGATAGTTTGTGACATATTTATGACGCCTTGGTTGCCTTGCTTTACTTTTTCCTAACATCGCCGATAGTTAGTGCAAGTACGTGATTAATCCAGTCTTGCTCTGAAGGTGTTGTAGGGTCGTTATGAAAATAAAACACAAGTTACTTTCTCTTACCGTGATGTCGGTGTTGGCATTACTCGCTGTGATGGCTGCGGCCTGGAACGCGGAAACGCGGTTAGATAAAATGCATCGCCAGTTAACCGCGGTGTCCGATCTCGAGGTCGTACTGCTTAATTTACGCCGTAATGAAAAAGACTTTCTTGCTCGGATGGATCCCAAATACCTCTCTCGGTTTGAAAACAACGTCGCAACCTTTAATCAGCAACTGACCGACTTTCGAGCACGCAGTGCCTCCCTTGGGTTAGAAACCGTCACGATTGATGACGTTAAGACAGCCATGCAAGCTTATGCAAATGGGTTCAGCGAACTGGGTGACGGCTACCAAACATTAGGTTTAACGACAGAGCAAGGCTTAAGAGGCCAAATGCAAAGCGCGAGTCAAGCGCTCGTGGCCGCAACTGAAAACGATATTGTGCTGGAAAGCAGTGCTCGCTTGTTAGTGGCGGACGCCAAGCTGTTTGTTCAAAGCAGTCATCTGGATTACATCGACCAATACCAAAATCATATGGATGCCTTAACAGATTATCTGGAAGGTGACCTATTGGCACTGTTTAAAGCTCACCAGTCTGAAGTTGAAAACGTTGTTGCGCAGAAAAAAGCATTAGGTTTGGCGCCAGATAAAGGGCTTTTGGGCGAGATACGGAGTCAAACGCATCAAGTGGAAAAAATGTTTGATGCGTTAAGCAAAGAATACCAACAAGCGATCGATCAAGCGCTACGCCAGACCATGATAGTGACGGGGTCGATAGTATTGGTGTTAGCGATCATCATGACGGTGGTTTCTCTGTGGATGAACCGAGGTATTCAACGGCGCATCGCGCTGTTCAGTCAGCAGATGGCGGCCATTACTCAGCAACGGGATCTGACCTTGCGCGCCGATGAGGCTGGGCAAGATGAAATTTCACTGATGGCAAACGATGTCAATCAGATGCTGAGTAGTATCCAAAAAATGGTGGTCGATGTTAGCCGAGCGGTGCAGGCTTTACACCAAAGTGCAGAGCAGGTGGAGTCTCGCACCGAGCAAACCGGCACCGCACTGGCGACGCAGCTGGATGAAACGACCCATGCTGCAACGGCGATGAATGAAATGGAAAGCACGATTCGGGATATTGCCGGCAATACCGATCAGGCGGCTGATAACGCGCGAACCAGCCTAGGTCGTGCGCAAAATGGACAGCAAGTGGTGGATGATACCCGGGCGATGATCATGACATTGGCCGAGACACTCAGCAATACCAGTAACGAGGTGCTTGAACTGAGTAAGCTGTCTGAGACCATTGGCTCGGTATTGGATGTCATTAAAGACATTTCAGAGCAAACGAATCTGCTGGCGCTCAATGCTGCCATCGAGGCCGCGCGTGCGGGGGAGCAAGGACGAGGGTTTGCAGTAGTCGCGGATGAAGTGCGTCAATTAGCGACTCGTACCCGGCAATCGACCGATGAAATATCGGGCATTATTACTTCGCTGCAGGCGCAAACACAGTCAGTAGCAGAGCGTATGGAGCAAAGTCGAGAAGATGGCGAAAGCTCTGTCACCAAAGTAGATGCCGCCTCGCAAGAGCTGTCACAGATTATGCAAGATATGCAACAGATTATGGATATGAGTACGCATATTGCGACGGCGATAGAGCAGCAAAGCTCGGTTGCTAAAGAAGTTAACCAGAACGTACACAACATTCAAGACATTGCCCAGACGAGTACTGAACGCGCGAGCCAAAACCGTCAAGCTGCTCATCAAGTCGCAGAAGAAGCGGCTAACTTAGAGCGGGCCGTAAGTGAATTTAAAAGCTAATCATACGGCCAGTCGAGAGACTGGCCGTTGTTTATTGCGACGATACCATGCGCCACATTAGCAAGGCTGATCGGGAACGAGGATGGTCGGACCTGATTGGGCATGAGTGTCAGGATAGTCAATGGTGTAATGTAGACCACGACTTTCTTTGCGTTGCATGGCACAACGCACCATCAATTCAGCGACTTGGAGTAAATTACGTAATTCGAGCAAGTTATTCGAGACACGAAAATTAGCGTAGTACTCGTGCGTTTCTTGTTTAAGTAGCTCAATGCGACGCAAAGCACGTTCTAAGCGCTTGGTTGAGCGCACAATCCCCATATAATCCCACATAAACAGGCGCAGCTCATGCCAATTGTGCTGAATCACCACTTCCTCATCGGAACAAATCACTTGGCTCTCATCCCAAGCTGGCAACGCTGTGTGTGGCTCTATATGGTCTGAGTGGGCTTTAATATGCTCAGCGGCAGACCACGCATACACCACACATTCGAGCAAGGAGTTAGAAGCCATGCGATTTGCACCGTGTAGCCCGGTATAACTCACTTCACCAATGGCATATAAACCAGGCAGATCCGTAGTGCCATTTTTATCCACCATCACACCACCACAGGTATAGTGAGCGGCCGGAACTATCGGGATGGCGTCTTGGGTCAAGTCAATGCCGTACTCTTTTAGCTTCTCGTAAATGGTGGGGAAGTGCTTGGTGATAAATTGCGGATCTTTATGGCTGATATCGAGATACATACAATCAGCGCCAAGCCGTTTCATTTCATAATCAATCGCACGCGCCACGACATCACGGGGAGCAAGCTCACCACGCGGATCAAAGTCTTGCATAAAGCGCGATCCATCCGGGCGTTTTAGGTGCGCACCTTCACCACGTAATGCTTCGGTTAGCAAAAAGTTACGCGCGTCAGGGTGGTATAAACAAGTCGGGTGGAACTGATTGAACTCAAGATTCGCGACACGGCAACCTGCTCGCCATGCCATCGCAATGCCATCACCAGAAGAGACGTCTGGGTTAGAGGTGTACTGATACACTTTAGACGCGCCACCTGTTGCCAGCACCACATAATTGCAGCGGACAGTTTCTACAACTTCTTGATTGCGATTCCAAATATAGGCCCCTAACACATGATTAGGGCCGCCGAGTCCGACTTTTTTACGCGTGATAATGTCCAGCGCGTTATGACGCTCGAGTAGGGTGATATTAGGATGTTGTCGAACGTTATCTTGCAATGAATTTTGCACCGCCATACCGGTTGCATCGGCGGTGTGTAGAATACGTCGATGACTATGACCACCTTCGCGAGTGAGATGATAACGCGGGGTTTCATCATCACTGTCTTCTTGATCGAAGGGCACGCCGCCATCAATCAGCCATTGAACACAGTCTTTGGCGTTACGGGCGATAAAGTCGACAACATCGGTATCACAGATACCGCCACCGGCTATTTGTGTATCTTCGACATGGGACTCCACTGAGTCTTGTTCGTCAAAAACAGCGGCGATGCCGCCTTGTGCGTAGAGTGTCGCCCCTTCACTGAGAGGGCCTTTACTGAGTACGATAACCCGGTGCGTGGGCGCCAAACGTAGCGCCAACGATAAGCCAGCGGCACCGCTGCCGATGACCAACACGTCACATTGATGTTCCTGAGTTGTGGTCGTCATGATCCCTAATCCTCTTTCTGCGCTCCCAATGTTACACCAATTTGACGCGGCCGCGCGCGCTAAGATCAAATCCAGTCTTGCTTGGGTGAAAGTTTGCAACCGTGGCATTGTTTGGGGGACAATACACGCAGCCAAAGACGCGCGCTTTGGTCATTCCGTCACAGTAATGTGATTTCACGCATAATAAAACCAACATGGTGAGGAACTTTTCTCCTAAGCGGTCATCGAATTCTCAGCGAAAGCTCGCAAGCGGGTTTAACCGCGCTCTGACAACGTCGGACCTAGAATGTCGATAATCGGGCGAAAAGATCAACCAAGGAGTAAACGCTCGAATGGGCGAGCAGCTAACCGACCAGGTTCTAATAGAACGTGTACAGAATGGTGACAAGCAAGCTTTCAATCTGTTAGTCGTCAAATATCAAAATAAGGTATGTAACCTTATTGCCCGCTATGTAGGCTCACACAGTGGTGATATTCCGGATATCGCACAAGAAGCGTTTATTAAAGCGTATCGTGCTTTGCCGGGGTTTCGTGGCGAAAGTGCGTTTTATACTTGGTTGTATCGCATTGCAGTGAACACCGCGAAAAACCATTTGGTGGCACAAGGACGACGTCCACCAGGCAGCGATATTGACGCCGACGAAGCAGAAAATTACGAAAGTGGGGGGTCGTTAAAAGAAATATCGAACCCTGAAAACTTGATGTTGTCTGAAGAATTGAGGCAGGTGGTGTTTTCGACCATTGAAACACTGCCTGACGACTTAAGAACCGCAATCACCTTACGCGAGCTCGATGGGCTCAGTTATGAGGAAATTGCACAGGTAATGGATTGTCCAGTCGGTACGGTACGGTCGCGTATATTTCGAGCGCGTGAAGCGGTAGAAAAGCGCATCCGGCCACTGATGAAACGGTAACGAGTTTTACTGGCTGCATGACGGTGACTTGAATGACGGATAAAGAAAAAATTTCGGCGTTATTAGATGGCGAACGGGTGGACACGTCGGTGATCCATGACATAGAGCGAGATAATAGCGCACAACAGACCTGGAGCGACTTCGGCATCATTCGTGATGTGATGCGTGGTGACGCGCCTGGCTCGTTGCAATGGAACATTGCCGATTCTGTCGCGTCCGCGTTGGAAGCAGAACCGGCTTATCAAGGCGCTCACGTTGACAGTAACGTGCACCCGATGCACGAGTCACAGCCGCGTCCGGAAAAGGCGCGTCGCCACCTACCTGGCTGGCTGCAACAGCTCACTCAGGTCAGTGTCGCCGCTTGTGTTTCTCTCGCCGTGATCGTAGGCGTGCAGCATTATAACCAGTCTGAACCAACGTCTCCGGGGGTTGGCAATCAAACCCAACCGCCAGTATTGGAAACGATTCCTTTTGCAGGTGCTGCTGAACCGGTGAGTTTAAGCCGGAATGATTTGCGTGCGACGCCTTCAGAATCTGAAATGATGGAGCAGCGTCGGCGCGTAAATGCAATGCTCAAAGACTATGAATTGCAGCTAAGGTTGAATAAGGATAGTCTGTCTAGCAATCAGACAATGGCACCGTCGACAAGCAGTAGTAAGCAATGAAAAAAACTCTGATCGGTGCGCTTGCGCTGGTCAGTTTGATGTCTGCGCAAGCCTCGGCCGAACCCTCTGCCGAGGCTTTGTTACATCAAATGGATACCGCAAGCGATACCTTGGACTATGAACTGTCCTACATTCTCGTTGGTAAAAATAGCCTAGAGCCACTGCGTTTTCGCCATGCACGTATAGGTGGCGAAGCGTTTGGTCATCTCATGTATTTGAGCGGTCCGTCGCGAGAAGTGATTCGTCGCGGAAAGGAAATCAGCTATTTTGAACCTGGTTATGACCCTTTCACGATCGCCAGTGATCATATGGTGGCACCATTGCCTACCCTCATTCAGGCCGATATTGATATACTGGCAAACCATTATGACTTTGTCTCGATGGGGCATGCGCGCGAGGCGGGCATGGATTGCCAGGTTGTACGTATCACACCGAAAGATGGTGAGCGATATTCGTACGTGCTTTGGCTAGACCAAGACAGTCACCTACCGGTGAGAGCCGATTTACTTGACCGAGATGGGGATCCGCTTGAACAGTATCGCGCCTTATCTCTGGTGGTTACGCCTAAAATTAACGACGCGATGCAAAAACTCACGCAGTTAGCCCTGCCGCCGGTATTAACCCTCCCACAAACAACCCGCCGCTCTGACCTGGATTGGCAGGTGACGGTGCTGCCAGATGGCTTTAAGCCTGTATACAGTAACCGCCATCGTTTAATGATGACTAAGCGGGCAGTGGAAAGCCAAATGTTTAGCGACGGCCTTTTTAGTTTTTCTGTTTATTTAGCCAAAGCCGACGATGTCTCCGTGCGTAAACAGATAGTGCGCCAAGGCCGACGGACGCTGCACAGTGTTATCAATGGCAACGCCGAAATTACAGTGGTGGGGGACATTCCACCGGAGACCGCTAAACGGATTGCTGATTCGGTTCGTATTAATCGCATGCCAACATCACAGACAGAGTAAAAGGTTGCACCATGATTAAAGCACTGGCGGAGGTAACAGGGTACCAAGACGGCTGGCTGTCCCTTGCCTGTCAGCAGCAAACCAGCTGTGGCAGCTGCAAATCGCAAAGCCAGTGTGGCACTGGCATTGTGTCCAAGGCCCTACCCGGAAAAGTGAACCATGTCAGCGTTCGTTCGCCAGAACCGCTGCCGACAGGAACTCTCGTTGAAATTGGCCTCGGTGAAGCCACCTTGGTACGCTCGGCGCTCGTGGTTTATATGGTGCCATTAATGATGATGTTCGTGGGCGCCTTACTGGGACAATTTTTCTTTGCCGCGTTGGCAGGCAGCGGTGAAGGAGGTGTTATCGCACTGAGTCTAGGCTTCGGTGCCCTTGGGGTCGGTATCGCACGACGTTTAGCGAGATATGTCGGGAGTGCCGAACAGCAGCAACCTGAGCTTCTGCGTATCATGGGAGAGCCAATTTCCGAGTTGGCAGTGATAAATACCAGACACCAGGATAGCGACTAGCCACTATTTTCGGTAGAATCCAGCCCAATTGATCTTAGGATCCCATTCTTATTGATAACGAGTAAGTCACACCCACTTATGAAGCATATTCGTAACTTTTCGATCATCGCCCATATTGACCACGGTAAGTCGACGCTTTCTGATCGACTCATTCACGTATGCGGCGGCCTTACTGACCGGGAAATGGCAGAGCAGGTCCTTGACTCCATGGATCTGGAACGTGAACGCGGTATCACCATCAAAGCACAAAGTGTGACACTGAACTATAAAGCCAAAGACGGCAATGAGTATCAGTTGAACTTCATCGATACGCCAGGACACGTCGACTTCTCTTATGAGGTGTCGCGCTCACTGAAGGCATGTGAAGGTGCTTTGCTGGTGGTGGATGCAGGACAAGGGGTTGAAGCACAGACGCTCGCCAACTGCTACACCGCAATGGATATGGACCTTGAAGTGGTCCCTGTCCTGAACAAAATCGATTTGCCGGCCGCCGATCCAGACCGTGTGGCGCAAGAAATCGAAGATATTGTTGGTATTGAAGCCATTGAAGCCACGCGTTGTTCAGCCAAAACAGGGGTTGGAGTCGATGGCGTACTCGAAGATATTGTTCGCCTTATTCCACCGCCGGAAGGTAACCCCGACGCCCCCACTCAAGCGTTGATTATCGACTCTTGGTTCGATAAATATCTTGGCGTCGTCTCGTTAGTGCGCATTCGTGAAGGCTCGCTCAAAAAAGGCGACAAAGTGAAAATCATGAGCACGGGCCAAGAATGGAACGTGGACAGCATTGGCATTTTCACGCCCAAGCGTAAAGAGCTTAATGGTTTGCAAACCGGTGAAGTAGGCTGGGTGATCTGTGGGATCAAAGATATCCTCGGCGCACCCGTGGGCGACACCATCACCCATGCCAAAAACGGCTGCGAAAAACGGATTGAAGGGTTCCAAAAAGTTAAGCCTCAGGTGTACGCGGGCTTATTCCCGATTTCATCCGATGATTATGAAAACTTCCGTGATGCCTTGGATAAGTTAAGCCTCAATGATGCGTCGCTTTTCTTTGAGCCAGAGAGCTCTGCGGCGCTTGGCTTCGGTTTCCGTTGTGGTTTCCTTGGCATGCTGCACATGGAGATCATTCAAGAGCGCCTGGAGCGAGAATACGACCTTGAGCTGATCACCACAGCCCCTACGGTTGTTTACGAAGTCACGCAAAACGATGGTGAAGTCATCTATGTAGACAGCCCAGCCAAGCTGCCCCCAGTGAATGACATTCAAGCCATTGGTGAGCCTATCGCGCGTTGTAATATCTTGGTGCCCAATGAATTCGTCGGCAATGTGATCTCCTTGTGTGTTGAGAAGCGTGGTGCCCAAGTGGATATGGTTTATCACGGCAATCAAGTTGCGCTGACCTATGACATACCGATGGCGGAAGTCGTGTTGGACTTTTTCGACCGTATTAAGTCAACATCGCGCGGTTATGCCTCGTTAGATTATAACTTCGAACGTTACGACGTGTCTGACATGGTACGGGTGGATATCTTACTGAATGGCGAGCGTGTCGATGCACTGGCGATTATTACGCACCGTGCTCATGCGCAACCGCGTGGTCGCGAGCTAGTGGAAAAAATGAAAGAGTTTATTCCGCGTCAGCAGTTTGATATCGCCATCCAAGCCTCGATTGGCAATCACATTATCGCCCGTTCAACCGTCAAGCAGTTGCGTAAAAACGTCACGGCAAAATGTTACGGCGGTGATGTGAGTCGTAAGAAAAAACTATTGCAAAAACAAAAAGAAGGTAAGAAGCGCATGAAGCAGGTCGGTAATGTCGAGCTGCCGCAAGAAGCTTTCTTGGCCATTTTGCATGTGGGCAAAGATAAATAACAACGGATTCCATGATGGCCAATACGTTTTCTTTAATTTTAGTGCTGGTGACCTTGGTCACCGGCTTGGTTTGGGCGTTAGATAAATACCGCTGGGCGCCGCGTCGCCGCCAGGCTGCAGGCAAAGCACTGAAGGTCGCACAGACTGATTTGGATGCCGAACAAGTCGCGAAAGTGATGCCACAACCGAGTTGGGTTGAGAATCTGGCGTCTATTTTCCCGGTGATCGCGGTGGTTTTAGTGTTGCGATCATTCATTTATGAGCCTTTCCAAATTCCGTCCGGATCGATGATGCCAACCTTATTGGTTGGCGATTTTATTTTGGTGGAAAAATTTGCCTATGGGCTGCGTGATCCGGCTTTTCACACTGAACTGGTTGATACTGGCAAACCTGAGCGCGGTGACATTGTGGTGTTTAAATATCCGCCGCAGCCGAATATTGACTACATCAAGCGTACGGTGGGGCTACCCGGCGATACCATTGTGTATGAAGATAAGCGCTTGTGTATTCAGCCTAAAGGCGAAGCGCAGTGCCAGCCTGTCGCGATAGATAACATTCAGCCTAGTGAATTTGCACAAGGTGGTGTGAATCTGGTGCAAGCACAAGAGCAGCTGGGTGAGCAAGCGCATCAGATCCTTGTCCATCCGAATAAGCGCGATCGAATCAGTGCCTATCAGCCACGTCCGGGCGTCAATCGTTGGGTGGTGCCGGAAGGGCATTACTTTATGATGGGTGATAACCGCGATAACAGTGCGGATAGCCGCTTTTGGGGCTTTGTGCCTGAGCGCAACTTAGTCGGCAAAGCGGTGGCTATTTGGGTCAGCTTCGAATTCGAGCGCAACAGTGACAGCTGGCTACCATCGTGGATACCGACAGGGATACGCTTTAACCGTATTGGTGGAATTGATTAATTCTGGACTATGATGACAAAACTAACAGATAAATTGCAGCGAGAGATCGGCTATCAGTTCAGCAGTGCTGCATTGCTTGAACTGGCGTTGACGCACCGTAGTGCCAATGGCACACATAATGAGCGTCTCGAATTTTTGGGTGACTCAATTCTTAGCTTCGTGATTGCCGAGGATCTTTATCATCGCTTTCCGAAAGTGGATGAAGGGGATATGAGTCGGATGCGCGCGACCTTAGTGCGCGGTAATACACTAGCCGAAATTGGGCGGGAGTTTTCTCTGGGCGAAGTCATGCGCCTTGGCCCAGGAGAACTTAAAAGTGGCGGTTTTCGCCGCGATTCGATTTTGGCTGACGCTGTAGAAGCATTGATTGGCGCCATCTTTTTAGACAGTGATATCAACCGGGTACGAGATATTATCTTGCAATGGTATCAGCAGCGACTCGAAACCATTGAGCCGGGTGTCAGCCAAAAAGATCCGAAAACCCGTTTGCAAGAGCTCTTGCAGGGAAAACGTAAACCGTTACCGTCTTATACGGTGATGAAAGTGAAGGGTGAAGCACACAACCAAGAGTTTACGGTAGAGTGCCAGATATCAGGACTGGAGCGTTCTGTGATTGGAAAAGGCAGTAGTCGTCGCAAGGCAGAGCAAGCGGCTGCAGAACTCGCACTACAGAAGTTGACATAATGACTGACACACAGCGCTGCGGCTTTATTGCCATTGTTGGCCGCCCGAACGTAGGAAAATCAACATTGCTGAACCGCTTGGTAGGGCAAAAGTTGTCGATTACCTCGCGTAAACCCCAAACCACGCGTCACCGAATCATGGGCGTGGATACCCGGGATAACTACCAGGCGGTGTATGTCGATACGCCTGGGCTACACATTGAAGAAAAGCGCGCCATTAACCGTCTTATGAATCGGGCTGCAAACAGCTCGTTAACCGACGTTGAATTAGTATTGTTTCTCGTGGATGGTACACATTGGACCAATGACGATGAAATGGTGCTTAATAAGCTAGCGCGTTCAGAATTGCCGACGGTTTTGTTGGTCAACAAAGTGGATAACGTTAAAGAGAAGACGGAGCTGTTTCCGCATCTACAAGCGTTGTCAGAGAAGATGCCGTTTGTCGACGTGATCCCGGTTTCAGCGAAAAACGGGACCAATATTGATGTGGTCGAGCAGCGTGTTCGTGATGCGTTGCCGGCGTCTGAATTCTACTTCCCTGAAGAATATGTTACCGACCGCTCTCAGCGTTTTATGGCCTCAGAAATTATCCGTGAAAAGCTGATGCGTTTTACCGGTGAAGAGCTGCCTTATTCAGTGACGGTTGAAATTGAACGTTTTGACTACAACCCTGAAACCGATGGCTTTCATATTAATGGTTTGATTTTAGTTGAGCGTACCGGCCAGAAGAAAATGGTCATTGGTAAAGGCGGCGAAAAGATCAAACGCATTGGCCGAGAGGCACGCTTAGACATGGAAGATCTCTTCGAACGTAAGGTCTATCTTGAGCTTTGGGTGAAAGTGAAATCCGGCTGGGCTGATGACGAACGCGCGTTGCGCAGTTTAGGCTATATCGACGATCTTTAATTGGCCCGATCATCGGGTCCATGCACTCAGGAGAGGGTGAGTGGAGGGCTTTCAACGTGGTTTTGTGCTGCATTCGCGCCCCTATAGTGAATCGAGTCTGCTCTTAGATGTGTTCTCTGAGTTCGAGGGGCGTATCACGCTTCTCGCCAAGGGAGCACGTCGTCCCCGTTCGGCCATAAGAGGCGCACTGCAGCCTTTTACTCCCTTGCTGCTCAAGTGGGGGGGACGCGGTGAATTACGTACATTGCGCAGTGCTGAGGCCACAGGCCTCGCGCTGCCTTTATCAGGCAATGCTCTGTATTCCGGCTTTTACCTCAATGAGTTAGTTATGCGTGTGCTTGAGCCTCATACGCCTTACCCAGCGTTATTTTTCGATTATGTCACCGCCCTAACCCAGCTTGCCCGCTATCATAACCCAGAGCCTGCATTACGCTGCTTCGAGCTTGCGCTGTTAGAAGCACTGGGCTATGGCGTTGATTTTCTTCATTGTGCTGGTAGCGGCGACCCGATCAACGATAATATGACGTATCTATATCGAGAGCAGCAAGGCTTTGTCGCGTCGATCATGAAAAGCCAACATCGGCAATTTACTGGCGCTGATCTACGAGCGTTGGCGACACGACATTTTGAAACGGTGGCACAGCTGCGCGCCGCCAAGCGTTTTACACGTATGGCGCTCAAACCTTATCTTGGCCCTAAGCCGCTAAAAAGCAGAGAATTGTTTAGAAGGAAATAATCATGGATAAAATTTACCTCGGTGTGAACATTGATCACGTTGCGACGATACGTAATGCACGTGGTACCGCGTATCCGGATCCGGTTCATGCGGCGGAGTTAGCTGAGCGTGCTGGAGCGGCAGGGATCACCGTGCACCTTCGTGAAGATCGTCGCCATATCACTGATCGCGATGTCCGTTTACTCAAAGAAACGCTACAAACGCGTATGAATCTGGAAATGGCGGTGACCGATGAAATGGTTGAGATTGCGCTCGAGATTCAACCTGAATTTGTTTGTTTGGTCCCGGAAAAACGTGAAGAGCTCACCACCGAGGGGGGCTTGGATGTCGCAGGCCAGCTGGATAAAGTGAAAGCGGCAACCCAGCGTCTGAGCGAAGCTGGGATTAAGGTTTCCCTTTTTATTGATGCTGATCGCAATCAAATTGAAGCGGCTCATCAATGTGGTGCGCCCTTTATTGAGCTGCATACGGGCCACTACGCGGATGCAACCAATGACAACGATCGCCAATCGGAGCTTAAAAAGATCTCCGCAGCGGCAAGCTCTGCTGTCGACTTGGGGATCAAAGTGAATGCGGGTCATGGCCTGACGTATCATAACGTCACTCCCATCGCGGCGATGCCAGAAATGCATGAACTGAATATTGGTCATGCAATCATAGGTCGTGCAATGTTTGATGGTTTGCAAAAAGCGGTGGCGGATATGAAAGCGATTATGGAAGCGGCGCGTCGCTAAATGGCCATTGTTGGAATTGGTACAGACATTGTTGAGATTGCGCGTATTGAAAAAGCGTTTGCACGCCAATCGCGCTTTGCCGATCGGATCCTAACCGATAGTGAGCGGGAGCATATGGCAACACATCATGCGCCTGCTCGTTACTTGGCCAAGCGCTTTGCTGCGAAAGAAGCCGCGGCAAAAGCGCTAGGAACCGGGATTGCCGATGGTGTCACGTTTCATGATTTTACCATTACGAATCAGACTTCCGGCCAGCCAGCCCTAAGCCTTTCTGGCCGTGCTGCCCAATTGGCACGCGAGCGTGGCGTTGCGCACTGTTGGCTGACCTTATCGGATGAAAAGGCCTACGCGATCGCGTATGTTATCTTAGAAACGGGTTAACAGCCCTGCGCGTTATCGAGATATTGCGGTGCCAGTTGCTCAATATGTGCAATCTCATCTTGGAGCTCTAACAGCTCAGGTTCGACAGCTGCGATATCTGCCCCGGCTTTTAATTGCGTTTCTAACTCGTGACACAGGCTTTTCAGTTGAGGCACACCGCTATAAGCACAGCTACCGTGGAGCTTGTGGATGGCTTGCCATAAGCTATCGGTCTCTGACTCTCCCGCCAACGCACTAGCGACCACCTTCTTCACTGACGTAAAAGAGGCGAGTAACATTTCTAGCATTTCTTTGGCGAGATCGGCCTTGCCTGCTGCTTGGTTGAGCGCCCGCTGCCAGTCCAGATGACGCGCACTGTGATCCTGGTTAGCCGAATAAGTGGGTAATGGCGCGGCTTGATGAGGTGCTACCGTGTCATCAAAATGCAGCCAACGGCTCAGGGTGCTTTCTAGCATGGCCTCTTCAATGGGTTTGGTGAGGTAATCGTCCATCCCGGCATCAATAAGGCGCTCACGCTCACCAGGCATCGCATGAGCGGTTACCGCTACAATCGGCGTTTGCTGGTTGAGTCCCGCTTTACGAATTTCTTGGCTAGCGGTGACACCGTCCATTTCGGGCATTTGAATATCCATCAAAATGATATCAAAGGCGTATTGGTGTGCCAGTGACAGGGCTTTGACGCCATCATCTGCGGTCACGACTTTCTCTACCCGCTCAGCCAGCAAGGCCGTGATCAGTTTCAAGTTCGCGGGATTATCATCGACAGTCATCACGGTGTAGGGCGCTTTTTGCGTGGTGTTAGGTTGAGGTAGCGGCAAAGGCGCCGGCTCGGGTGAACCAAGCAGTGTTTCCAATAGTTTACGCTGCGGGATCGGCTTGGCGACACACGCTCGTACACCGGCTTTCAAAAGATGCTCGGATGCTTCGAGTTCGGTGGTGGGTAAGCAAACCACCACTGACTGCGCTTGCTGCTCACAGAGACTGACTGCATCTTGCATCTCACTGAGCGCAGGCATGCTCCCAGCATCAAAACAAAGGAGAGCAAAATGATACTGACGGTCAGTGAGCACATGGGTGCCGGACGCGGTATCAACGTTTAGGCCCACCTGGCTCAGTCGTTTGCGCAAAATCTCTCTGGTACGCGCATTGGGCTCCACAATCAGAATATCGCGCCCGACCAAAGACTCGATGTCGAGTGGCTGCGATACCGGTAAATCAGTTTGTGTCAGCTGCAGCGTAAACCAGAATGATGAACCTTGGTGAAGGCGACTGGTAAAGCCAATATCGCCGCCCATTTGTTGGACTAATTTTTGCGTGATCACAAGCCCGAGCCCAGTACCGCCATAACGGCGCGAGATACTGGCGTCTGCCTGTCTAAACGCTTGGAAAAGCTGCGCTTGTTGACGTTCAGAGATCCCAATGCCGGTGTCTTTGACCATCAATTGCAGTTCGACGGTTTCATCGTGTAGCTGTTTAAGATCGACACTGACATCAATATTACCTCGCTCGGTAAATTTCGCCGCGTTGCCAATCAAATTGATTAAAACTTGTTGGATACGAAGCGGATCGCCAACCGCTCCCGCAGGAATCCGAGCATCGGTGCGCAGGGTTAGCTCTAGCCCTTTCTCATGCGCCATAGGCGCGAGTAGGCGCATCACTTCGTCGAGCATCTCTTGCACGTCGAACGGAATGTTTTCTAACAGCAACTTACCCGCTTCCAGCTTAGAGAAATCTAAGATGTCATTGATGATCGTCAGCAGGTTATTGGCGGATTTTTCAATGGTGAGAAGGTAATCTCGTTGACTACTACTGAGCTCGGTTTTTAGCATTTGTCGCGTAAAGCCAATCACCCCGTTGAGCGGTGTACGCAGCTCATGGGACATATTGGCGAGAAACTCAGATTTAACCCGTGCCGCTTCTTGCGCGTTTTTCTTGGCAATGTCTAACTCAACGTTTTGGATCTCGAGCTGCTCTAAGGTTTCGCGTAGATCACTGGTCGCCTGATCAATACTTTGTTGCATTTCCAAATGGTATTCGGACAATGAGATTGCCATTGCATTGATGCCATTTTTTAAGGTATCCAGCTCGCCGAGCAGCTCACCTTCAATCCGCACGTCAAGATGGCCTCGTCGAATTCTATCGACCAAGGTCACCATGTTGCCGATTGGATGAGTCACATCGGCAATCAAACGGTAAGCGAAAAAGCAGGAGAGAATCCCGCCCAGCGCGACCATAACCAGCGCTGTGATCATTTCCTGGTACTGTTTCAACCGTACTGAGCTAAGGTCCAACTCCATCGCGATATACCCCAAAGGGCGCTCGACATTGAGCCCGGGGGTAAAGCGTCCAATTTCTAAAATCGGTGCACGCAAAATCAAGGTATCTTGCTGTTGGCTAACCTGTAATTGTGTGGGAATAGGTTGGCCACTATCGACGGAGAGCATGGCTAAATTGCGGTGGTAATTCGAGGTCACAAACAGCTCGTTACGACGATCGAACACGGCAATACTTCGCACAAACTGAGAATGCTGGCGGTGAGCAAAGCCGATGAGCCGGCGCACGTTTTCACGACTGTCATTTTTCAATCCCACTTCGCTGGCAATGGCGAGCGGTTCTATAATCGCAGAACCGGTTACCGTGAGTTGCTGTTCAAGGTCTTGATAGCGGGTGCTGGTGAAAAATGCACTGAGTAATAGCCCAACAATGAGTGTCGGTGCAATAGTGAGTACAGAAACACGAGTGCGGAGGCCATATTTGGTCATGCTAGATAAACTATGGGAAAATAATGACGACAATTAGCGCCAGTGTACATGATTCAATCACAAAATAGTCAGCGAACTATCACAACTCCCACTGGCAGGATCTCTTGACTGGCTTGGCAACAAGCTTTAAACACTGGAATACGACATGGCGCGCTTTTTTAAGCCCGAAAAAAATAAAAAGGTTGAGCAAAAGCATCAGCTGATAACCATTAAACGCTTAGACCATCATGGCGATGGCGTTGGCTTTTTGGATAAAAAACCGGTGTTTGTCCCAGGTACCTTGCCGGAAGAGCAAGCCTTGGTACAGCTGACCGAACAAAAGCGGCAATATGCGCGCGGCCAATTAATTAAACTCGATAGCCACGCCACACAACGTGTTGAGCCAGGGTGCCCGGTTTATCAGCAGTGCGGTGGTTGCAGCTTGCAGCATCTAAGCCATGAAGGGCAGGTTACGCATAAACAGCAAACGTTGAATGAGCTGATGCAAAAATTTGCTGGGGAAGAGGCAACACTCTCGGCACCTATTACAGATAGGCCATGGCAGTATCGGCGTCGTGCACGCATCAGTCTTCAGGTTGATAAAAAGGGGGCATTGGCAATGGGGTTTCGTGCTCGCCAACGCAGTGCGATTATCAATGTTAGCCATTGTCCGGTCCTGAGTGAGTCATTGAATACTTTGCTTGCGCACTTGCGTCCGTGTTTGGATGGCCTGCGTGGTCGACGTATTTTGGGTCATCTTGATCTGATTGAGGCTGACAACACCACGGTAGTGTCGTTGCGTACCACCAAGGTATTGCATAGTGATGACCGTCAAGCATTGTGCCACTGGGCAGAAACTCAAGGCTGCACCTTTTATCTTCATCAAGGCGATGGCGTACCTGAACGTCTTATCGGCGCCGCGCCAGATTACCAAGTGGCGGGATGTCGCCTTGCGTTTCAACCGAATGACTTTATTCAGGTCAACCCGACGGTCAATCAGAATATGGTGTCACAGGCACTGGATTGGTTAGCACTAGAGAAAGAAGATCGTGTCTTGGATCTCTTTTGTGGATTGGGTAACTTTAGTGTCCCCGCTGCCAAACTGGTTGGGCACGTTGTCGGGGTGGAAGGCGTGCAAGCCATGGTGAATCAGGCGGCAGATAATGCGAAGATAAATGGTTGTGATAACACCTTTTTTTATCAAGCTGATTTAAATAGCGACGCGTTAGAAGGAGAGTGGACCCATTTCGATTTTACCAAAATCTTACTCGATCCGGCACGCGCAGGGGCTGCGGGTGTTATAGACTTTGTGGCACAATCGAGGGCTTCACATATTGTTTATGTGTCCTGTAATCCTGCCACCCTGGCGCGCGATGCCCGCGTGCTGCTTGATAATGGTTATGCACTTGTCAAATTAGGGATGCTGGATATGTTCCCACAAACAGGACACATGGAATCGATGGCCTTGTTTAAGCCGGTGACGAACAAGCGGGCATAAGCGTTTAGTGGCTTGTCGTTATCGACATGCCTCTCTTGTCAGTAAGAGAGTTAAGGATAGGAACAGTTATGGTTGCGGTACGAGAAGCCCACCTACACGAAGATGAAACATTTGAGCTTAACACCTGGGTTAAGCGACTCGGGCAAGACGCATCGACGACACAAGCCTTGTTAGACGGCTACCAATATTGTCGAGCATTGAGTGACGATGAATCAGCACTCAGCCAGCCTTTGTGGCGAGGCCGAGAGATGATCGAAATCCTCGTGACATTAAGCATGGATGCCGACACCTTGCTGGCCGCGCTATTATTTCCGATGGTCGACGCCGAACTGGTCACCCTGGAGACACTGGCGGACGACTATTCGATGTCGATAGTCAACCTGATTCGCGGTGTGCAGCAGACCGCTGCGATTCGGCATTTAAATACCCAAGCCGACGATGAGGCCACGTCTTCGCAAGTTGATAATGTGCGTCGTATGTTGCTCTCTATGGTGGAAGACTTTCGTTGCGTGGTGATCAAACTCGCCGAGCGTATTTGCCATTTACGTGAAGTGAAAGATGCGCCAGAGTCTATGCGTCAGCAAGCAGCGAAAGAGAGCGCTAACATTTATGCGCCTTTGGCTAACCGATTGGGAATTGGTCAGCTAAAGTGGGAGCTTGAAGATTACGCGTTCCGTTACCAACATGCGCAAACCTATAAACAAATCGCCAAGCAGCTGGCCGAGCGACGCATTGACCGTGAAAACTATATCAGTGCCTTTGTCGAAGGGCTCCAGCAGGAAATGGAAGCGTCGCATATTAATGCACAGGTATATGGACGCCCGAAGCATATTTATAGTATCTGGCGCAAAATGCAGAAGAAAAACCTGGAGTTTGATGAGTTGTTTGATGTGCGCGCTGTGCGCATCATTGCGGATCAACTTCAGGATTGTTACGCCGCATTAGGTGCCGTCCATACCCAGTTCCGTCATCTACCCAAAGAATTTGATGATTATGTCGCCAACCCCAAGCCGAACGGTTATCAGTCAATTCACACCGTGGTGCTGGGGCCGGAAGGCAAGCCCGTTGAGATTCAAATTCGCACCAAACAAATGCACGATGATGCAGAGCTAGGTGTAGCGGCCCATTGGAAATATAAAGAAGGCTCAGCCAGTGGCCGCAGTGGCTACGATGAAAAAATCACCTGGCTGCGTAAGCTATTGGCATGGCAAGAAGAAATGTCTGATTCGGGCGAAATGCTTGATGAGTTGCGTAGCCAAGTGTTCGACGATCGGGTGTATGCGTTCACCCCGCGCGGCGATGTCGTCGACTTACCTATAGGGGCAACGCCACTTGATTTTGCCTACCACATCCATTCAGAAGTGGGTCATCGTTGCATTGGTGCCAAAGTAGAAGGGCGAATTGTTCCGTTCACCTATCACCTACAAATGGGCGACCAGGTTGAAATCATCACGCAAAAAGAGCCTAACCCGTCGCGAGATTGGCTCAATCCCAGCCATGGATTTGTTAACTCAAGTCGTGCGCGCGCCAAAATAAATGCTTGGTTCCGCAAGCAAGACAAAGACAAGAACATTGCTGCCGGTAAAGAAATCTTGGATACCGAGCTACAAAAAATTGGCGGCATCAGTAAAGATGCCAATTTGGCGCTAAAACGCTTTAACGTTAACACGCTGGACGAGCTTTATGCCGGCGTGGGCAGTGGTGATTTGCGCATTAATCAGGTAGTGAACCATATTAATGGCCTGATTAATAAACCGAGCCTGGAAGAAGAAGAGCAGCAGTTGTTAGAAAAACTGCAGCAAAGCGAACAAAAACCGAGCACCGGCAAAGCCCACCGCGATGCCGTGGTTGTCGAAGGTGTTGATAACCTGATGACGCATCTCGCGCGCTGCTGCCAGCCGTTGCCGGGTGATGACATTAAAGGATTTGTTACCCAAGGGCGTGGTATTTCGGTCCATCGTGCAGATTGCGAACAGCTCAATGAGCTTAGCCATCATGCACCGGAGCGGATTATCGCCACGGTGTGGGGGAAAGGCCATATTGGTCAATACCATGTACGCATTCGCCTTTCGGCAAATGAACGAACCGGGCTGGTCAAAGATATCAATAACGTGCTAAGCAATGAGAAAGCACGGGTAGCCGGGATGCAAAGCCGGGTTGATTATAAAAAGCAAATGTCGATCATGGACTTTGATCTCGAAATCTCTGATTTAGATACCTTAAGCCGCGTTGTAAACCGGCTTGAACAAGTGAAAGACGTGGTCGAAGCGAAACGCCTCCGCTAATACATTCGCCCTGTTTCGACAGGGCGTTTTTTTCATGAAGGAACCTTCTTATGGCGTCAATTGACAACTTACTGGCGATCATGGCGACCTTACGCGACCCTAATCATGGTTGTGACTGGGACAAGGCACAAACCTTTGCCTCTATCGTGCCTCATACTTTAGAAGAGGCGTACGAAGTGGCTGACGCCATCGAGCGTGAAAACTGGTCGGACCTAAAAGATGAGTTGGGCGACCTTCTTTTTCAAATTGTGTTCTACAGTCAATTAGGGCGCGAACAACATCGATTTGATTTTGACGATGTCGTCAGTGCAGTGTGCGATAAGCTCACGCGTCGTCACCCTCACGTATTCGGTCCTAAAGATGCGGACGGGAAGCCATTAAGCTCGCCTGATTGGGAAGGTATTAAGGCGCAAGAGCGCGCAGAGAAAATGCCCTCAACCCAATCCTGCAGTCTATTAGATGGCGTGACTCAGGGGTTGCCCGCGTTAACTCGCGCCCACAAGCTACAAAAACGATGTGCAAGGGCAGGGTTTGATTGGCCAACCGTGGCGCCGGTTATCGAGAAGGTGCGAGAAGAGCTGGAAGAGGTCGAACATGAATTGGCACAGACACCGGTTGACGCAAGCCGTGTGGAAGACGAAGTTGGCGATCTTTTGTTTGCTGTCGTCAATGTCGCGCGCCACCTAGGCACGGATGCTGAGCAGGCGTTGCGCGCAGCCAATCAGAAATTTGAACGTCGCTTTCGTGGCGTTGAAAATCAATTACGTGATAATGGAAAAAATATTCAACAATGTCAGCTGGATGAACTAGAATCGGCGTGGCAAGCGGTTAAAAAAGACGAGTAAGGTAATATCCTGTAATTGGCATAATTGATTTGTGACAATTAAAAACACCAGGGTGTGTGGTAGCTTTCACATTGTGGGAGTCAGTGGGGTCTGGTATCATAATATCCCGTCCAGAACTTCATTTATTTCCTCTAAATCCAACTCTCAGGTTTAGCATGACGACGAACTACATTTTTGTTACGGGCGGTGTTGTATCCTCCCTCGGTAAGGGTATTGCTGCAGCCTCATTAGCAGCCATTCTTGAAGCGCGTGGCCTTAACGTCACCATCATGAAACTCGACCCTTATATTAACGTGGATCCAGGGACAATGAGCCCTACCCAGCACGGAGAAGTATTCGTCACGGAAGACGGCGCAGAGACTGACCTTGATCTCGGTCACTATGAGCGCTTCATTCGCACTAAAATGACCAAGCGTAATAACTTTACCTCTGGCCGTGTTTATGCGGATGTACTGCGCAAAGAGCGCCGTGGAGACTACCTGGGGGCGACGATTCAGGTGATCCCACATATTACCAACTCGATCAAAGATCGCATCGTCGCAGGCGGTGAAGGTCACGATATTGTGATCGTCGAGATCGGCGGAACGGTCGGTGATATTGAATCATTACCATTTTTGGAAGCGATTCGTCAGTTGACGGTAGACGTGGGCCGCGAACATGCCATGTTCATGCATCTGACATTAGTGCCTTACTTGGCTGCGGCAGGCGAAGTAAAAACCAAGCCGACCCAGCACTCAGTAAAAGAGCTTCTGTCGATTGGTATTCAGCCGGATGTGCTGGTATGCCGTAGTGAGCGTCCAATTCCTGCCAATGAACGCGCTAAGATTGCGCTGTTCTGTAATGTGGCGGAAAAAGCGGTGATCACCATGAAAGACGTCGACTCTATTTACAAGATCCCATCGTTGATCCGTTCGCAAGGGTTGGACGATTTGGTGTGCAAGCGCTTTGGCATTGAAGCCGTAGAAGCTGACTTGTCTGAATGGGAGCAAGTGAGCTACGAAGAAGCCAACCCAATGGGTGAAGTCACCATTGGTATGGTCGGTAAGTACATTGAATTGCCGGATGCGTACAAGTCCGTCAATGAAGCGTTAAAACATGGTGGGTTGAAAAATCGCCTGACCGTCAACATCAAGTACGTGGATTCACAAGATCTTGAAACCCGCGGCAGTGAAATGCTGAAGGACTTGGACGCGATTCTCGTCCCTGGTGGATTTGGTGACCGCGGCATTGAAGGTAAGATCCTTGCGGCACAATATGCACGTGAAAACAATGTGCCGTATCTGGGTATTTGTCTTGGTATGCAGGTGGCGTTGATTGAATACGCACGTAATGTCGCCGGCATGGAAGGCGCTAACTCGACTGAGTTTAGCCAAGAAAGCCCTTATCCTGTCGTTGGCCTGATCACTGAGTGGGTCGATGAAGAAGGCAAAGTGGAAGAGCGTAGCGAGACGTCAGATCTTGGTGGCACCATGCGCCTAGGCGCGCAGCTTTGCCACTTAGCTGAAGGTTCGAAAGCGCATCAGCTCTACGGCAATACCCAAATCCATGAGCGCCATCGCCACCGTTATGAAGTGAATAATCTGCTACGTCCTAAGCTAGAAAAAGCAGGATTGTCAGTTTCTGGTCTGTCTGCCGATAAAAAGCTGGTAGAGATCATTGAAAACCCAGCACATCCTTGGTTCGTGGCGTGCCAGTTCCACCCGGAATTCACTTCAACGCCGCGTGATGGCCATCCACTGTTTGCTGGATTTGTTGCTGCGGCAGGCAAAAAACAGCGTGGTGAGCTATAAACGACATTCGAGCGGTAGCCCAGAAGGCGGCCGCTCTTTATTTTTAAAAACAATGACAGACGAGAGGAATCACAATGTCTAAGATCGTTAAAGTTCTAGGTCGTGAAATTATTGATTCACGCGGTAACCCTACCGTTGAAGCGGAAGTTCACCTAGAAGGTGGTTTCGTTGGTATGGCAGCAGCTCCTTCTGGTGCATCTACGGGTTCTCGCGAAGCACTAGAACTGCGTGACGGTGATAAGTCACGTTTCATGGGTAAAGGCGTACTGAAAGCGATTGAAGCTGTGAATGGCCCAATCGCAGAAGCATTGCTGGGTAAAGACGCTAAAGCGCAAGCAGATATCGACCAAGTGATGATCGATCTCGACGGTACCGAGAACAAATCTCAGTTCGGTGCTAACGCTATCCTCGCGGTTTCCTTGGCGAACGCCAAAGCGGCGGCAGCGGCAAAAGGCATGCCTTTGTTCGAGCATATCGCTGAGCTAAACGGTACTGCGGGTCAGTTCTCTATGCCTCTGCCAATGATGAATATCCTGAATGGTGGTGAGCACGCGGATAACAACGTTGATATCCAAGAGTTCATGATCCAGCCAGTCGGTGCTAAGACGCTAAAAGAAGCGCTGCGCATCGGTGCAGAAGTATTCCACAACCTTGCCAAAGTACTGAAAGCCAAAGGCCTAAGCACTGCTGTTGGTGACGAAGGTGGTTTTGCGCCTAACCTAGAGTCAAACGCAGCAGCACTCGCTGCGATTAAAGAAGCGGTTGAGCAAGCAGGCTACGAGCTGGGTAAAGACATTACTTTAGCAATGGACTGTGCAGCGTCTGAGTTCTATGACAAAGAGCAAGGCATCTACAACATGAAAGGTGAAGGTAAAACCTTCTCTTCAGAAGAGTTTAACCACTATCTTGCTAAGCTGGCTGAAGAGTACCCAATCGTGTCTATCGAAGACGGCCTCGACGAGTCTGATTGGGACGGCTTTAAGCACCAAACCGAACTGCTGGGTGACAAGCTTCAGCTGGTTGGTGATGACCTGTTCGTGACTAACACTAAGATCCTGAAAGAAGGCATCGACAAAGGTGTGGCGAACTCTATCTTGATCAAATTCAACCAGATCGGTTCGTTGACTGAGACGCTGGCTGCAATCAAGATGGCGAAAGACGCTGGTTACACGGCGGTTATCTCTCACCGTTCAGGCGAAACTGAAGACGCAACCATCGCTGACTTAGCGGTGGGTACTGCAGCAGGCCAAATCAAAACCGGTTCGATGAGCCGTTCAGATCGCGTTGCTAAGTACAACCAGCTTATCCGCATCGAAGATGCACTGGGTGAAAAAGCACCGTTTAACGGTCTAAAAGAAGTGAAAGGCCAATAATCGGCACTTAGACACTTTTATTAGAAAAGCCGCGCCGTTTAACGGCGCGGCTTTTTTTCGTTTAGGAAAACCATGACACCAGCGACCTGATCCGCTAGCCTATGCGACTAGAATTCTATTGTGCAAATACGTCGAGCCGATATAGGAAGGAGTACAGGTATGAGGCTGCTATCGGTTGCGCTGTTTCTCACGCTTGTTTGGCTACAATACGATTTATGGTTAGGCAAAAATGGCGTGACAGATTACTGGCAAATTGAAGCCAATGTCGCCGTGCAGCAACAGGCCAATCAAAAACTCGTGACGCGTAATCAACAAATGTACGCGGAGATTGCGGATTTAAAACGCGGTCAAGAAGCGATTGAAGAGCGCGCACGTAACGAGCTTGGCATGATCAAACCCGACGAAACATTTTTCCGATTGGTCGATACAAGACAATAACCGATTACCGCCTGTAGGCGGTACTAACAAAGAAGATAACTTGTGGTCGAACAAACCTCTTTGCAGCCTGGCGCTTTGCGGTCGGGTATCAGTGCCGTGGTCCCTGCCGCCGGGGTAGGACGCCGAATGCAGGCTCACTGTCCTAAACAATACCTTACTTTAGCAGGCAAAACGCTGCTTCAACATACCGTTGAGCGCTTGCTGGCACACCCTACGATTAGTTCGGTGGTGATTGCGATTAGCGCTAACGACGGTTACTTTGCGCAAACTGGCCTTGGTGAGCATGCCGATGTGCAGGTTGTGACCGGGGGGCTAACTCGCGCAACCTCTGTACAAGCTGGATTGGCGGCGGTGACAACCCAATGGGTCATGGTGCATGATGCGGCACGACCGTGTGTGACGCATGCAGACATTGATGCGCTGATCGCGCACGCGCAATCTCATCAGGACGGAGCCTTATTGGCGGCGCCAGTGAGAGACACGATGAAGCGCGCGAATGACGATGGACAAGTGGCACATACGGTTGAGCGCGAAGCGCTTTGGCATGCCCTGACGCCACAAATGTTTTTAACTCAAACACTAAAACGTGCACTGGAAATAGCCGGTGATCAGGTCACCGATGAAGCTTCCGCGATTGAAGCGATCGGCGGACATCCGATTTTGGTGCCTGCGAGTGCTAGCAATATTAAGGTCACCCATCCAGAGGATCAGTGGCTTGCAGCGTTTTACCTTTCACAACAAGAAGGCCAAGCATGATGCGAATTGGACACGGCTTTGACGTGCATAAATTTGGGGGCGATGGCCCGGTTATTATCGGTGGGGTGGCAGTGCCTTATGAGCAAGGACTGATCGCGCATTCAGACGGTGATGTTGCCCTCCATGCGTTATGTGATGCTTTACTGGGCGCGATTGCCGCCGGCGATATTGGCCAGCATTATCCAGATACCTGTGAAGAATGGGCTGGGGCCGATAGCCGGATGTTACTGCGAGACGTTTACACCAAAGTACGAGCGAAAGGCTATCAGCTCGGGAATGCGGATATCACCATTATTGCCCAAGCACCTAAAATGGGCCCGCATATTCAAGCGATGCGCGCGGCGATCGCAAAAGACTTGTGCGTGGAAATGGGCGCGGTCAACGTCAAAGCGACGACGTCAGAGCGTCTTGGTTTTACTGGCCGTAAAGAAGGCATCGCGTGCGAAGCCGTTGTCTTATTGAATAAAGAGGCTCTATGACAGACTTACTGGCACCTTTAGCGTACTCACATGGTCAGCCGACACAGTCCGGGACCTTAAAAGCCTCTCCAGACGATTTTATTGTCTCAGAATCCCTCGGTTTTACGCCATCTGGTCAAGGCGAGCACTTTTTAGTCCGAATTAAAAAGCGGGGTGAAAACACGCAATACGTAGCTAACGAACTGGCAAAAGCCTGTGGTGTTACCTCGCGCCAAGTCAGCTGGGCCGGTTTAAAAGATCGCCATGCGGTAACAGAGCAATGGTTCAGCGTTCACCTGCCAGGAAAAGATGATCCGGATTTAGCGGCGTTTGTCGAGACCCATCCGGGTGTTGTCAGTATCGAGGGCACCGCACGGCATCAACATAAACTACGTCCGGGTGATTTGATTGGTAATCAGTTTACGCTCTGTATTCGTCAGCTTACCGATCCGCAAGCATTGCTCCCTCGTCTTGAAGCCATTGCTAAAGAGGGCGTCCCTAATTATTTTGGCGCTCAGCGATTTGGTCGCGAGGGCAACAATGTGGCGATAGCTCGTGCTTGGGGGCGTGGAGAGCGCAAAGTCCGGGATAAGAGTAAACGTAGTTTTTATCTCTCAGCTGCGCGTGCGTTGTTGTTTAATCAAGTGGTTTCTGCGCGATTAAAGGCTGGCTTGTTTGACCAGACACTGGCTGGTGATTTATGTATGGACGAGCAAAAACAAACGTATACGGTCGAGGCCGGTCTTCAAAAGCCAACCATTACTGCACCGATGACGGGTGATAATGCTTTACCGACCACCGCTGACGCCGAGCAGTTTGAGTTAAATGTGGTAGAACAAGAGCCAGATTTATTGGCGGTGATTCGCGATAATCGCATGCGTCATGACCGTCGCCTAATACGTTTACTGCCTCAGGCCATGACGTGGTCGCACGATACTGATACCTTGACCGTCAGTTTCTTTTTACCTGCGGGGGCATTTGCGACAGCAGTGATGAGAGAAGTTGTGATTGCAAATGAACAAGGAGAGCGTGATGCGCATATTGATTAGTAACGATGACGGCTACCATGCGCAAGGGATCCAAACATTGACCGAGGTGTTATCGAGTATTGCTGATGTCGTAGTCGCCGCGCCGGATCGTAACTGCTCAGGGGCCTCCAACTCGTTAACGTTGGAAAATCCATTACGGGTACGTGAACTGGGTCCCCAACGTTATGCGGTTCAAGGCACCCCGACGGATTCGGTCCATTTAGCCCTGCGGGAGCTGTTGCCGTGGGAGCCCGATTTTGTGATTACAGGGATCAATCATGGGGCGAATTTGGGTGATGACGTACTGTACTCGGGGACGGTCGCTGCGGCAACAGAAGGATTTTTCCTCGGCGCGCCAGCAATCGCAGTCTCACTTTGTGGTCATCAACACTTTGACACTGCGGCACATGTGGTGAAACAGTTTTTAGCGAAAAACCAGCGTCATGAGGCGCCGAACCATCGTTTGATCAATATTAATGTGCCGGATGTGCCTCTTGACCGTCTTGCGGGTTGGAAAGTGACCCGTCTTGGCGCCCGCCACCACGCAGAAGATGTGATAAAACAAGGCGATCCGCGAGGTAAACCGATATACTGGATTGGCGCGCCGGGTAAAACACAAGACGCAGGACCAGGAACCGACTTCCACGCGATTTCTGAGCAGTTTGTCTCTATCACACCACTGCAAGTGGATTTAACCGCTCATGATACGCTAGGTGTGTTTTCGCAATGGCTGACTGAGTAGTCCCCTCGCGTGCCATACTGGGCTAGCCGCAATGAGGCGGCAGCCTTATTTATCGATTCAAACTCAGTGATAAAGGAAGCAGACGTTGAGTCAAGCGCAATCACTTATTCAATTTTTGCAACAACAAGGTGTGACAAACACTGACGTTTTAGATGCCATGCAAGCCGTGCCCAGACATTTATTTGTCTCTGAAGCCATGACCCACCAGGCCTACGGAAACAATGCGTTACCGATTGGTTGGGGACAAACCATTTCACAACCTTATATTGTGGCTAAGATGACATCGCTACTCAATTTGCAACGAGATAGTCGCATTTTGGAAATTGGCACTGGGTCCGGTTATCAAACCGCCATCCTCGCGAACTTGGTCGATCATGTTTATTCTGTCGAACGGATTAAACAATTACAAATGCTGGCCAAACGGCGCCTTAAACAGCTGGATATTTATAACGTTTCCACCAAGCATGGAGATGGTTGGCAAGGTTGGCCGAGTAAAGGACCGTATGATGCTATTATGGTCACCGCGGCAGCCGCCAACATTCCGGAGGCTTTGTGTGAACAACTTAATGATGGCGGTGTGATGTTGATTCCCATTGGTGATGCTGAGCAAACGCTGATGAAAGTCACGCGTGACGGAACGAGATTCGACACCGAGATGGTTGAATCGGTTAAATTTGTTCCCCTTGTTGCGGGCGAACTGGCATAAACTGCCTGAGCGATGGAGCTGTGTTTTAAAATAGATGAAAATCGCGCTTTTTCTGTCACTATTAGTTTTTTTATCTGGTTGTTCCTGGCGAGGACCGGCACCGGTATCCAGTGTGACGCCCGATTACACCAGTGTGGATAGAGGCAGCTACCGCGGTAGCTATTATGAAGTGAAAAAAGGCGACACGCTTTACTACATCGCTTACATCACGGATCGCGATATTGACGATATCATCGAGCATAATAATTTACAGCCTCCTTACACCATTTATCCCGGGCAGACACTGGCATTGTGGAAGCCCGCTTATCAGCGTCCCGATGTGGCTAAATCGCCCACTAGGGACCAATCTTCCTCATCTTCTTCTGCTGCCGAGGTCGTCGCCAATGGCGCTTCTGTGGCCGCTGCCACAAAAGCCACTGCAAGTGCTGCGTCGGTAGCAGCATCTTCTAGAAAAGGCGCCGATCCTGGCAAATTCGAGGGGAAAAAGAAGTCAAAAACCGCGACTCAACGCACAAAAGACGTTGAATCGGACCCTTCAGCGGGGTACAGTCAAGTAAAAGAAAAAAGTAAAAAAGTTGTTAATAAGCGGACCGCTAGCGTATCTAACCAACAGATTACCTGGCAATGGCCAGCAAAAGGCCGAATGGTGTCCCGATTTTCTAGTACAGAGCGAGGCAATAAGGGCATAGATATTGCTGGGCAACGAGGACAACGTATTCAGGCAGCGGCAGATGGAAAAGTCGTTTACGCCGGAAGCGCGCTTCGAGGTTACGGTAAATTAATAATAGTGAAACACAATGATGATTATCTGAGTGCGTACGCGCACAACGATTCGTTTTATGTTTCAGAAGGCCAAGCTGTCACGAAGGGGCAAAAAATAGCTTCAATGGGCAGTTCTGGTGCAAACAGTGTTCGGTTGCATTTTGAAATTCGCTACAAAGGAAAATCGGTCAATCCGTTGCATTATCTGCCAAAGCGTTAGCACAGGGGCAAAACCAAAGTGATAACGCTGCAGCCACCGATGTGACGGGGCCGGTTAAAGCAGAAACACATTCTGCTTTGCTGCTACGTCATAAGGGAGGCGCTATGAGCCAAACAAATACCGCAAAAAAACTGGACGGCTTGAATCAAGACGTGGAATTGGACACCGTTGAGGCGCAAGCCCCAGAGGTGGCCGAAGAAGTCGAAGAGGCTGTTCAGCAACAAGCAGCCACGTCCAAAGCCTCTGATGCCACCCAACTTTACCTAAGTGAAATCGGCTTCTCACCACTTCTTACTGCCGAAGAAGAGGTGCTTTACGCACGTCGAGCGCTACGGGGTGATGAGGTTGCCCGTAAACGTATGATTGAGAGTAACTTGCGATTGGTGGTTAAAATCTCGCGTCGTTACTCGAATCGGGGGCTAGCGTTATTGGATCTGGTTGAAGAAGGGAACCTTGGCCTGATCCGTGCCGTAGAAAAGTTTGACCCAGAGCGCGGCTTCCGTTTTTCAACCTATGCAACCTGGTGGATTCGCCAAACCATTGAGCGTGCCATTATGAACCAGACGCGTACCATTCGTCTGCCTATTCATGTCGTCAAAGAGTTGAATGTGTATCTGCGTACTGCCCGTGAATTAGCGCAAAAGCTAGATCATGAGCCGACAGCGGAAGATATTGCCGCGCAGCTTGATAAGCCGGTTGAAGATGTAAATCGTATGCTCCGCCTCAATGAACGTATTGGCTCTGTGGATAATCCGATTGGTGGTGACTCAGAAAAAGCGCTGTTGGATATCATCCCTGACGAAAAGCAGGATGGGCCTGAATACACCACGCAAGACGATGATATGAAGAAATCGATTGTGCAATGGCTACAGGAGCTGAATCCGAAGCAACGCGAAGTGTTGTCGCGCCGGTTTGGTCTTCTGGGACATGAAGCCTCTACGCTGGAAGATGTTGGGCGTGAAATTGGCCTAACCCGTGAGCGGGTTCGTCAAATTCAAGTGGAAGGCCTACGTCGTTTACGCGACATGCTGACCCATCAAGGGCTAAGTATTGAATCGCTCTTTAATGTCGAACAATAGACAACACTACCCAAATCATAGAGCAACATTAAAACGGGACAGCAAAGGCTGTCCCGTTTTTTGTTGTGCGGTCATCGATGCTTTGGTGATGATTAATGCGCGATAATCAATGCGAATGGCTTCACCTGGCGTGATTAACGTGATTGCTGCAATGCTTTAAGGGCATAAAGCGCATCTAAGGCCTGACGCGGGGTCATTTCATCTGGATTGAGTGCATCAATTGCATGATCTAATTCACTGGGCTCGGGGAGCAAAGGCAATTGCGTCGGTATTATTTTACCGACCGACTGTTTGGTATTTGCCGTGTGCTGGCCGCTTTGCTCAAGTTGGGCCAGCTTATGTTTGGCGCGGCGAATGACGGGTTTGGGAACCCCGGCCAGGCTTGCGACTGCTAAACCATAAGATTTACTGGCTGCTCCCTCTTGTACCGCGTGCATAAAGGCGATTTCATCGCCATGCTCCATCGCATCTAGATGAACGTTGACCAAGCCTTCCATTTGTCCTGGCAGTTCGGTGAGCTCAAAGTAATGTGTGGCAAATAGGGTCATGGCATGGATTTTTTCTGCCAGCCACTCGGCACTGGCCCATGCTAAGGACAAGCCATCATAAGTACTGGTGCCGCGTCCAATTTCATCCATTAACACCAAGCTGTTGGCCGTGGCATTGTGAAGAATGTTCGCGGTTTCTGTCATCTCTACCATAAATGTCGAACGCCCTGAGGCAAGGTCATCGGACGCGCCAATACGGGTAAAGATACGATCAACAGGTCCAATGGTGGCGTGCTCGGCGGGCACATAGGCACCGATATGACTTAGCAAGGTGATCAAGGCTGTTTGACGCATATAGGTAGATTTACCCCCCATATTCGGACCGGTAATGATCAGCATGCGGCGTTCAGGATTTAATGTGATCGGGTTGGGGATAAACGGATCCGTCATGACCTGCTCAACCACCGGGTGTCGACCCGCTTCGATATCGATCCCCGGTTGTTCGGTCAATGTTGGGCGATGATAGTTGAGGCTATCAGCACGCTCCGCGAGGTTACACAATACATCTAACGCGGATAACGCCTCTGACGCTTGCTGTAATCGCGCCAAATGTGGCAGTAACTGATCAAACAATTCGTCCCATAAGCGTTTTTCGAGCGCCAACGCATTAGACCGAGAGCTTAACACTTTGTCTTCATGCTCTTTTAATTCTGGGATGATGTAGCGCTCGGCATTTTTAAGCGTTTGACGGCGAATATAGTGCGCAGGTACCCGATCACTTTGCGCGCGGCTGATTTGAATATAAAAACCATGCACCTGGTTATAACCCACTTTCAGCGTGTCATGCCATATTGCTCGCGCTCGCGGGTTTCTAGTTCTTCTAAGTAACGTGATGCGCCTTCGGACAAGTCGCGCCACTCATCCAGTTCCGCGTTGTACCCTGGCGCAATCACGCCGCCATCACGGATCACTACCGGTGGATTGTCGACGACGGCCCGCGTGAGTAGATCGTGTAACTCCGGCATCGGAGTGGTGGCTTTTTGGTGATCGGAGAAGGCACTGTGGTCAAGCTCGGTGAGCAATGTTTGCACCTCAGGTAGCTGCGCCAATGCAGTACGTAGCCTTGCCATATCACGCGGGCGCGCTGAACGCATGGCCAAGCGAGCAAGGACACGTTCAATGTCTCCCACCGGCTTGAGGGCGTCGCTAAGATCCGTGTACAAGCTATTGTCTAGCAGGGTGCCAATGGCATCTAAGCGCTGATTGAGCACTTGGCGATCGCGCAAGGGTTGATGTAACCAGCGTTTGAGTAAACGGCTGCCCATCGGTGTCGTGGTTTGGTCTAGCACCTCGGCCAGCGTGTTATCGGTGCCACCGGCGAGATTTTGGGTGATTTCTAAGTTACGTCGTGTTGCAGCATCAAGCACGACAGAGCTATCTTGCTGATCTTTAACAATGGCACGAATGTGAGGCAGTGCAGTACGCTGCGTTTCTTTAGCATATTGTAAAACACAGCCTGCCGCGCTTAGCCCAAGAGAGCAGTCCTCGACGCCAAAGCCAACTAAATCGCGCGTACCAAACTGGCCGGTCAATTGGCTGCGTGCCGTGTCTAAATCAAACTCCCATATTGGACGGCGTCTTGCACCGCGGCTCACCGATAAGAGATCGGGGTAGGGGAAGTCCTCTGGATACAAGAGTTCGACAGGCTGAGTACGCTGCAATTCCGCCTGCATCTGCTCATAGGTTGTCGGCTCAGTCAGAACGAATCGCCCAGAGGTGATATCTAAAGTTGCAAAGCCAAACTGGTCGTTATCGCACGTCAATGCGGCCACTAGGTTGTCGACGCGTTCACTCAGCAATGCCTCATCAGAGACGGTACCCGGTGTCACGATGCGTACCACCTGGCGCTCAACCGGGCCTTTACTGGTGGCAGGATCACCAATTTGCTCGCAAATGGCAACGGGTTCACCCAATTGCACCAACTTGGCTAAATAGCCTTCCACGGCATGATAGGGCACGCCTGCCATGGGGATCGGTTCACCGCCTGAACTGCCGCGTTTGGTCAATGAAATATCTAATAATTGAGAGGCGCGTTTGGCATCGTCGTAAAAGAGTTCGTAAAAATCTCCCATACGATAAAAGAGCAGCTCTTCAGGATGCTGCGCTTTAAGTTTGAGATACTGTTGCATCATGGGAGTGTGCTTTTCGAGCGCTTGTACTGTCACGACTAGACCTGCAAAATGGAACGTTAAGGGCGTTAGAATACGTGATCGGACCGCAAGGGGTAAAGTTGTGGTGCAGGTTTCTCAACCCAATAAAAAGGAGTGCGCAGTGGACCCTTTATTCTCATTGGCAAAGCGTTTGGGTGATGCCCTATTGGATACAGAATTAACCGTGACTACCGCGGAGTCATGCACCGGCGGTGGTATTGCCTATTGCCTGACCGATGTGCCAGGCAGCTCGCAGTGGTTTCAGCAGGCATGGGTTACCTATAGCAACACCGCAAAGCAAGCATTAGTTCATGTCTCCACGGATTTACTGGCCCAGTATGGCGCAGTGAGCGAGCCTGTGGTCAGCGCGATGGCGGAAGGTGCATTGGCCGAGGCTAACGCAGGATTAGCGATTGCGGTCAGTGGTGTTGCAGGACCGAGTGGTGGTAGCGATGATAAACCGATCGGTACTGTTTGGTTTGCTTGGGCGTGGCACAATGGTGAAACGGATAGTGAAGTATGTCATTTTGATGGTGATCGGCGCGCCGTGCGTGAACAAACCATTGAACATGCACTCTCATTTGCGCTACAGCGATTGTCGCCATAATCGGAGGCGTGTCGCATCCGATAGATTTTTTCTAAACAGGGCTAGACACTGTATAAATGGACAGTATACTTAGCCCCATTAATGATAGCTTTTATCTCATAGAGATAGCGTTTTATTTCCTGGAGACCGAAATGGACGATAACAAAGAAAAGGCGCTCGCAGCCGCACTCGGGCAAATCGAAAAGCAATTTGGCAAAGGCTCAATCATGCGTCTGGGTGATGACCGTACCATGGACATCGAAACCGTATCGACCGGCTCTTTGTCTCTGGATATTGCGCTAGGCGCCGGTGGCCTACCATTTGGTCGTATCATCGAAATCTATGGACCTGAGTCATCAGGTAAAACGACATTGACCCTAGAAGCCATCGCTGAAGCACAAAAAAAGGGCAAGACTTGTGCGTTTATTGACGCGGAACACGCACTCGACCCAATCTATGCGCGCAAGCTGGGTGTCGATATTGATAACCTGTTGGTGTCTCAGCCCGATACTGGCGAACAAGCTTTGGAAATTGCTGATGCGCTGACGCGTTCCGGGGCCGTTGATATGATTGTTATCGACTCGGTCGCAGCCTTGACGCCAAAAGCTGAGATTGAAGGCGAAATGGGCGACTCCCACATGGGTCTGCAAGCACGTATGCTGTCACAAGCGATGCGTAAGCTGACCGCCAACATCAAAAACAGCAATACCATGATGGTCTTTATCAACCAAATTCGGATGAAGATTGGTGTGATGTTTGGTAACCCAGAAACGACCACAGGCGGTAATGCATTGAAGTTCTATGCATCGGTCCGTTTAGATATTCGCCGCATTGGTGCGATTAAAGAAGGCGATGAAGTGGTGGGTAACGAAACCCGCGTCAAAGTGGTAAAAAACAAAGTCGCCGCACCGTTTAAACAAGCAGAGTTCCAAATCCTTTATGGTCAGGGCATTAACTTGCAGGGCGAGCTGGTGGATCTGGGTGTGAAACATAAACTGGTAGAAAAAGCCGGAGCTTGGTACAGCTACAAAGGCGATAAAATTGGCCAAGGTAAAGCCAATGCATGTAAATACCTGAAAGAAAACCCCCATATTGCTGAAGAAATTGACACCACCTTGCGAGAGATGTTGCTGCAGCCAGGCCTGAACAACGAAGCTGTAGACGCCAACGTTGAGGCAGATACTGAGGACGAGAAGCTGTAATGGCGGCATCGTGCCAAGAAATAGCGGTGGGCCTGTTGGCTCGCCGCGATCACTCTGTCCACGAGCTAACACAAAAATTGTCTCAACGCGGATTTGATGACGACGCAATTACCCTCACTATTAATGACTGCTTAGAACGAGGCTGGTTAGATGACGCGCGCTTTGCTACCAGCCTGTTGCGTCAGGGAATAAACAAACATCATGGCTGGTTGCGTATCTGCCAAGATGCGAAACGTAAAGGCGTTGATATTGAGCTACTCGCCCGCGCAGAGCAAGACGCTGAAGTGGATTGGTACCTAGTCGCCAAAGAAACAGCGATACGTAAGTATGCTGACCTAGATGGCCGTCTTCCTCCTGTTGAACACAAGGTGAAAGCGAAACGCATGCGTTTTTTACAATCGCGCGGTTTTAACTTTGATCAAATCCAATACGCGCTGAATGACGACGATATCGACCCGCATTTCTAAACCAATCCTACTCTGTCTCTTTTCCCCACGCGATCGGTTGTTTACAATGGCGTAAACAATACGATGCTCCCATCGCGTCATTACCATAACCGGTTGCTAACGCAATATTCGATTATCAGGATTAGCCAATGTATATGAGCACTGATGAGATCCGTACAGCGTTTCTCAAGTTCTTTGAAAGCAAAGGGCACCAGATTGTGCCTAGCTCATCGCTCGTCCCTGCCGACGACCCAACACTGTTGTTCACTAATGCAGGCATGAACCAATTTAAGGACACCTTCTTAGGGGCCGAGAAGCGAGACTACACACGTGCGACCTCAGCACAACGTTGTGTGCGCGCCGGCGGTAAACATAACGACCTTGAAAATGTAGGCTTTACCGCTCGTCATCACACCTTTTTTGAAATGCTCGGTAACTTTAGTTTTGGTGACTACTTCAAAAAAGACGCGATTGCTTATGCGTGGGCGTTTTTGACCGAGACGATCGGTTTGCCAAAAGAAAAACTGTTGGTGACCATTTACCACACTGATGACGAAGCGTTTGATCTTTGGCATAACACCATCGGTGTACCGGCGGATCGCATTGTGCGTATCGGCGATAAAGAAGGCGGAAAGCCGTATGAGTCAGACAACTTCTGGCAAATGGGGGATACCGGACCTTGTGGGCCTTGCAGTGAAATTTTCTACGACCACGGTGAGCATATCTGGGGAGGGCCTCCAGGTACGCCTGAAGAAGACGGTGATCGCTTCATTGAGATCTGGAATATCGTTTTCATGCAGTTCAATCGACAAGCTGATGGCACCATGGAGAACCTCCCTAAACCGTCAGTTGATACGGGAATGGGGATTGAGCGTATCGCCGCGATTAAGCAAGGCGTGCACTCCAACTATGAAATTGATGTTTTCCAGCAATTAATTAAGCAAGTGGCTGACATCATCGGAGTTGAAGACCTGACCAATCAGTCTTTGCGTGTGGTCGCTGATCATATCCGATCTTGTGCGTATTTGATTGTCGATGGTGTGATGCCTTCTAACGAAGGGCGCGGCTACGTGTTACGTCGAATTATTCGTCGTGCGGTGCGTCATGGTAATAAGTTAGGCAGCAAAGACACCTTCTTCTACAAGTTGGTGGGGCCGTTGGCCACCATCATGGGCACGGCCGGCGAAGATCTGCGTGCGCAGCAAACCATGGTTGAAAAAGTCCTAAAAATTGAAGAAGACAACTTTAGTCGTACTCTTGAACGCGGCATGTTAATGCTAGAAGAAGCGTTAGATAAAGTGGATGGCGATGAGTTGGATGGCGAGACCGTCTTCAAGCTTTACGATACCTACGGCTTTCCAGCGGACTTAACCAACGATGTCGCGCGTGAGCGCGGTTACCGCATTGATGAAGCCGGTTTTGAAGCGGCGATGGACGCTCAGCGTCAACGCGCGCGTGAAGCCGGTCAATTTGGCACCGATTATAACCAAACGATTAAAGTCGACCACGGCTCTGATTTCTGCGGTTACACAGGCACAGAGGCGAAAGGTCAGATCACTGAGATTTTCGTGGAGGGTGAACCGGTCGACCATCTGGCATCGGGCGATCACGCGGTGGTTATCCTCGACCACACCCCTTTCTATGCCGAAGCCGGTGGTCAGTGTGGTGATACAGGCATCATTGATACCGACCAAGGGCGTTTCACGGTAACGGATACCCAGAAGATCGGGCAGGCGATTGCTCATTATGGTGCTTTATCCGACGGACAGCTAAGTGTTGGCGCGCAGGTAATCGCGCAAGTCGATGCCAAGCGTCGTCATGCGGTGGCCATGAACCACTCAGCCACGCACCTGTTACATGCAGCGCTCCGTGACGTGCTCGGCGATCACATTGCGCAAAAAGGGTCCTTGGTGCGCGCTGATGGTTTGCGCTTTGATTTTTCTCACTTAGAGCCTGTGACTGCCGATGAGCTAAAAGCGGTAGAGCGTATCGTTAATGAGCAAATTCGCGCTAACAATGCAGTACAAACGGAAGTCATGGATATCGACGCTGCGAAACAAAAAGGCGCGATGGCATTGTTTGGTGAGAAATACGACGACGAAGTGCGCGTATTGAGTATGGGCGACTTCTCCATCGAGCTTTGCGGTGGCACGCATGCCAATCGTACCGGCGACATTGGTATGTTCAAAATCGTTTCAGAGGCAGGTATTGCAGCTGGAGTGCGTCGTATCGAGGCCATTACAGGTCAAGCGGCGATAGATAATGTGTACCAAACCCAAGCCGACTACGAGGCCAAATTGGATGAAGTGCATGGCAAAGCTAAAGGGTTGGAGAAGAAAATCCAACAACTGAAGCAAAAGCTCGCAGCACAAGAAAGCGCTGGATTGATTAATCAAGTGCGCGAAATCAATGGCACTAAGGTACTGATCAGCCAACTCGATGGGGCAGATAACAAGGCACTGCGTAGTATGGTTGATGATCTCAAAAACCAAATGGGGAGCGGGATTGTGCTTCTCGGCAATGTCGCCAATGATAAAGTAGGCCTGATTGCGGGTGTGACCAAAGATCTCACCGGTACAGTGAAAGCGGGTGAGCTGGTCAATGTTGTCGCGCAACAAGTCGGTGGTAAAGGCGGTGGTCGCCCTGATATGGCGCAAGCGGGTGGTAGCGATGTAAGCGCATTACCCAGCGCGTTAGCCGCTGTCGATGCTTGGCTTGCCGAACGGTTATAATTCGCTAAAAAGCATTTAAGAAAAGTCAAGAAGGTCGCCATGCGCGGCCTTTTTTTGTGATCTAGATTAATAATTGCACTTTTTTTTTGATTCTGTATAGTGCAACGCCTTAGGCGATGTGTCGGTGCTGAGCGGTGATATCGCTTACATTTTATCGCTTTGCTGACCAGTGCAACACTGATTTCTCTTACTCTGTTGTCTCAGATCACGCGCCTTTATGGCTAACGGTATGATGATAAAACAGTAAATTTCTCTGCCCTTTTCTGGATATGGTGTGATAATTCGGCCATAGTGTGAAGTGCGGGTAACAAAACCTCCCGCATTGGCATCACGAGCAGGGAAATAATCCAACGATTGCAGATAGCGAGCCGATACGCTGGCGGGTTATCTGGCTCAGAAACTAATTGAATAAATAAAAGATTGATACTCAAGGAGTAGAAGCATGCTGATTTTGACTCGCCGTGTTGGCGAAACCTTGATGATTGGTGATGAAGTCACCGTCACTGTGTTGGGTGTAAAAGGTAACCAAGTACGTATTGGTGTGAATGCACCGAAAGATGTCTCTGTACACCGCGAAGAGATCTACATGCGTATTCAAGCCGAAAAAGGCGCGCCAGCCGGTAGTCAAAACGACTACTAACAAAGCAAAAGAGGTCGACCAGGGTCGGCCTTTTTTATGGTTGGTTTTCCCATAAAATCAAAATGAAACGGCGATAAAACCAACAATAAAAACACCTGGTGGGTGATAATTGTCCATTTGTTAGTAACAAGGCGACTTTTCCCCGAAAAGTGTTTGACATATATCTGGCTCAAAGTAATATGTGCACCCGCAGCGACGGTGAGGTGGCCGAGTGGCTGAAGGCGCTCCCCTGCTAAGGGAGTATACGGTTTGTAGCCGTATCGAGGGTTCGAATCCCTCCCTCACCGCCATGTTGTTGCAAGCAAGATAGATGCGCGTCCGTAGCTCAGCTGGATAGAGTACCTGGCTACGAACCAGGCGGTCGGAGGTTCGAATCCTCCCGGACGCGCCACTACTTGCGGTGAGGTGGCCGAGTGGCTGAAGGCGCTCCCCTGCTAAGGGAGTATACGGTTT
>NZ_JABWMG010000016.1:0-87573 GCF_013366455.1 Salinivibrio sp. EAGSL | reverse complement strand
ACCCTCAGGCCGGAAATAAAACTTCTTTTTGACTCCCCTAACGCTTGGCGTTAAGTGGACGGCTATCTTAATCTTTTAAAAACTCACGTCAAGCGTTTATTTTTATTTGATTTTTTACTTCTATTTTTTACTTCTACATGGCGCTGAGCGCTTGCCCTGTGTGCCGTGTCGATGTGGGGCGTAGTATAGCGACACAGATCACACTGACAAGGGTTTTTTACGTTTTTTATTTCGACTGGGCAAGAATCCACCTAAAATGATGAATAACCAGCGTTTTGAAACATTCTTGATACGTGGTATTTACTGAGAGATAACGCTGGCCTGTTTTCTTGGTCCTTTTCATGACATGCATTGCCTATTTGTTGTTCATGTCATCACTTTTAATTGCTCTATTTTTAATAATGCTTATGAAATCACCAGTCAATTTTGCACTAATTATCTGTATCGCCGTACTCGGCGCCATTATCGTCAACCTGATGGGGGTCAGTTCACCTGCCATTGCATTCGCTGCAGGCGCAATCGTCAGCGGACTGTCTTGCCTCTACCTTCCTCTCCCCGATTTTAAACCAGCGGCACAGGATGCCCCTGCACCACATAGCGTGAACAACGACGAGGAAGAATCACCTCAGAGTAAAACCTTGTATGTGGGTAACCTACCTTATCGCGCCAATGAAAATGATGTCCGTACACTGTTTAGCGAACATGGCGAGGTTTTTGCCGTTCGGCTGATGAAGGATAAACGCACCGGCAAACGTCGAGGCTTTGGTTTCGTGGTGATGGCCGCTGCGCATGCCGAGGATGCCATCAACGCCCTGAATAACAATGTATACGGTGAGCGGACACTTAAAGTCCGTGAAGCGAACGAACCAAAAAAGCAGGCGAATAGCTAACGCGCGTCAATCCTATCGACTGTATATAGTCGGATAGCGCGTCAGCCTTAATCGGTGTTGCCGTTGCGTAAGCGTGATTGTCTGATGTTGTCGCGGTAACACTGGATAAGTTCAGTGTCGCCGTCAGTGAGACGATGCGGCGCGCGATTGCAGTGCCTGAATCAATCAAACACACTGACTCACCCAATACTTGTTGGATTTCATTTCGCAATAAGGGGAAATGCGTACATCCCAGCACCAACGTATCGATGGTGGCTGTAAACGGCGCTAAGATTGCCGTTAAGTCCTCTTGATTAACGGCCTCGCCTCGTAACTTTCGCTCTGCCATATGCACCAAAGCTGTAGTACCTACCGACACCATATGACAGCCTTTGGCGTAATCGGCAATCAACTGCTTCGTATAAGGACGAGCAACGGTGGCAGGTGTGGCCAGCAAACCTATCGTTTTATGCTGACTTTGCGCCGCTGCCGGTTTGATCGCCGGTACCACGCCGACAACCGGAATCGCTAACTGTTCACGTAACTGCGGCAGTACCAGCGTCGAGGCGGTATTACATGCGATGACGACGATATCAATATCATGCTGCATACATACCGCACTCACCAAAGCAGTCACACGAGTGATGAGTTGGGTATCGTCCAGCTCACCGTATGGGAAAGCTGCGTTATCGAACAAATAGGTGTAGTTAGCGTCAGGAAGCAGCTCTCGCACCGACTGATAAATCGATAAGCCCCCCACACCGGAGTCGAAGATCAATATATTGGGCTGCGCCATGGGACACCCATTCAATAAAAAACGCCCTTATCATAACGATAAAGGCGTGATTAAAGCTAGTTTAGAAAGAGTATCTCGCTTCCAGTGTCAATTGGCGCCCATCACCTGGATAGTAAGCGTCCCGTGCATTCGCATTAGCAGGATATTGTTTGTCAAAGAGGTTATCTACGCGAAATGTAGTTAGCCACTGTTCCAATTCATACTGTAACCCAAAGTTAGATAGCCAATAGGATGAAAGCTTTCCTTTGCTATTAGCATTATCCCCATCTTTATAGCGCGATCCAGTATAAACACCTTCAATATATGCGAGAACATCTCGAGTAATATGGACAGTACTTTGCAGTGTCGCTGTATGCATCGCTACCCACGGCAACGCATTACCCTTGTTATCACCTTCCGTAAACTCAGCATCGATATAATGGTACTCACCCACAACAAGCCACGCTGGAGTGACGTGTAACTGACCAGAGATACTTCCACCGTATCGTACAGAGCGATCTGCGTTAACATTTGCCCCATTAAACGAGCCACCTACTGGCTTAGTTGCACTGGAATCAAATAAGATCTCATCATCAATTTCTAAGCGATAAAGGTCCACACCAATTTGGTAGTTCTCAGCTTCTTGTCGCCAACCTAACTCAACAGACTTACCTTTTTGTGGTGCTAACCCAAACACACCTGGAGAGGTGTATGCTTGCTCATCCACTTTTGCAAAACGAAAGTTCTGCTCACCACGGATATAAAGACGGTTTATCTCGTCAATAAAGTGGTTCACCCCTAACTCTAACGCGCTAGCATGTTCTTTTAATTGCTCGCCATCAGGATATGTCGCTGCATCCGTTAAGTCATCGGTTACACGTGACTTTCTTCCTCCCAAAACAAGGGTGGTCTGTGAAGACAATGGATAATGAAGCTGACTAAACACACTCATTCGTTGCTGACGGTTATCTCTATCCGTAGTGCTATAAGCACTCTGGGAAAAGTAGTCAAACGCATTATTGGCATAATCTACGCCAACGATCCAAGCCCCTTCTTCTCCCCTGTTGGGCGCAAATAATTTCTCTCCTGATATGGAGACTGTTAGCTGATCTAACTCGCCTTGACTCGGTGTTCCCCAACTTTTAGCGCTTGAGCTTGTATCCGAATACTGTAAAGAAGTAGATAACTGCCATGTGTCTCCTAGGCCTTTCTGATAGCCAATATCAAGCGAGCGAGATATTTCATGACCATAGTCTTCAGCGTGAGTGCTTTTAGACTGGCGAGGATTGGCTCGATACTCACTTTCAGTTAGCGAGCTTGGCCACTGACGATCATCGTCAAAGTAACTGAGGACTGCATGGAAGCGCTCTCCATCTCGTTGGTATTCGAGACGACTACTCAACACTCCCGAATCTTGCGCGTTATGCTCACGATAGTTGTCTGTTTTTGCATAATCTGCCGAAACTTGATAATGCCAATAGTCACTCAGCTTTCCTGATTTGCTAGCATAAGCGCCACGGGTATCAAAGTCTCCAACACGAACACCAACATGGCCTCCCTCTCTGGCTGTACTTTTTAGAATAATATTGATGACGCCACCTACCGCTTGGTCACCATATAAAACTCCCGCGCTACCAGAAAGGATTTCAATACGCTCGACTTGGCTCAAAGCAATCGAGCCTAATTGTGGACTAGATAAATCGGCTTTATTTAATCGCCTACCATCAATCAAAACAAGTGTGTTGTGAGCGCTTTGGCTACCAGAAAACCCACGCATTGCGAAAGAGGCGCCCGAATTAGTATCCGAAACCTGAATACCTGATTTTCCCCTGAGTAAGGCCGTTATATCTTGCGCACCGCTCTTGCGGATATATTCTTGAGTAATAACAGCAACGTTTGCGGGTATTTGCGTGAGCGTATCAGCATGATGACTACGCCCTATCACCACCACCGTTTCGGTATTTTGCTCGGCCCACGCGCTCGCGGGGAGTAATGACGCCGCCACCAGGCTCGCCACAATTGGTTTGTTCATGGGTTATTCCTTCCTATCGCGAGAATATGCAGCACTGTGCTGCGGGGCGGGCTGTATTCGGACTTAAGAGCATGGCTTGCGCCGCCTACTGCTAACGACTTCCCATCACCTATCCAAAGAATTGGCGACAGTGTCTGGCCTAGTGCCGAGTTAGGGTCGTTCTCTGATACCGCTGCGCGTCAGTTGCGGATTCTCACCGCATTCCTGCGATTACGGCCTGTTTGCTCGCTAATCGCTTACCCGCCCAAGGATAGTAGCCATCTAGATGGATATTGTCCATTGATAACCTTATAGAATAACGGAGAATCGTGAGCAAGGCTGGACATAGCTGGGGATTTGTCTAAAATCTGCGCTCATTTTCCAATCGCTGAGGCAGCCATCATGACCAAGGCCCAATCAACCGTTGACTACGACACACAGCTTGCTGAGAAAGTCCAACGACTCACGGAACAACTCGCACCGTTTCACGCGCCTGAGCTCGAAGTGTTTCATTCGCCAGAGACGCATTATCGGATGCGCGCGGAATTTCGGGTATGGCATGAGGGGGATGATCTTTACTACATCATGTTTGACCCGGCGACTAAACAAAAATATCGCGTTGATACCTTTCCCGTGGCGAGCCGCTTAATCAACGACTTGATGCCGCTCTTACTCGAAGCAATTAAACCCAACGAGACCTTGCGCCGCAAACTGTTCCAAGTGGACTTTTTGTCAACCCAAAGTGGCGAGATCTTGGTGTCGTTACTGTACCACCGCCAACTAGATGAAGCGTGGGAGCAGGCCGCCCAGACACTGAAGCAACGCCTCAATGATGAGGGCTTTAACCTCAACTTGATTGGCCGTGCGCGTAAGCAAAAAAAGGTACTAGACCGCGATTACGTACTAGAAAAGGTACAGGCTGATGGCCAAACCTTGGTGTACCAGCAAATTGAAAACAGTTTTACCCAGCCCAATGGCCCAGTGGCGCAAAAAATGCTGGATTGGGCGATTGATTGTACCCGAGATAGCGAGGGCGATTTGCTGGAACTGTATTGCGGTAACGGCAACTTCTCACTGGCGCTGGCAAAAAACTTCCGTCGAGTCTTAGCCACCGAGCTTGCCAAGCCCTCGGTACAATCGGCGCAATACAATATTGCCGCCAATCATATCGATAACGTGCAAATCGTTCGTATGTCAGCCGAAGAGTTTACCCAAGCGATTAATGGTGAGCGTGAGTTCCGTCGCTTACAAGACCAAGGCGTGACGCTGAGTGATTATCAGTGCAACACCATTTTTGTCGATCCACCTCGCGCGGGCATGGATGATGAAACCTGCAAAATGGTGCAAGGCTACGATCGTATTTTGTATATTTCATGCAATCCGGAAACCTTGGTCGAGAATTTACAACGCTTAGGCCAAACCCACCGGATTAGTCGTTGTGCCCTGTTCGATCAATTCCCGTTCACTCACCATACCGAAGCGGGTGTGTGGTTAGAGCGCCAATAAAACCGCTAAAGCCAGAAACAAAAAAGGCGTCGCTCGCGAAAGGGACGCCTTTTTTTGTTTTTAACCCTGGTGATTAGGAATCAGAGGCCGTCTCTGCAGTCTGTTTGCGACTAAAAAAGCCCAACTTATGTCCAATCCAGAAAGCTAACGCCATTGAGACCAAAATCGAGAAGAAGTTACCGCCCAGCTCTGGTATTTGCATGCGAATAAAGGCGGAATAGCCAAATGCCCCCACCAGGAAACACGCAAAGGCAATCAGCGGTGTGCCTTCTGTCAGTGGCTGTCGTTCATGCAATTGATAACAAGCATGTACGGCCAGTACAAATGCGAGAATGGGGAAGATCGAAAACGCCACGCCACTGAAAAAGACGGTGGCTAGCGTTGCACTTCCACAAATGCCAGTGACTAGCGCCAGCAATAAGAATTTACGTTCTGATTTGACTTGCTCGTGTTCCATGTTTTCACCTGTTTATGACAGTTTTTCCTGTAAGGCTCGCCGCTCACGGTCTTTACGGTACCAGTAAGCTCCCTTGGCTATCATGCGCAATTGTAACACCATTCGCTCCGCCAATTCTGCGCGTGCGTGCGGGTCGAGATCAAGGGCCTCAGCCCCCATATTGAAGACTAAAATCACACACGCCTCAGATTGATTGTACGCTTCTTCATACGTGAGCTGTGTGCGCGATTGTAAATACTCGGTTAACTCCGCAACAAAATGTTGAATTTCTCGCGCGACTGCAGCACGAAACGCAGCGGATGTACCTGACCGTTCACGGAGCAACAATCGAAACACATTCGGACTACTTTCAATAAATTCCATAAAGGTTTCGACGGAAGTACGTACCACACTGCCTTCCGCAGCGATACGTTGACGCGCTTGGCGCATCAGTTGGCGCAATAACAAGCCCCCTTCATCGACCATGGTTAAACCGAGCTCATCCATGTCTTTGAAGTGACGATAAAACGAAGTCGGCGCTATACCTGCCTCTCGGGCCACTTCGCGTAAACTTAAGCCTGAGAAACTGCGCTCAGCACTGAGTTGGCTAAACGCCGCATCAATGACAGATCGACGCGTTTTTTCTTTTTGTTCTGCTCGAATCCCCATCATATCCAACTCATGGTCACCATGGTGTCACTATACGCAATTTTTATCGGCAAATCAGCCAGCCTACATCACGCGCGAACGCCAATTTCACCAGAGATTGGGCACCGAAAGTTAACCTTACGGATAATAAGCGTTAAACTAGTCATAAATGGATGTTGCAATAATGAAAATAAGGTCTGAGCCCTATGAGTAAGTCGAGTCCCCACCCAAAAGATCACTTTGACGCGATCGTTATTGGTAGCGGCCCTGGCGGTGAAGGGGCCGCGATGGGTTTGTCAAAAGCAGGCAAACGCGTCGCGGTGATTGAGCGCGAAAACACGGTTGGCGGCGGATGTACCCATTGGGGCACGATTCCCTCCAAAGCGCTGCGCCACACGGTTAGCCGGATCATCGAATTTAATCAAAGTCCGATTTATACCCAAAACACCAAAAGCCTACACAGCACGTTTGCACAAATTCTAAGTCATGCCGATTCAGTGATTGGCAAACAAACGCGCATGCGCCAAGGCTTTTACGACCGCAACCAATGTACCTTGTTACATGGGAGTGCCACATTTATTGATGCACACACATTAGCGGTTCATCATAGTGATGGCAGCGCTGATACCTACACGGCTGATCACTTTGTGATAGCCACCGGCTCTCGCCCTTATCAACCGGCAGATGTTGATTTTGCTCACCCTCGTATTTACGACAGTGATTCAATTTTGTCGCTTGAGCACGACCCTCGTCATGTCATCATTTATGGTGCGGGGGTCATTGGCAGTGAATATGCCTCGATTTTTCGCGGGTTAGGGGTGAAGGTCGATTTAATCAATACACGAGACCGCTTGCTCTCCTTTTTGGATAACGAAATCTCTGATGCCTTGTCCTATCACTTTGGCAGTAGCGGCGTCATGATCCGTAACGATGAGACCTATGCAAACATTGAAGGCACGGAAGATGGGGTGGTCGTCCATCTTGAGTCAGGCAAAAAAATGAAAGCCGATTGTTTGCTCTATGCCAACGGACGCGCGGGCAATACCGACAAACTTAATCTTCAATCCGTCGGGCTGATACCGAATTCTCGCGGTCAACTTGATGTCGATAGCGAAAGCTATGCCACTGAGGTCGGTCACATCTACGCGGTCGGTGATGTCATTGGTTATCCAAGTTTAGCGAGTGCTGCCTACGACCAAGGCCGTGTGGTGGCTGAAGCCATCTGCCAAGGCAATGCCAATGTGCGCCTGATTGAACATATTCCAACTGGGATCTATACCATTCCGGAGATCAGTTCAGTGGGGAAAACCGAGCAGGAGCTCACTGCAGAAAAAGTCCCTTACGAAGTAGGCCGATCGCTTTTTAAACACCTAGCACGAGCACAAATTGCAGGGATGGATGTCGGTAGCTTAAAGATACTGTTTCACCGTGAAACACGCGAGATCCTTGGCATCCATTGCTTTGGTGAACGTGCCTCGGAAATCATTCACATTGGCCAAGCGATTTTCGAGCAAAAAGGTGAGGCAAATACCATCGATTATTTTGTCAACACTACCTTCAATTATCCCACCATGGCAGAAGCCTATCGGGTGGCGGCGCTTAATGGGCTCAATCGCTTGTTCTAGCGGCTTTGTTCTTATCCATGCAAAACGGCACCGAGAGCGGTGCCGTTGACTGTATTATCAAACACCTGCGGTGTCTCTAGCGACGTAAAATAGATGACCACGCTAGCGACTCATCACCAAGAACAATAAAGTTTGGATTTTGCAGTGAATCCCGCTCGTTATACGACAAAGGGTCAAGCTCTGTGCTGAGGATCCGTCCACCTGCTTGCTCGACGATGCATTGCGTCGCGGCGGTGTCCCACTCACCGGTCGGTCCTAAACGCAGATAACAATCTACCGCCCCTTCCGCCACTAAACAGGCTTTCAGTGCGGCTGAGCCCAAAGGGATCAAATCGTAATTAATTTCAGGCGCTAGTTTTTCCGTCACCGCATGAATATCTTGTCGACGACTGATCGCAATGGATAACGAGGTAATCGCTTCGTCGCGCTTCATGGTCGAGATGCGATGCATATCGCCATCAGGGGTGATTTTCCACGCCCCTTTATCTTGGCACGCATAATAGGTCACACCCGATACAGGCGCATAGACCACGCCCATCACCGGATGGTTGTTTTCCACCAGCGCAATAATAGTGGCAAAATCGCCACTGCCAGCGATAAATTCTTGGGTACCATCCAGTGGATCAATCAGCCAATATCGCTGCCATTGTTGGCGATCACTGAAGGGTACACCGCAATCTTCTTCCGACAATACCGGAATATCCGGCGTCAACGCAGTGAGTTTTTCCGTAATCAGCTTGTGGGCAGCTAAATCGGCGCTGGTCACCGGCGTTTGATCACTTTTGGTGATCTCTTCAAAATTACCGTCTTGATAAATATCGAGAATAACCTGGCCCGCTGAGCGGGTTATTTCAATCACATCGGGCAACAACTCAGGCAATGCCATGCCTCACCTCTCCGCTTGTAAGTACTTCAGCGCCATCATCAGTGCGGTAATACTGCGCGCTTCACAGAAATCACCATGGGTCAGTAACTCTTCCGCTTGGGCTAACGGCCAGCGAATGATCTCAAGCGGTTCGGGTTCATCACCTTCCAAGTTTTCTGGATACAAATCACGTGCCAACATCAAGGTCATACGGCTGGAAAAGTACGAAGGCGCGAGGACCACCTCTTTCAACGGGATCAATTCGCGCGCGCCCTGGCCAATTTCTTCTTTCAGCTCACGCACCGCCGCTTGCGCAGCCTCTTCCCCCGGGTCAATTAAGCCTTTCGGGAATCCCAATTCATAGCGCTCTGTCCCAGCAGCATATTCTCGGACTAATAAGAGATCGCCTGACTCGGTAACCGGCACCATCATTACCGCATTACGGCCTGAGGGTTTCATCCGCTCATAGGTACGTTCAACGCCATTGCTAAACGTGAGCGCTAACGACTCCACCTTAAACAAACGAGAAGCGGCGACGACCTGTTTCGACAGGATTTGAGGAAGTTTACGCTGCGTCATAGTGTGATTTGCCACCCTTTGCTGATATGCCAATCAGGCCTTGTTAGCCGCGAAAAGAAAAGCGATAGCGGCCTTGTTGATCTGGCGCGCCTAACCAAGATAATGGCGCCTTCATCGGCTCGGGATAGTCAGGCCCCGGCTTTAGCCATCCCGATACAGAGTATCGCCCAGACGGCGTAATTGACAATGAAAACTTATTGCTTAAAGACGCCGACTGCCCCTCACCGTGCGCGGCAATACCTTGATTTTCGCAGGATAAAGCGGCTTGCGCAGGAATATTTTCTAGCTGCCCCATCGGCAGTTGCAATGCTGCATGCTGCCATTGGATTTGCCCTTGCAATTGCTGACACCCTGATTCAGCCAAGATGGCATCGCGCAGCACCAGATCGAGTGTGCCATCAATCGCAACGCCCGGGGGCAGTGCGATAGCGCCTGTTAATAGCTGCGCGGGCGCAGACACCAACGTTTGTGACACCGTCAGTGTCGAGCCGTTAAAACCGAGGTTCCCTTTGCCTCGCAACCCGTCAGGGCTACGTACCTTAATGGCCGCTTCAAACGTCGCGCCGGTGACTAAACGATGCCACTGCACATCCCATTGCACCGGTCCTAGGGTATAATTTTGCCACCGTATTTGTTCGACTTGCCCGTGCCAAACCGTGCCATCGATTTCACCGATTTGTATCGCATCGGGCAAAGGCGCTAGACGTAATAAAGATGCAGGCGCATGCACCACAACACTGACCACAAAGACAAGCACACACCCTATGCCGAATAAGCCTTTTTTCCACATTGTTTTATCGCTCCAACTGCAGTCGATTCACCTTAACTTTGCCGGCCGTCTCTGTGGCTTCCGTGCTTAAACGCACTACGCGAATACCATGTACACTCGCCAGTTGATCTAACCAGCGGAGGAGTTGGTTAAACGGCAGCGGTTCAATCCCAAGCTGCACGCTATCTTCACCCGGTTGTAAGCGCGTAATCGTGAGGTTAAATTCCCCAGCACTGGCCGCGATGACTTGGTTTAATGGCTGTGTTCGGCTCGCAGAAGCTTGATGACCGCTTCCTGACTGCGCCCGCAGCTGCATGATTTGGGTGCGCTTTTGTTGAACGTCTCGCAACAAGCGCTGCTCGCTGGCTAGCGCGGTATTGGCCTTTTCGGCCTGAGTTTGAAGCGGGGCGATAACTCCCCAGTACAAAAGGCTAACGACCAGCACGCCACCTGCGATCAGTAATAATCGCTGCTCGCGCACACTGATCGCCTGCCACTGGGCTTGAATGCGTGCCATCATGATGGGCTCCTTAACGTAAACTCGCCACTGACTGCGTCTCCACTACGGTTCAGCTGGCCGAGCTCAGTCGCATAATGCTCGCTCAATATTCCTCGCAAACGCTCAAATTGCGCAAAGTCTCGACCTTTGGCGCGTAAAATCAACGCGTCTCGATTACCCTGATAACGCAGCGCCTGGAGCTCAAGGCCAGGCACATCATCCAGCATTGGCGCTAATTGTGCCAACCAAGGCAGTAGCGCGGAATCCTGTTGCTGCCCGGCTAGGCGGGCGATTTCAGCGTCCATTTGCCGCACCATATACGAGCGGGTTGGAATACGTTGGTATTGTGGTAACGTCTCACGAAACAAGGCTTCGCTTTGCGAGCGTAACACTTGCACCTGTTGCTGGGTGTCACGAAGTGCCAGCCATTGCTCGCCGCCCAACAACGCCATCACCATCACCAATAGCGCGGCGGTGGGGATCAGCGGCTTGAATCGCTGTTTCATCTGGCTTTGCGGCCGATAAGGGCCGGATAATAAATTGGCAGACACCGAGGTACTCTGTGCGGCCAACATACTGATAGTTGGTTCACTTTGCTGCCACTGCACCGGGAAGCCATCGATGGGCAAAGGCGACTCGGTGTGTGCGTCTTGCGCGCCATACACCTGCAGGCTGAGTATCGATGACTCGGTGTCTGCCGCGCGCGCTCCCTCGGTTTGATTGCCCGGCTGTTGCCACCAAGCTTGCGCCCAGAAGGCAAGCCATGCGCGCTGCCCAACCACACCTTGATGGGGTTGATAGCGGCACAACCACTGATCGGCCAGTGGCGCTAGCGTCAACGTTTGAGGCTGCCAAGGTAAACACAACACATCCGGGATCCACTGGCGAGCATGGATATTGGCCGCATCAAGGGCCTGCTGCCAAGCTTGCATCTGCCGATGAGCCACCACCGCGACCTGAGCGGTGTTTTCTTGGGTGTCGAGCAGGGTGACATGCACCGCCTCAACCTCATCGGCTAATGCTTCTTCCAGTAAATAGGGCACGACTTTGTCTCGTTGCCGGCGCGAGCCAGGCGGTAACGTCACCGAAGTGAGCGTCAGCCAGGTACTGTCCACCAGCACGACCACACGTCTTGTCTGTGCTTGTTCTGTTAATGCTGACAACTGCTGACAGGTGCCGGTCGTCATCACTTGGTTATCGCTGGTACGCACCTGCGCCCAATAAATGGGTTGGCTGGCATCACTGATCCTGATTATCAGTCGCTCGCTCACGCATTCCTCCGAACCGACGGCGTAAAACCGATACTTGGCCGTCGTCTTGATAGTGCAATAATGCCTGGATGTGACGTTGGGCTGAGGCCACGTGCACATCGGCGTGTAATAAAAAGTAATGGCTTGTCACGCTTAAATGCGACATCACTTGCTTGCGCGCCGCCTCATCAAAATCAGTCAGCGTCAGGGTAGCGATAAAATCGTCGACACTTTTCCAACCCGACTCAGGGCGCTCGGTCAGTACCTGTTCTGCCTGTTCAACTGACAGGGCCGGGGTAAACAACGCCGATAGCAATGCAGCCTGTTTGTCCGTTAACGTGTTCACATTCACCATCAGCTCCGCAGAGGGAATCGCACACAGCTGCGGTGATAACTGGCGAAAGACCTCAGCGTTGACCCCACGAACAGCGCGCCACTCACTGACATCGGCAATCACGGCATCAGCCGTCACGTAAGCGGGACGGACACTCTCGTAGTGAGCATCTTCCGCGCCTAACGATTGATCAAGCTGATTATTTTCATCAATATAATCGCGACTCGCTTGCGCAATCACATCGGCTTGATAACTATCGTCGACCTGGCTACCGATTAAAGCACGCAGTACGCGCACTTCATACGGCACCTCACCGCCTAACGCTGCGCCTCGCAACTGCAAACTATTTAAGTTAAAGCAGGCTTGCGCATCTTGTAAGTAACCACTAACTTTGCCACCTTGAAGCGGAAATGTCCGCGCAGACTGGGCCCAGTCCTGGTTTACATTCACCGTATCACTGTCCGATAAACTTTCGCGTAATACCGCAGAGGCAAGGGCTTCCACCGCGTTGCTGTACCAGTACACTTGCTGAAAATGGAGCTGGTTTTCCGCCCGATGGTAATTGGTAAACAATCGTGACGCCATGCTGCCAGCAATCGCTGTCATCAGCGCCATGATCATCATCACGATAAGAAGCGCCGCGCCTCGCTGTCGGGTCATTGTGCCTCCCGCTGCAGCGGCGCGGGTAACGTTTGCCCCGCCAGCAAATACGTGCGGACTAACCGCCCGTAACGCGGATGAGTAAAGCGTACTTGCACCGCTTTGGGCAAAGCATGGGCCGTGTTATAGCTTTCTTGCCAATTGCCTTCCACGTAAAATCGAAACGTGAGCGCTTTGATATCACTGAGCAAGGTGGCCACCGCTGGCTCATCACCTGCGGCCTGATCCGGATAACGCCAACGCAGGCGCTCTAAGTGACCGTCCCGTTGTCGGTAGCCAACCGCGACGACTTCACCGCGAGGAAAACGCGCTTGCGGGTTAATCCAACCGGTACGCGTAAAACGCATACCCATTTCCTCACTTTGGAGAACATCGCGTCCGGCAATCAGCAGTCGCTCGGTCGGTGTTTGACCGTCGATACGCTGACGACGCGCGGCCATTTGACGAAAGTCACTGTCCATGATCACTAACGCACGTTGCAACCGCTGCAAGGTTTCGCCGACTTCACGCGATTGCACATTGCTGCGTTGTACGGTTTGTAGCACTTGATAAGCCGTCAGGCTGATACTGGCAAATACCACCAACGCCAACAAGACTTCAAGCAACGTAAATCCCTTTTCAGCGCGTCTCGACATACGTCCTCACGGTCACCAATGGGTTATCGCTCTGCTCAGCGGCCGACACCGACAGATCCACCGCTCGCAGTTGGCCGGTTTCGGTCGCCACCGGCGTAAGTTGCCATTGCCATTGCTGACCGGCCATCTCAGTGGTCCCTTGCGTCGCCTTTTCTGGCACGTCAGCCCTGAGCACGACTTCAGCAAGTTGGTTATCCGCCACCATAGCCGCTAAGGTTTTTTGCTCTAAACGCCCTAGCGAACGGGTATGCTGGCCCGTCGCCTTCATGACACTGAGCGCGGCAATGGCAAAAATGGCCACCGCCACCAATACCTCAAGCAAAGTCATGCCCTTTTGGGGGCTTGGCGTCTTGCCATGCATCAGCGGTCCTCCACCCGTTGCCAAGTAAACTGTGCCAGCTCATTGGCTTTAAGCTGCCAAGCGGCCCGGCCATCTACGTCGATTCGTAAGGTAAAAGGGGTGAGTTCACCATTGGGCAATAACCAGATCTGTGGTGGGGCCACGGGCTGTTCACCCTCGTCATCAAACAGGTTCTCAAACAGAGGCTTATCTTCGAACAAGCGGTCTTGTTGCTGCCAACCAAAGCCGTCCATGGTGAGAGAAAACCGGCTTTGCGCTGGCAAGGTCCCTTGGGTTGCCCAGCGTTCACTGCGCACGGGGCGCCACTTGTCTTCCCCCAATGTTAACAGCTGATAATCATGCTCATTGATGCGCACGCCATACGTTCGCCCCTCGAGCCAGCTTTGCTCGGCCCATAGCTTCATCCGCTGGTGTAACGCTTGCCCCGCTTCTTGCGCGCGGGTATCGGCAGGCTCTGGCCACACCATCACCACACCAGAGGCACTGACAGCGATAATGACCACCACCAGTAAGATCTCAAGGAGGGTAAAACCTGCCGCTTGGCGCATCTTATTGCAGCTCGTTAAGGTTCCAGTTGCCGATGTCTTGGTTGACACCGTCGCCCCCTTCTTGGCCATCCGCGCCTAACGAGAAAATATCAATCACCCCATGTTCACCTGGGCTGACATAGCGATAATCGTTATTCCATGGGTCCTGTGGCAAGCGCTTAATGTAGCCTTGATCCGGATAGCTGCGCGGTACCGGCTCACTTTGCGGTTTGTTCACTAACGCGTCTAAGCCTTGATCGGTGGTGGGATATTGGTTGTTATCCAGTTTGTACATGTCCAGAGCATTTTCAAGCGCACTGACATCAGCAATCGCCTTTTTGACCGCGGCTTTATCTTTATTACCGAGCAAATTGGGGGCGACAAAGCTTGCTAATAAGCCAATAATCACCACCACGACCATCACTTCGAGCAGGGTAAAACCGTGTTGACGACGCATCTTGTTCTCCTTATTTATCATTATAAAATTACAATCCGACCATATCGTTCATGGCAATAATCGGCATCAAGGTGGCCACGACAATAAAAAGCACCAATCCTGCCATTAATACGATCATCAACGGGCCGAATATACCTAGTGCCACATTCACTTGGGCTTCAAAATCTTTATCTTGGTTATCCGCGGCACGAGAGAGCATGGGCTCAAGATCACCACTGCGTTCACCACTGGCAATCATGTGCAGCATCATGGGAGGAAATAAGCGCGACTGATCCAAAGCGACACGCAAACTGGCACCTTCCCGCACTTTATCCGCAGCTTCCAATACGCGCATGCGGACGTATTGATTACTCATCACTTGCGCGGCGACTTTCATCCCATCTAATAACGGGATGGCACTGGCCGTGCATATTGCCAAGGTACGCGCAAAACGGGATGTATTCAGGCCGCGAGCCACCCGGCCAATTACCGGCAAGGACAGTATTTTTTTATCCCACACTAAGCGTCGCTGCGTATCCTTAAGCAAGGCTCGGATACTGACACCGATAAGGATCAGTGCGCTCACCACCCAACCCCCCCAGTCGGTAATAAAATCACTGGCGTTCAATAGAAATTGGGTGGATGCCGGCAGCGCCTGACCGGTTTGAACAAATTGACCGACAATATCAGGCACCACGGTGGCCAGTAAAAAGGCGACAATCACCACCGAAAAGAAGGTGAGAATGGCGGGATACAACATGGCTTGTAACAACGTGGACTGAATGCGCTGACGGTTCTCAACATAATCAGCCAAGCGTGATAATACGGTGGATAAATACCCCGCTTTTTCACCGGCAGCAATCATCGCTCGGTAGAGTTCATTAAACACCTGTGGGTAATCGGCTAGCGCATCAGCCAAGGTGTACCCTTCCATCACTCGCGCTCGAACACTGGTCATCATGCTGCCTATTCGCGGTTTTTCCGCTTGCTCTGCCACTGCTTTTAAGCACTCTTCAAGTGGCATAGAGGCATCGATTAAGGTCGCCAATTGGCGGGTGATCAACGACAGCTCTTGTGTACGAATACCGCGGTTTCGTTGACTGAACAGTGGCTGCGACGCCGATGCCTTTTGGTTGGCTCGTTGACGACGCGTAGCATTGACGTCGAGCGGGGTAAAGCCTTTGTCACGCAGCTGCTGACGCGCTTGTCGTGCAGTATCGGCCTCAATCACCCCTTTACGCTTACGCCCTCGCGCGTCTAACGCTTGATAGTCAAATGCGCCCATTAGCCCTCCTTGGTGACACGAATCACTTCTTCAAGGGTGGTTTGCCCTTGCAGCACTTTGGTTAGGCCGTCATAGCGAATACTCGGACTTTGCGCACGCACGGCTTCTTCTATCGCATGCTCGCCCGCATCATGATGGATAAGCGCTTGCACCTTCTCGTCGACTGTCAGCAATTCATGAATCCCGGTTCGGCCTCGGTAGCCCTTGTGGTGACAGTGTTCACAGCCATCCGCTTTATAGAGCGTGATCGCCTCGCCGGGGCTCGCCAAGCCTAGCTCGACAAATAACGGCTGCTGCGAGCTATCGGCTTGATAAGGGATACGGCACCGTGGACATAAGGTGCGGACCAAGCGCTGCGCCAGCACGCCGAGTAACGAGGAGGACAACAAGAAAGGCTCAATGCCCATATCACGTAAGCGTGTCACCGCGCCAATCGCCGTGTTGGTGTGCAGTGTCGACATCACTAAGTGACCGGTCAGTGAGGCTTGTACGGCGATTTGTGCGGTTTCTAAGTCTCGAATTTCACCCACCATCACCACGTCAGGATCTTGACGCAACATAGCGCGCAACCCTCGCGCAAAGGTCATATCGACTTTGGGATTGACTTGGGTCTGACCGATACCCGCCAGATCAAATTCGATCGGATCTTCCACGGTGAGGATATTGCGATCCTCACTGTTAATGGTTTGTAATCCAGCATACAAGGTCGTGGATTTCCCTGACCCCGTCGGGCCGGTGACGAGCAAAATACCATGAGGTTTGTGAATCAGTGCGCGAAAATCTTGGTGCAAGCTGGGCACCATGCCCAACTGCGCGAGATCCAGTTGGACGGCGTTCTTATCCAGCAAACGCATGACGACACGTTCGCCGTGAGACGAGGGCATGGTCGACACCCGCACATCCACCGCTCGCCCACCAATACGGACCGAAATACGCCCATCTTGTGGGACCCGTTTTTCGGCAATATCCAGTTTTGCCATCACTTTGACGCGAGACACTAATAAGGGGGCCAACTTGCGGCTGGGGGATAGAACGTCACGCAGCACCCCGTCAACGCGAAAACGGATCGATAACGCATGCTCAAAGGTTTCGATATGAATGTCAGACGCGCTTTCTTTAATCGCTTCGCCTAACATGGCGTTAATCAACTTAATGATCGGCGCATCGTCTTCCGATTCAAGCAAGTCTTCACTTTGCGGCAGCTCTTCGGCCAACGAGAAAAAGTCGTCGCTGTCAGCATCCGCACCAATGTCAGCCATTAGCTGTTGTGCATCGGCGCTGTCTCTTTGATAAAGGCGAGTCAGATGGTGCTCAAAGTCAGCATCCGACACCCATTCCGGGGCGATATCCGTACCCAGAACACGTTGCACCTCCACCAAGGTCTGCGGTGTTACCGACGCTAAACACAATAAACGCGGGGTGTCGTTATCGGCCAATACCACCACACCGTGACGACGCGCAAAGCCAAAGGGTAACTGCCAGGTTGTCACCGGTTCAGCCGCTAGCGCCGCAGCACGCTCATTCATCCTTCTAACTCCGCTTGTAGCATACGTACTTCGGCCGGCATCACCGCTTCGCTGTTGTAATCAGGCAGGACCGGTTTTTCGGCGTCAGGCATCAGCTTAACGCCATCTTGGGCGCGCTGTAATTGCTCGGCGCGGATATAGTTGTATTTGCGTTGAGTCACCCCGTCTGCGGTCAAACCGGTACGAATAATGGTCGGCTTAATAAACAGCATCAGGTTTTTCTTTTCGGTTTCGGTCGAGGTCGACTTAAACAAGTGCCCTAAAATAGGAATATCCCCCAACAGTGGCACCTTGGATTCACTTTCGACCGTTCGTTCGTCAATCAAGCCACTTAATACAATCATTTGTTGGTCGCCGACCATCACTGATGTATTCAGTTGACGTTTACCAAAGCGCACATCCACCGCGCCACTGGCGCCAAGCACGTTCGAGACTTCTTGCTCAATATCGAGCAACACCGCGGAGCCTTCATTGATTTGCGGGGTGACTTTCAGCTTGATCCCCACATCTTTACGCTCAACGGTTTGGAAGGGGTTGTCGTTATTCGAGCCCGTTTGCGAGCCGGTGATCACAGGGACTTCTTCACCGACAATAAACGAGGCTTCTTGGTTATCGAGCACCATCAAATTGGGCGACGACAAAATATTCGACTCGTTTTTCGACGCCACCGCGGTCACCAAGGCGGTCCAATCGCCCATGACTACGCCGGCAGCCAAGCCATTTAATCCACCTAATACATTGTTTAATGCCGAGTAATCGCCCGACTCGGTAATCGGAACATTGTACGGAGTACCATCATCCCGATAGCGTACTTCAGTACGAGTAGTATCTTCCGCTGCTTTCTGTCCTGTGAGGTAACTGGTAACACCCACCCCTGCGTTATTAAACTGAATCCCGCCGTTTTCAAGCGATCCCCACTGTACGCCGAGGTTCGCCCCATCGGATTCCGACATTTCGACGATTAAGGCTTCAATCAACACTTGTGCGCGGCGAATATCGAGCTGAGAAATCACGCTCTCAAGGGTTTTTAAAATATCAGGTGGCGCGGTGATCACCAGCGAGTTAGTGCCTTGGTGCGAGGAAATTTGTACCGCTTGATCATTTACGCTCGGTTGGTTTTTCTTCTCTTTTTCTTTTAACAGATTATCGGAGACGCCTTGTAATACATCTACGACGTCTTCCGCTTTCGCATAGCGCAGATAAATCACCCGGCTGTTGCCGGTCGTCGCCATTTCTTGGTCGAGTTGTCGGATAAGTTCAATCACGCGCTCACGGACTTTGGGCTCGCCAGAAACCAACACCGCATTCAGGCGCTCGTCCGCAACAATACGTGGTTCTAAAAGCTCAGGGCGGGTGTTGGCGTTGTCTCGCTTATTGAGGGTGTCGACGATCCGTACCATTTCCGCGGCTGACGCGTGGTCAAGGCGGACCACTTCCACTTTTTTATCGCCTGCTTGATCGACACGCTGAATAATATCGGTGAGCCGATTCACCACCGCGGCACGACCGGTGATCATAATGACATTGGCAGGATCATAGTGCACCACGTTCCCTGCCCCCGCATTATTGATCAGCTGACGCAACAAAGGGGATAGCTCGCGCACCGAGACATTTTTTACGGCAATCACGCGCGTCACGACTTCGTCACCGACCACGTTATCGCCTTCTCCAACCACGGGAACGGGCGAGGTTTTCGCATCTTTGTCGCGAACAACTTTAACAATCCCATTTTCCATCTCAACCACCGCAAAGCCATACACTTCGAGCACGTTAAGGAAAAATTGGTAGTACTGTTCATCGTCTAACGTATTGTAACTGCGTACATTAATGGTGCCGCGTACCGAGGGATCAACGATAATGGTTTTCTCGAGGTTGCGCCCTACAATTTCGATAAACTCTTGAATGTTCGTGCCTTTAAACGAGGCACTAAATTCTGCCGCTCCCGCCGGTAGGCCAGAGAAAAGCAGACTTGCGGCCATCAGATAGGGGATCAGTCGTTGCTTTACGTTCACGTCACACTCCTAAAGCCGCACGGGGCGGTTGTGGTAATTTATAGTTGAATCGAAATGTCATGTTGCTGCCCTTGTCGCTCGACGACTAAATCAAGCGTGCCCTGTTGTTGAATGCGATTGAGAATATCGGGAAGCGCCACCGAACGGCTCAGTGTTAGACCGTTAATAGCGACGGCGATATCACCCGGCTGTAACCCCGATTGCTCAAATAACACCGGATTTTTTCCTGGTGTAAGACGAAAACCTTTTAACTGTTTGGCATCGCCGACCTGCGCTAACTGGACATAATCAAATAACCGCTGAGGATTGCTGGCAAGCTGTCGCGCTAAGTCGGCAGGCCAGTCAGGGCTGGTCTGCCTTGAGATTGGCGTCGGCTTTGGGGGCGTATGGTTACCCTCAGAAGAAGAGAACACGGTTTGCGGTGTACTGTCGGCCTCCACACCCGGCATCAACAAGGCTTCACGACGCGTGCCTTGACGAAGGATAACGCGATCGGACAAGACTTGATCGACACTGACCTGGGTACCTTTAACTTGCTCACCCACACCATAGGTTGCTTGTTGACCACCGTTAGCAATCACCGCTAATGCCCGAGCAGGCTGATTGGAAGCCACCACGCCGACTAAAGTAAGCTGTAAACGGGTCTCAGGCACTTGGCTAACCGACTGCTGGCGCTGTTGCGCGGAAGCTTGGAATCGACCAAATAACTGGGCATTAATCGCGGGCGCCAATGAAAAGGCCCCCTTACTGGCGACTTGGCTCGTCACAACCTGACTACTCGACGGCAAGATAGGTGCCGCGGGAGGCGTGTAGACATGCCACACCAGCCGCCCAATAAGCCAAGCCAGTAAAAGTACTAGCCCACCGTTTAGGCACAGCAGTACCCGACCGCGTGTCAGTGCAGACATCGAGATTGTTCGTTGAGGGCTTCCTGCCTGGATCATCCTTTTAAAACCAATTAATGACACCACATGCCTATTGATGGCCTTTTTCGCCATTAGATTCCACGATTAGATTACGAAAAGCTGGACATACTAGCAAAAACACATTGTGATCTTGAGAATTTTTCATTTATAGCGTGTTTATTTTACCGAAGTCGCAGCGATGACGGGAGGATGAGCTCTGATGCTGTGATACTGCTCTAAAGTAAATTTTATGCTAATGTCGCCGATCCAGATTGCGCAGGAGTTGAGGGATGAAAAAAAGCAAATCAGCACCTTTGACAGCGGTCAGGTTAGATAAATGGCTGTGGGCCGCTCGCTTTTATAAAACACGCTCTATTGCTCGCAATATGATCGATGGGGGCAAGGTGCACTACAATGGTCAACGTGCCAAGCCAAGCAGAATGGTCGAGGTTGGGGCTGAAATACGCTTGCGCCAAGGCCATGATGAAAGAACCATCGCTGTTTTAGCGTTATCGGAGCAACGTCAAGGCGCGCCGATCGCGCAAACCTTGTATCAAGAAACCGACACGAGCCTAAAGAAACGTGAGCACGAGACGGAAATGCGTCGCTTAAATGCCCATAATCCACGTCCCGATGGACGACCGGATAAAAAGCAACGCCGAGATATTCGTAAGTTTAAACAAGGCATAGACTAAGGCCGAAAGTCGCGCCATTGCCGGAGAGAGATTGCATGTCAAACGATCAATTACACCGTTACCTATTCGAAGATGTGTCTGTGCGTGGTGAGCTAGTCAAGCTCGACGAAACCTATCAACGCATCCTGGAGAATCAAAATTTTCCAGCCCCGGTGAATGCTTTACTGGGTGAAATGTTGGCCGCCACCAGCCTGCTTACCGCAACACTCAAATTTAATGGCTCAATCACGGTGCAATTGCAGGGAGATGGTCCTGTGTCGCTGGCGGTCATTAATGGTGATCACCATCAGCAACTGCGCGGCACCGCGCGGGTGAAAGGTGACGTCAAAGAGGATGCGACCTTGCCAGAAATGATGGGCAAGGGCCAACTGGTCATTACCATTGAGCCTGTCGATGGCGAGCGCTATCAAGGCATTGTTGGCTTAGAGTCGGATCATTTACAAGGTTGCTTGGAAGATTACTTCGCACGCTCAGAGCAGTTAATGACCCGTCTTTGGTTACGCACGGGAGAGGTTGACGGCAAGCCGCATGCGGCCGGTATGATGTTGCAAGTGTTGCCTGACGATAAAGGCGACGAAGGCGACTTTGATCACCTTGCCCAGCTGACTGAAACGATTAAAAATGATGAACTTTTCAGCCTCAGCGCCAAAGATGTCTTATACCGTCTGTACCATCAAGAGAAAGTCACCCTGTATCCGGCACAAGATGTGGTGTTTAAATGCAGTTGCTCCCGTGAACGCAGTGCCGGTGCTATTGCCGCGATTGAGCGCAGTGAAGTCGACAAAATGGTCGCGGAAATGGGTACGATCCATTTGCACTGTGATTACTGTGGCACTGACTATGCGTTCGATAGCGTTGATGTGGCGGCAATTTTTGAGCAAAACGCCAGCTCCTCCTCTCAAATGCAATAACCACGTGCTACATTTTTAGCGCTTCGAAGTAAATAAGCTTGACCAAGCTCAAAAGCCAGCACAACGCTGGCTTTTTTCTTATTCCTTCCCGACTTAACTCACATTTTTCTGCGCGTTATTTTTGTACAAACAATAATAGGTCTTTGGGTAGCGCAAACGTTTAACTAAGCGTTACCATGTCTATGACATGGCAGCTGGTGGTCCGTACCCTACAATCACAATAACCCCAGTCTGTCGTCATCTATGGAGTCAGTTCCTGAATCTATATTTCAGGTTGCTAGCACAAAGACAGTTAACACCATCTTACCTCAAGGAGCACCTATGACTGTCCTGAACGTCGAATCTGAGGTCGCTGACATCGATCTTTCCCGTTATGGTCTGGAAAATGTCAAAGAAGTCATCCGTAACCCCTCATATGAGCAGTTGTTCGAAGAAGAAACCAAACCTGGGCTGGAAGGCTACGAAAAAGGCGTAGTGACCGAACTCGGCGCGGTGTCGGTAGACACGGGTATTTTTACCGGCCGCTCTCCCAAAGATAAGTACATTGTTCGTGATGACACCACGCGCGATACCCTGTGGTGGTCGGATCAAGGCAAAAACGATAATAAACCGATCGATCAAGCGGTATGGAATGATCTCAAGGCACTGGTCACACAACAACTCTCTAATAAACGCCTGTTTGTCGTTGATGGCTATTGCGGTGCCAACCCCAACACACGATTACGTATTCGCGTGATCACCGAAGTGGCTTGGCAGGCGCACTTCGTCAAAAATATGTTTATTCGTCCAACCGAGGAAGAGCTTAAAGATTTCGAGCCCGACTTTGTGGTGATGAATGGTGCCAAATGCGTGAACAACCAATGGCGTGAACACGGCCTAAACTCAGAAAACTTTACCGTTTTCAACCTCACCGAACGGATGCAGCTTATTGGCGGTACTTGGTATGGCGGTGAAATGAAAAAAGGCATGTTCGCGATGATGAACTACTTCTTGCCGTTGCAAGATGTCGCATCGATGCATTGCTCCGCCAACATGGGCAAAGATGGCGACGTTGCCATCTTCTTCGGGCTATCTGGAACCGGGAAAACCACACTCTCCACCGATCCTAAGCGCCAGCTTATCGGTGACGATGAACATGGTTGGGACGATCAGGGCGTCTTTAACTTTGAAGGGGGCTGCTATGCCAAAACCATCAAGTTATCTAAAGAGGCTGAGCCAGATATCTATAACGCCATCCGCCGTGATGCGTTATTAGAAAACGTCACCGTCCGTGGCGACGGCCGCATCGATTTTGACGATAATTCGAAGACAGAAAACACCCGCGTGTCATACCCCATTTATCATATCGATAATATTGTGAAGCCGGTCTCAAAAGGCGGCCATGCCAACAAGGTGATTTTCTTGTCTGCGGATGCATTCGGCATACTTCCACCGGTGTCTAAATTGACGCCTGAACAAACCAAGTACCATTTCTTATCTGGTTTTACCGCGAAGTTAGCAGGTACCGAGCGCGGCATTACTGAACCCACGCCTGCTTTCTCAGCGGCCTTTGGCGCGGCATTTTTGACCTTGCACCCCACCAAGTATGCGGAAGTATTGGTCAAGCGCATGGAGGCGGCAGGGACTGAAGCCTATCTGGTCAATACAGGCTGGAATGGCTCAGGCAAGCGGATATCCATCAAAGATACCCGCGCGATCATCGACGCGATTTTAGACGGCTCGATCGAAAAAGCCGACACCAAGGTAATTCCAATCTTTAATTTGGAAGTTCCTGTCTCGCTAGACGAAGTGAGCGACGGCATTCTTGACCCGCGTGATACCTATGTTGACCCGCTGCAATGGGAAAGCAAAGCGAAAGACCTGGCCACACGCTTTATCGATAACTTCGATAAATACACAGATACCGAAGAAGGCGCAGCCTTGGTCGCTGCAGGTCCACAGTTAGACTAACCCCTAGCCCCATATTGCTGATGCGATATGGGGCGCTATTCCTCAGGGTGACTGGTTGACTGGTTGAAGTTTGGCAACTTTTGCGCCAATCTTACTGCTACTCGTTGCCTGATAGGATTCATTCATGCGCATCCTGGCCAAACTCTTTGCCAGCTTTTTTATCCTAATCATAATCTCACTGTCAGTGATTTTTGTGTTGCTCCATACGCGACACGCCATCCAGGTTTTCACTGCCCTTATCACCCCTATACTGCCAGGCACCTTAACGGCAGAACAGGTGGACTATCACTGGCAACGCCCGCTTCACCTCACTCTGACGCAACCGAATTACCAATATGGCCATCAACACTGGCAGGCCAATACGGCGCGTGTACAGTTCTCTGTCGAGCGATGGTCTCACCTGCAATGGGTAAGGATTGACGGTCTAAGCCTTGACCTGACCGATCGGGCCATAACGTCTCTCGATATGCTACCGGCGACGCTTACCATTGGTCGTGTCCTTTTTAATGATCTTTCCCTGCAAGGACAAGGCTGGCAAGCGCAGCAAGTCAGCGCTCAGCTCGATGATTGGCACAAAGGACAAGCCCCCTTAGGATCAGTTCGCGGCCGCGCGCAATGGGAGGCCAAACAAGTCGACTGGCATGGGCTACAAGCCTCCCGACTTTTAGTCGATGCCACACCAGCGCCTAACGGTTGGCAATTCCGCGGCGTGTCTTTTGAGTGGCAAGGTGCCGCGATCAGCGCCCAAGGCCATTGGCAGCCAGGTGCGCTCGCCTTAACCCAGTTAACCCTGAGCGATGTCATTATCGACGGGGAAGACACGTATCAACGCGTGTCCAACGCCTTATTGCAATGGCCCCACACAACCACGTTAACCATCGACCGTACTGATATTCGCCAACTCAGTGCCGAAACCGAACAGTTTTCGGTGAATGGCCTCACCTTATCGGCCGAGCACATCACCATTGCGCCAAAGACGCCTTGGTGGCAACAGCCTAAGCTGCGTGCATCATTCAACGCTGACTATATCCGCTGGCACACGCAGACTTGGGATCAACCGCTTGGGGATATTGAACGTCACGGCGAAAGCTGGGTGATCCATCAGTTGACCAGTCAATGGCAAGAAGGATTTGTCGGGCTATCCGGGCACTTTTCTAAGCGTCATTGGCAGATTGATAAGCTACAAGCCAATAACCTGACACTCAGTCACGCAGTGCTTTCTCCGCTGATGGCGGCACTCCCGGAGTGGCCAGAGACACTGTTCATTGACGACGTATCACTGAAACATAATCAATGGCTGGCCTTATCGCCGCAGTTTCCTATCAAAATCAGTGGCATTGATGTTAATGGACGCGCATTGCAGCTATCCCCGTTCAAACAATGGCGCTTAACCGATGGCAGTTTAACCGCCAGCGCAAGCCACGCCAGCATCAATCAGCATTGGCTGGCTGAGCCCTATTTGCGCCTCGATGCCGATCAAGGGAAATTAACCCTCCAGCAGCTATTACTGGGCTTCCCTGATGGCCAACTGGCTGTATCGGGCGCCTGGGACTTAAGCGCCCCCAGTCAACCCTGGTCACTGCTTGTGGATGGGTTACAAATTCCGCTCTCTGTTTATCAAGACTGGTTTGATTGGCCCCTCCCCCTGACAGGGTTTCATGATATTGAGGCAAAGTGGTCAGGGCTGGCAGCGGATCGAGAAAGCTTCAATGTGGGGCTCAATGGCGAGATGGATATCACCTTCTTAGATGCAAAAACCCATGCAGACTCAGAAACAAATTGGGCCACACAAATAAGCGCTTGGCTGCAACAGCCAAGCCCCAAGAAGGACAAACAACAGACTTTCCCGTTTGAGACTTTATCCATTGATGCTGATCGCGGCCAACTGACCGGCGCACTGCAAGGCGAGACACGCTTATCCATCCAGTGGCCGATTTATCGCACGGACGCCCCACGCATTCGTTAGCGTAACAAGGCCAACTGAGGGGCAGGTTGTGCGGTAGCGCCATCATCCGAGGGGAGCAGGACATAGGTGCCGGTAAACACACCGGCTTTTTCATCACCACTGAAAAAATCGACTTCTAACGTCACACGGGCACGGCGTCCGTTTTCTAATCGATCGAGCTCGCCACTAAGGTTATCGAGTGACACACTCGCCCGGGGCCGTTCTGCAACCGGACGACGGTAGCGAATATGGCTATCCGCTAGGACAATATCCGCGCTGAGTTGGCGCTCTTTCATCAAGAGCCATACCATACCCCAACCGGTTAACGTCGCAAGGCTGAAAATACTGCCCGCAAACATGGTTTGGCGAGGGTTTAAATTGGCGTTTAAATTGGCGCTCACTTCAAAGCTGTAGCCAGTGAACTGGCTAATTTTGACCCCCATTTTGTCGCTAATCGGAATGTGTGCTTGCCAACGCTGCTGAAGCTCGGTGCACCACTCGGGACGGCGAACCACATCCGATAACGGATCCAAGGGTTTAACCATCTGCTGATGACGTATCGGTCCTCGCTCGTCACTCAGATCGCCCTGACGGAGGAAATCGTGTTGCGCATAAAAGCTCACCGCCTCTTCACGCGCACTGCACACCAGACGCTTAGCGCCCTCTTCCCGCGCCAACGACTCTAACGCCATGAGCACTAAGGCCCCTAAACCACGATTACGATAATCTGGTGACACCGCCATATATCGGATTTGGCCGTCATTGTCTGGGGTTAAGTACAAGCGTCCAATCGCGACCGGCGCGTCATCACTGTCTACGATCATACGATGGCACGCATTAACATCATACGCATCACGCTCTGAACCACGCGGCGCATGCCATGGCTCTCTTAACATCCGATAACGAAAATCATAATAACGCGCTAGCTCTTGTTCTGTACGCGGGGTAACGATTCTAAACATGCCTGTCTCTCCTTGTGAGGCGCGTGGTTATACCTGAAGCCAGAAAGTCACAGGACCATCATTAACGAGGCTTACTTTCATGTCGGCGGCGAATTGACCCGTTTGCGTTTTTAACCCTGCACGCTGGCAATCCTGACAAAATACCGTGTACAAACGTTCTGCTTCATCAGGCGATGCCCCCGAGAAGCTCGGCCGCATTCCCTTTTTGTGTCGGCAGCCAGGGTAAACTGCGATATCACCAACAATTCACCGCCGTGCTGCGACACATTGACATTCATTTTGCCATTATCGTCTTCAAACACACGATAACCTCTGACTTTATGCGCCAGTTTCGCGGCATCCGCATCGGTGTCGCCCTTTTCGACGCCCAGAAGCACCACCAGCCCTTTCCCTATCGCACCGAGGATCTCACCGTCGACAGTGACATTGGCTTCACTCACGCGTTGAATTAGGGCAATCATAAGGCGCCTCCGCTTGATTGATTAAAGGATGGGATGGCTCAGCCAAACCGGCTGACTGATTGTTAACCGCTGGCGAGGTGCCATTTGGGCACCAAGTCTCCGACTCTCTTAAAGTCGCGGTAACTTGTGCGCCGAATAATACAATACACCAGCTAAAATACACCCATACAAACAGAATGGGCACCACGGCCAGGGCACCGTAAATTAATTGATACGAGGGAAAGTGGGCAACATATAGCGCGAATACTTTTTTACTTAGCTCAAATAACACACTCGCCACAGCCGCACCGACCAAGGCATGGCGAAGGCGCACGCGAGTATTGGGGACCAGGGTATACAACCCCATAAAGGTGAGCGTGGTTAAAAGAAAAGGCAGGATTCGGAGTAAGGTGGTAAACAAATCATTCGCCAGCCCTGTTTGTAATAACGACAAAGACGTTAAGTAAGAGCTCAGCGCGATGCTAGTACCAATCAAAATAGGCCCTAACGTGAGCACCATCCAATAGATTGAGAACGCAATCATCATCGGCCGTTTGGTCTGAATTTTAAACGTGTGGTTCAAACTTTTGTCGATCGCCGAGATCAGCATAATCGCGACCACAAACAAAAAACTGACCCCAACAGCGGTCATCTTACCGGCGTTAGCAACAAATTGGTTGAGATAGCGTGCCACCACCTCACCGGCGGCGGGAACAAAATTATTGATCACAAATGTTTGTAAGGTATCACCCACTTGAGAAAATCCCGGGAAACTCGAAAAAGCAGACAACACGACAGTGACTAAGGGGACCAAAGAAAGCAGCGTGACATACGCCATATAACCGGCACTCACCGTGAGCCTGTCTTCGCCCATACGCTGCCACAAATGCGTGAGCATCGCTTTCAACCAATTACGGCTGTCACGCCACGTTTTCTGATTTAGCGTCCCAATTATGCGCATCCTTCCACCTTTATCTTGTGCCCGTTTTACGCGTAATGAGTGTACATGATTTACTTCTCGCTCGCTGCGATCAAAAAAAGGCACCTAACGGTGCCTTTAATCTTGGGACAGAATCTGGTGAGTCAGTCACATGATGATATAACGCGATTAACCTTTACGACCAGCGCGCTTGCGGTCTGTCTCAGTCAACAGCTTTTTACGAATACGGATGCTTTCTGGCGTAACTTCAACCAGCTCATCGTCATCAATAAACTCAAGCGCTTGCTCCAAGGTATACTTGATCGCTGGGCTCAATACCTGCGCCTCATCGGTACCCGAGGCACGCACGTTAGTCAATTGCTTACCTTTCAGACAGTTAACCGTCAAGTCATTGGCGCGGTTATGAATACCGATAACTTGACCTTCGTACACTTCATCACCGTGTTCAGCAAACAAGCGACCACGGCCTTGTAGGTTAAACAAGGCATAAGTCAGTGCCTTACCTGCGGCGTTTGAGATCAATACACCGTTGATACGTTGGCCAATATCACCCCCTTTGAATTTACCGTAATGGTCAAAGGTATGATAAATCAGGCCCGAACCAGAGGTCAGGGTTAAGAACTCGGTTTGGAAACCAATTAAACCCCGTGATGGCATCACAAAGTCCATGCGTACACGGCCTTTACCGTCTGGGAGCATGTTGCTCAGCTCGCCTTTACGCAGACCGATGCTTTCCATAACGCCACCTTGGTGCTCTTCGAGCACGTCAATGGTCACGGTTTCAAACGGTTCAAATTTCTCACCGTTTTCTTCTTTGATGATCACTTCAGGGCGAGATACGGCAAGCTCAAAGCCTTCGCGACGCATATTCTCGATAAGGATCGACAAGTGCAATTCGCCACGACCTGATACACGGAATTTATCCGGGTTCTCGGTCTCTTCAACACGCAGCGCCACGTTGTGGACCAGCTCTTTTTGCAAACGCTCAAGGATATTACGTGACGTCACGTACTTACCTTCTAGGCCGGCGAACGGCGAGGTATTGACTTGGAACGTCATGGTCACAGTTGGCTCATCAACGGTCAGTGCGGGGAGCGCTTCAACGTTGCTTGGATCACAGATGGTGTCTGAAATCTTTAGCTCGCCCAGACCCGTAATAGCAATAATGTCGCCCGCTGAGGCTTCATCGACATCAGTACGGTCAAGGCCGAGGTAACCCAAGACGCTACCTACCTTACCATTGCGCTTGCTGCCATCGGCACTGATGATGGTCACTTGCTGGTTCGGTTTCACCGAGCCACGCGTAATTCGACCCACGCCGATAACACCGACATAGGCGTTATAATCAAGCTGAGACACCTGCATTTGCAATGGCGTAGTAATGTCGACGTCAGGCGCATCGACGTTGTCCACGATCGCGTTGAACAACGGCTCCATATCGTCGCCTTCGGTCCCTTCATCTAGGCTCGCCCAACCGTTTAGCGCTGATGCGTAAACCACTTGGAAGTCTAACTGTTCGTCCGTGGCACCCAAGGTGTCAAACAGATCGAAAACTTGGTCCATCACCCAGTCAGGGCGTGCACCCGGACGGTCAATTTTGTTGATAACCAAAATCGGCTTCAGGCCGTGAGCGAAGGCTTTTTGGGTCACAAAGCGGGTTTGTGGCATCGGACCATCAACGGCATCAACCACCAATAAGACCGAATCAACCATCGACATGATACGCTCAACTTCACCACCGAAATCGGCGTGCCCTGGGGTATCAACGATGTTAATTCGATAATCATTCCAGTTAATGGCGGTGTTTTTCGCCAAAATGGTGATGCCACGCTCTTTCTCAATATCATTTGAGTCCATGACACGCTCTTCCACCTCACCGCGGGAAGCCAGCGTACCGGATTGCTGAAGCAGCTTATCCACTAGCGTGGTTTTACCGTGGTCAACGTGGGCAATAATGGCGATATTTCTTAATTTATCTGTTTGTATTTTGGTCATGGACTCTCTTTTTCACTCGTTAGACGCGGCGCGTGTCGAACCTGACACGCTGAGACAGCGTATACTAGCACGACGGGGCCACCATCTGATTAAAAAAACGGCCGTAATGTACCAGATTTTGTCGCAAAACCCACCTTATTCTGTGAATCAGCTCACCATCAAAGTGGCTTGACTGCTGTCTAGTTGGTCATTTGTTAAGCAAATACAAGGATTCACCGGTCTTCGAGCAAACATGAATTTTTAAAGACGGCCCACACTCTCAATACCGATTGTCTGCTAAAAAGAAGAGGGGGATGGGGTTGCACCCATGTCGTGCACAAACATCTGCACCACCTTCGCCCCTTGCACTATGATTGAGCATGTGCGCACAATAATGGTGCAACCCGCTCTCGTTTGACGAGCACTGAGCGGCATTTTTACCCGCCGAGCCTGCTATGGCGTGGTTTTAAATTGTTGGCACAGTTTTCGCTTTGTCATGCAGCAAGGAGCCAACTCGCTATTTACCTAATTTGACACCGGAGGTTATTTCACATGTCAGTAGAAAATGTGCTCGCACTTATCCAAGAAAACGAGGTGAAATTCATCGACCTGCGCTTTACCGATACCAAAGGTAAAGAGCAGCATGTTTCCATCCCCTCTCATCAAGTGGACGATGACTTCTTTGAAGAAGGCAAAATGTTTGACGGTTCATCCGTGGCGGGCTGGAAAGGGATCAACGAATCAGACATGGTCATGATGCCAGATGCAAGTTCGGCCGTGCTTGACCCCTTTACCGAAGAAAGCACCTTGAATATTCGCTGTGATATTCTAGAGCCGTCTACAATGCAAGGGTATGATCGTGACCCACGTTCCATTGCTAAACGCGCTGAAGATTTCATGCGCTCAACGGGGATCGCAGATACCGTTCTAATTGGGCCTGAACCCGAGTTTTTCCTCTTTGATGACGTGAAATTCGCCACCGATATGGCCGGCTCTTTTTACAAAATCGATGACGTCGAAGCGAGCTGGAACTCAGGCACCGCACTGGAAGGCGGTAACAAAGGCCACCGTCCAGGCGTTAAAGGTGGCTATTTCCCTGTTGCACCGGTCGATTCGTCACAAGATATCCGCTCGGCCATGTCATTGGTCATGGAAGAGATGGGCTTAGTGGTTGAAGCGCACCACCATGAAGTGGCAACGGCTGGCCAAAACGAAATTGCGACCCGCTTTAACACCTTGACCACTAAAGCGGACGAAATTCAGATCTATAAATATGTGGTGCACAACGTCGCACACGCCTTTGGTAAGACGGCGACCTTTATGCCGAAACCACTGGTGGGCGATAATGGCTCAGGCATGCACGTTCACCAATCACTGGCCAAAGATGGTCAAAACCTCTTTGCAGGTGATAAATACGGTGGCCTATCTGAAACAGCACTTTATTACATTGGTGGTGTGATTAAGCACGCTCGAGCCATTAACGCCTTTGCCAACGCGTCAACCAACTCGTATAAGCGCCTGGTTCCTGGGTTTGAAGCGCCGGTCATGCTGGCTTATTCTGCGCGTAACCGCTCTGCGTCAATTCGTATCCCAGTGGTGCCTAGCCCGAAAGCGCGCCGTATTGAGCTCCGTTTTGCCGATCCAACCGCGAACCCTTATTTGTGCTTTGCTTCGATGCTGATGGCCGGCCTTGACGGTATCAAAAACAAGATTCATCCAGGCGATGCCATGGACAAAGACTTGTATGATCTCCCGGCTGAAGAAGCGGCAGAAATTCCGACGGTAGCGGAGTCCCTTAAAGAAGCTCTACAGGCGCTGGATGCTGACCGCGAATTCTTGACCGCAGGTGGCGTGTTCTCAGACGACTTTATCGACTCATACATCAAACTGAAAAGCGAAGATGTTGAGCGTATTCAAATGACAACGCACCCAGTTGAGTTTGAGCTTTACTATTCGGTGTAACGACTCGTCACGCTGAACATTGAAAATGCAGCCCACCTCGCAGGTGGGCTTTTTTATGCTTGGCGACTGTATGTACCCACTTACAATGCTCCGCAGGGGATCACGCAAACCTAGGGGGCTGTGATGCGTGGGTTAGGTGCTCGTTGGCTAGGAGCTCTTTCGCGAGGCGCTCTTTTACTAGGCGCTATGTTACTGACATTGGCTTTTAGCAGCCATGCGGGCATGCTCTATCAGTGGACCGATGACAACGGCCAGGTGCATTTTAGCGACCAACCTCCGGCGCACCCGCACCACGTTAGGCCGTATGCATCCCTAACGTCTTCGCCCTCTCTCTACGATGCCTCTTCGTCTCTGGCTGAACAGCCTGCGCCAGCCCTGACGCAACCCTTACTAACGCAACCTAAACTGACACCACCCAAATCGGTGACACTCACCCTTGTATCGCCCAATGATGGCGCAACATTACGCAGTAATCCCGGCAAACTATCCGTGACAGCCACGGTGTCACCGCTTTCCATCCCCGCCAAGCAAACACGGCTCGTCTTAGACGGCCAGCCCGTTGCGTCTCCCCCAACCATTAGCTTGAACGCATCACAGCGACAGCTGGATTGGCGGCTGGCGCCCATTGATCGTGGCACCCATCAGATTCAAGTCCAATACCTCGAAAGCGGCAAGGTAATTGCATCCTCATCAATACATCACGTGTATTTACACCGCGCGCACGTTAATCAACGCCATCGACGCCAAGATTAACCGACCACGGCACCTAAACCATCACAAACTCAGTGGTACCGGCTGCATCATGCAAGGATCTCGATTACACTCAATGCACCAAACTAGTGCAAACAAGGACGCGACACGGATGACGCCAGCTCAACTGTTTGATCATCTGCTTACCGCCATCATTGTGGTAGACAGCCAATGGCGTATTGAATACGTTAATGCAGCAGCAGAACAGCTAATGCATCAAAGTGCTAGGCGCTTGCGCCAGCAACCCCTCACACAGCAAATTCAGCATGCCAGTGTTGACTGGGCGCACATAGCCAGCGCCACTCAGGCAGGGCAAAGTTTAACGGATAGTGATGTCACTTGGGTGGTTGATGGACAACCACAAAAAGTACAACTCAGTGCAAGCCCCTTATTTGACGCCGAGGATGAGGGCCGTCTGTTACTTGAAGTCAACGTCGTGAGCCAGCAACAAAGGATCAGCAAGGAGCTGACCCAAAAAGCGCAACAACAAGCAGCAAAAGAACTGGTGCGTGGCTTGGCTCATGAAATAAAAAACCCGCTAGGCGGATTGCGCGGGGCGGCACAGCTACTGGAAAAAATGCTACCCGATGCCAGCCTCGCGGAGTATACCCAAATCATTATCGAGCAAGCGGACCGCTTAAGAAATTTAGTCGACCGCTTGCTTGGACCGCAGCGCCCGGGATTACGCCAACGGCAAAATATTCACGTGGTCTTGGAGAAAGTCCGTCAACTGGTCAGCCTTGATCATCATGACGGGGTGCATATTGTGCGCGACTATGATCCCAGTTTGCCTGATTTTGATATGGATCCAGAGCAGCTTGAGCAGGCGATCCTCAACGTCGTCACCAATGCCGCCGACGCGGTGAGTGGCCAAGAGGATGCACGCCTCACACTGCGCACCCGCACCGGTTTTCAAACCGTGATTCATGGTCAACGCCATCGTGTCGTGGCCCAGATAGAAATCATCGACAATGGCCCAGGTATCGCCCCTCACTTACAAGATACCTTGTTCTATCCGATGGTCACCAGCAAAGCGGATGGTAACGGACTCGGACTGGCCATTACCCACCACTTAATCGATCAACACCAGGGCAAAATTGAAGTGAATAGCTGGCCGGGCCATACCTGCTTCGCTATCCAATTACCCATTATTGAAAAGGATAGACCGCATGAGTAAAGGGACCATTTGGGTCGTGGATGATGACAGCTCGATTCGTTGGGTGATGGAGCGAACACTGAGTGCTGCGGGCCTCACGTGCGATACATTTTGCGATGCTGAAAGTGTAATGAGTGCGTTGCACGAGCGCACTCCCGACGTTTTAGTGTCAGACATTCGCATGCCAGGCAGCGATGGGCTTGCTCTGCTCAATGTGGTGCAAGCACAACATCCAGACTTACCCGTCATTATCATGACCGCCCACTCTGATTTAGATGCCGCGGTTAATGCCTATAAAGAAGGCGCATTTGAGTACCTGCCAAAACCTTTCGATATTGACGAAGCCTTGGCTTTGGTTGAGCGCGCGTTAGCCCACGTTAAAGAACAGCAAAAGCAGCAAACGGCGACGCAACCACAAGCACAAACGCCAGAAATCATTGGCGAAGCCCCGGCGATGCAAGAAGTGTTTCGCGCCATCGGTCGGTTATCGCGCTCATCCATTTCGGTGTTAATCAACGGTGAGTCCGGCACCGGCAAGGAGTTAGTCGCCCAAGCGCTTCACCGCCATAGTCCGCGTTCAGAGCAAGCCTTTATTGCCCTGAACATGGCAGCAATCCCAAAAGATTTGATCGAGTCAGAGCTGTTTGGGCATGAGAAAGGCGCATTTACTGGAGCCAATGCCGTTCGCCAAGGACGGTTTGAGCAAGCCAATGGCGGCACCTTATTTTTAGATGAAATTGGTGACATGCCGTTGGATGTGCAAACGCGTTTGCTACGCGTGCTCGCCGATGGTCAATTCTATCGCGTGGGTGGCCACGCAGCCGTCGATGTGGATGTCCGTATTATTGCCGCGACCCACCAAGATTTAGAGCGCCTTGTCACCAATGGCACATTCCGAGAGGACTTATTCCATCGCTTAAATGTGATTCGCGTCCACCTTCCATCACTCAAGGACAGGCGACAGGACATCCCGCAACTGTGCCAGCACTTTCTGGCCCGCGCGGCTAAAGAGTTAGATGTCGAGGCCAAACAACTTCACCCGGACACCGAAGCCATGATGAGTCAGCTTCCGTGGCCTGGCAATGTGCGTCAACTGGAAAACACCTGCCGCTGGCTCACGGTGATGGCCAGCAGTAAAGAAGTACTCCCCGGTGATTTACCGCGCGAATTGGTCAATCAACCGTTGTCTGTGACCGACAGTGAAGCGCAAGACTGGCAGGATGCACTCACTCAATGGGCTCAGGACGCAATCACTCAGGGGCAGCATGGCATTTTGCAACAAGCATTGCCTAACGTGGAGCGAATACTCCTACAATCAGCGTTGCAACATACTCATGGGCATAAGCAAGAAGCCGCAAAAATTTTAGGATGGGGGCGTAATACACTGACACGCAAGCTGAAAGAGCTTAATATTGAGCACTAACGCAATATTAAAACTAACACAATTTGAACCTCTGCTAAATTTAAGTAAAGAGATTGAAGTAAAAACCGTTGATCGTGTTAACTTCAATGGTGTTTAGTTGATGAGAAAAGTGATGTTGTTGTTCTGATGAGAAACATGCGCCCATTGTCGATTCGAGCCGCTGTAATGCTCCCCGTGTTTCTCGTGCTCACGTTCACCTTGATTGTGATCATTCTGACCATTAACAACCACTACCGCACCAGCTCTCAGTTTGTCGGTAAGTTACTGCTGGACGATTACTCTCAAGGGATTGAATTAGACTTACGCCAGTATCTTCAGCACCCGTTTAACGCCAACGTATTTGTCGCTGAGCGTCTCGCCGCTCGCCTCCAAGCCGCCCCCATCAACAATAAAGGCTTGCGAGACTATTTACTCAGTAGTCACACGTCGCTTTATCAAGCCATGCCATACATGCAAGTGCTCAGCATTGGCGTTGATGCGAACGGCGATTATTTTGGCTATCGCAAAAATCAAGCAGGCCAGTCGATTTTGATGGAGCGAAGTGATGCCACACAAGGCGCATTACGCATCTTCGACGGTCGAACGTTAAACGCTAATATTGTTTACCAAGACAGCCACTATGATCCTCGTGTTCGCCCCTGGTATATTCCAGCCTTTAACCGCGAACAACCACGCTGGACCGATATATACCTCGATGCTGATGAAATCGGCGAAGTATCACTCTCTGCCATTGCGCCCGTGCAGGTTAGTGGCGAGGTCTGGGGGGTGGTCGCCAGCGATATCAAGCTGAACGCCTTTAATCGCTTTCTCAGTGAGCGCCAGCAAAAACTCGGCGGCGCGCTTTTTATTGTCGATGACGAAGGCAGGATGATCGCCCATAGCGGCAACAGTAGTCCTAGCAACATTTTACACTTCCCTAATATCACCAATAACTCAGTACTCAACGCCACCATCAATGAGATATCGGCTGATTGGCCTCCTGAACCTGAAAAGCTCGGCAAATCGTTTCATTTCGACATCCATGAAAAACAGGGTCACTTCTATGGCACCGTCAAAAAATCGCCTTACCGCCGCCTTTTCAGCATCAATGGTATGTGGTGGCCGCCCTGCCTGATCAGCTGCTTCTCGAAAGCTTGTTAAGCCAACAAGAAATCAGTATTTATTTAGTGATCGCAATATCGGTAATTGGCTTGGTGATTGTTTATTTAATTATTCGCCAACTCACTCGGCCCTTGCGTGACACCGCAGAGGCGGCGGCAAAGCTCGCCTCAGGCAATCTCACCTATCGAATTAACACCCCTGCCAACCTGCGGGAGATTGCGATATTAAAAGACGCGTTTAATAACATGTCCGGCAAAATGCAAGAGTCATTCAACCGCTTACGTCAGCAAGTCCGCCAAGATAACTTAACCCAGTTGTATACGCGCGAAGGCTTGATCGAACAAGCCGCCGGGCTGCGTTATCGGTCACCGAATACCTTAGCGATTTTAGGGGTCAATGGCTTTCGAGATATTAACGATAGCCTAGGTCAAGACGGCGGTGATGTGCTGCTATGTGCCATCGCACAACGATTAACAGATTTAGCCGATGGCTCCAGTATGCTAATCGCACGCGTTCGCGGTGATGAATTTGCAGTCCTGGCGCCCCACACCACTAACCGAACCCAGTCAGAAGCGCTAGTGAGTCAACTACTGAGTCTGTTTAACCGCCCAGTCACTATCGGTAACGACGATGTCCTGGTGGATGCTTGTGCCGGGGTGGTGTTCGGTTATACCTACGGGGATGCCATTCATGAAAGCCTCCAACACGCAGGGTTGGCTCTCAGTGAAGCCAAGCGCAGTGATGCGGCGATGTATGTCTATTTTGAAGCCAGTATGCAAGCTCGGGTGCAAGAACAGTCTCGGCTCCTGCTTGAGCTTCATCATGCCGTTCAGCATCATGAATTCGTCGTGTTCTATCAACCTTTCGTGCGCTTAAGCGATGGCTATTTCTGTGGCGCAGAAGCCTTAGTGCGCTGGGAAAGCCCCAGCCGTGGCATGGTGTCCCCAGCAGAGTTCATTCCGGTCGCCGAACAAAGCGGTTTAATCAACCAAATCGGCATGCAAGTGCTTGAACAAGCCGCTTTTGATACGGTCGCACAAATTGAAGCCGGACGATGGCCTGCCCATTTCCAATTACATGTCAACTTATCAGCACGACAGTTATTATCGGCTGACTTTATCGACAAGTTGGAGCAAGTGCTCACACGCACACAACTTCCGCCCGAGAATTTAACCTTAGAGATCACTGAGTCACAGTTGATGAGCCATGAGCACCTCGCGACCTCTGGGCTCACTAAAATCCGCGCCCTTGGGATTAAAATTGCGATTGACGACTTTGGTACGGGCTATTCTTCATTGGCCTATTTACATCAGATGGCTTTCGATAGCCTAAAAATCGACCGTAGCTTCGTCCATTCGATGACCGAAAACAGCACCAACCAAAGGATCATTGAAGCCGTGGTTGCCATGACCCGTGGCATGGATGTCCACTTGGTCGCTGAAGGCATTGAAACCAAAGAAGAGGCGGCTAGGTTACGTGAAATTGGTTGCCATTATGCGCAAGGGTTCTTGTTCGCCAGGCCCCTTCCCTTGGCCGAACAACCAACAGAACGGGTAACGGATAAATTGCCAACGCGATAAGGCTCACGTCCTACGCGCTTCGACAGCTGACGCATGGCGCCACAGTCGCTATACTGAGCGCCAACTCACCGGCTGGGAACCAACGATGATGAGACACGATTTTCCTTTAACGGACCTACACCGTCACCTCGATGGCAACATCCGCATCAATACGATTTTAGAGCTCGGTCAGCAGTTTTCGATGCCGCTGCCGGCACATGACATTGAAAGCCTGCGCCCCCATGTACAGGTGGTTGATACCGCGCCTGATTTGGTCGCGTTTCTCTCAAAACTTGATTGGGGTGTGGCAGTACTCGGAGATCTCGACGCGGTACGGCGCGTGGCGTATGAAAACGTCGAGGATGCCCTAAATGCACACATCGACTATGCCGAATTACGGTTTTCGCCCTACTACATGGCGATGAAACATCAACTGCCCCTCGAAGGCGTGGTGGAAGCCGTCGTCGATGGCGTGCAGGCCGGTAGCCGTGACTTTGGCGTGAAAACCAACCTGATTGGCATCATGAGCCGTACTTTCGGCACCCAAGCCTGTATGGCCGAGTTGGATGCACTACTGACACAGAAATCGCAATTGGTTGCCATCGATTTAGCCGGTGACGAACTGGGGCAGCCCGGAGACCAATTTACCGAACATTTTGCCAAAGTTCGAGCCAGTGATTTGCAAGTAACGGTTCACGCTGGTGAGGCTGCGGGCGCTGAGAGTATGTGGCAGGCGATTAACGAGCTAGGCGCGACCCGTATTGGCCATGGCGTGAAAGCGATTGAAGACCCCGCTTTAATGGACTATTTAGCCAAGCACCGTATCGGGATTGAATCCTGCCTAACCTCGAATATTCAGACCAGTACCATTGCTGATCTCGCACAGCATCCGGTGCGCCAATTCCTCGACCACGGTATTCTGGCATCGTTAAATACCGACGATCCAGCCGTGGAAGGCATCGAGCTGCCCTATGAATATGAAGTCGCGGCCCCAGCCGCAGGCTTAACCGCTACGCAAATCAACACACTACAAGAAAATGGCCTAACCATTGCCTTCTTGTCTGACCATGAGAAAGCGGCGCTAATAGCCAAAGCTGCGGCCCGTTAATGGGCTGTGGGTGTTATAAAAAACCGCCATTTGGCGGTTTTTTTTGTTTAAATCACCCGTGAGAACTGTTGTTGTCGCGCCCTATCCCGTAAATAAATATCAAAGCTCATACAAATATTACGGATCAGCATCCGGCCGGTTTTGGTCACGCTGATGGTCTGGTCGGTGACACGGACCAAATCGTCGTCAATAAAACACTGTAGCAACTTGAGATCGTCAGCAAAGTAACGGTCAAAATCAATCTGATAACGTGCGGCGATTACCGCCTTCTCAAGGGTAAAGTTACACATCAAGGCTTTAATCACATCGCGGCGAATACGATCATCGCGCTCCAACATGACGCCTTTAAATAAGGCATGTCGCTCCGCATCCACTTGGTGGTAATAGCGCTTCATCTCTTTTTGATTTTGCGCGTAACAATCACCAATCATCGAAATCGCCGACACACCCAATCCTAATAAGTCACAGTCACCCTGGGTGGTGTAGCCTTGAAAATTACGATGCAAGCGTCCCTCACGTTGCGCAACCGCCAGCTCATCATCGGGCAACGCAAAGTGGTCCATACCAATAAATTGATACCCCGCCGCCGTTAGCGTGTTAATGGTTTCTTGCAGCATGGTGAGCTTGGCGTCGGGTGACGGTAAGGCATTCTCGTCTATTTTCCGCTGGGCGGCGAATAAATTAGGTAAATGGGCATAGTTAAACACCGATAGCCGCCCAGGGCGCATAGTGAGCACTTGCTCTAGCGTGTTGGCAAATCCCTCGGGGGTTTGGCTGGGTAAACCATAAATCAAATCAAGATTGGTGGAGCGAAAGCCAAGCTCTCGGGCACGTGCAACCAATGCGTGAATAAAGTCTTCATCTTGCTCTCGATTGACCAGCTGTTGCACTTTTTTATCAAAGTCCTGCACGCCAATACTGATGCGATTAAACCCTTCACTGCGCAGATGATCGAGCATATCCAGCGGGATTTCACGTGGGTCCACCTCGATACTGATTTCCGCATCGTCTTCAAACTGGAACTCTTGGCGCAGTAACCCCATTAGACGCGAGATCTGTGCTTTGGTGAGAAAGGTGGGTGTACCGCCTCCCCAGTGCAATTGAGTAACCCGACGGGCGCCCAGTAAGAATGCACGCTGGCGAATTTCATGTTCCAAGGCATCCAGATACTCATCCGCCTTATGTTGATGCCGGGTCACCACTTTGTTGCAGCCGCAGTAATAGCAGAGCTTGTGACAAAATGGGATATGCACATACAACGACAACGGCCGCTCAGGATACTGGCTACATGCCATATCAAATTCCGCAGGCGTAAATGCCTCATGGAATTCAAGCGCGGTGGGGTACGAGGTATAGCGGGGCCCTGAATAATTATACTTATTGATCAAGGCTTGATCCCAAATGATTTGTGGTGATGACATGGCTTACATTCCGCAAAGGCGCTTAGGAAAGGAGAACAAAGTGTAGTGTGCCACAGCCTTAAGTCAGGTGTTTAGCACTACCCGCATTGATATGGTGAAAGTGTCGGCGAGATCGATTTTCGCCTAATAATTATAAGGGTATTGTGCCAAAATAATAAAGGAATGCCGCTGCGAGCAGCCGCATTCCAAGCAGGTACACTTAGTGGGTCAAAATATGATCAGGGATATGCCGGCCACCCGTAAAGGCCAAAATCTCGGCCAACTCGGCTTTTATCGCCTGCTCGAGTCGCGCTTCATGCTTGGCACGATCAAAGTCCAACCGCATCCGTTCGTTCTTTTTAAGGGTTTTCCTGGCATCACCTCGTGGGGTGTCTTTGACCGCCTCGTAAAGTTCAAATAACGCAGGGTAGCGGCTATCAAATTCAACCCGCTTTTCCCCTTGGAGGTGATCCATAATCATATAAAGACGAATCGCCGCCTCGGACAAATCACATTGATCTTTCAAGGCTGCGAACGCAATCACATCAACGCTTTCAATGATTTTATCATTCCGCTTTTTTATCGCCGCCTCTTCCATCTCCGCTTGCAGCGCCGTCTGCCGCTTGAGTCTTGCCAGCAAAGTCCCGGCGTATACCGATAACGCTAAAATAATCAGCGCGCCTAGTCCTGCTAGTATCCAGATCCCGTCCTGCACCTGCTACTCCTCTTTAATCGTTCTGTTGCTCAAATTTGGCAAGCAGATCGCTGTCATCATCCTCCGGTGTATCCTCGTCGCTCAGCAACCCTAGCTTATCCATCAGCACTTCAATGCGATCGAGTTTTTCATCGACATAGTTTTGCAGCCCTGCCCCGAGCTTTTCACCGTTTTCGATGCGATCGAGTAAGACATTCAGTTGCGGGTCTTGCTCGAGCTTTTCCAGCTCTTGCTCAGGGGTCAACGTGGATTGTTTCGGTTTCGCAGCTTCAGGCCCCAATGGAATCGGTTTTTTACTGCCAATTCGTGGGTCTTTCTTGCCGCCGCGACGATGCGTTTGCACATCACTTTCTTCAGAATGACGCGATCCTGCTTTTTTTCCTTTCCGTTTTTTCTGCTTTTTCAGCATGCGAGCAATTCGATCTTGCTCGGTCTGGTTTTTATCTACGTATTGCGCCGGGCCTTCCGATCCTGTGCGGCGCGTTTTCTTTTTACGCGTCATAACAATGGTTTCCTCATTAATATTACATCGTTGCCCAAAAAGGTCAGTTCGAAGCCAGCTTGAGCAGCTAGAAATTGAAACGTTTGGCGGCTAAAAAAGCTGACATGAGTCAGGTCATTCTTATAGTGCCAGCGTGAAAATGCCGCTGGATCCTGGACCAGCTTGGTCATGATCCCCAGATACCCACCCGGCTTTAGCATGGATAGCCATTGTGTCCACTGCTCGGCGGGGTGATAAAAGTGCTCAATCGCTTCGGTGCAGGTGATGAAATCGTAACCACGCGCCAACACCTGTGTATCAGGGGCATAGAAGGGATCATAGCAGGCGATTGAATGTCCCGCGTCACGCAGCATGTTTGCAAGCACCGGTCCCGGACCACAACCAAAATCTAGGCCGTTGCGTGGCGATTCAGCTAACCGCGCAAGTAACGGGGTGGCCAACCGCGATAAGAAGCGCTGATAACCCGCATCATCAGGATGATTTTGGTGCAAGTCATAAATGGCTTTCTCATCGTGCGGTGCCAGCAGTGCCTGGCGATCAACAAACACCAAATCACAACGCGTACATTGAAAATAGGCGCGGCGCTTATCGGTATGGTAAGGGTGAGTCTGGGTATGCTCACATAAAGGGCAGTGCTGCATGTTATTCGTCTATGCCAAAAGCTGGCGCGAATGTAGCAGAAAGTGGGTCAATAAAAAAGCGACAGGCATAATGCCTGTCGCGGTATCGCCTTGGCGATATAAGCGGGTGTCGTCCGTCCTGGTACGTCTTTCATCCCTGCTCAATAGCGTTTTACGCCTTGGTTTTAACATCCTGTTAGTGTGGTTGGCTTACCTGCCTAACGGTCGCATCCTGCGTCCTTGTCGTCATAACATCCACATCACATCCTGTGCGAGACTATCCTTGCATGCCGACCTTGGCGAGTTCACATCCTGTGGCAACACCTTCCTGGTGTGAAAAGCTTTCCTTAGCCGGTTGGCCTATTCTTGGCGTCAACGTCCTGTTGATGATGGTAGCGTATCCTAATCACTTAATTTGCCTAGCATGCCAAACAAAAAAATCCTGTTCAAAAAAGAAAGGCGCGTGATAAGCTATTGAATATATAGTGTTTTTTATTTTATCTTTCAATCGATATCGCGATTTTCTCGCCGTAAAATAGCAAATATCTTACACCCGATAACGCAATTGTCGTTATCAGCGAGAACACCATGCAAGCAAATCGCAAAGCAGTGATAAGAAGAGGAAGAGGAAGAGGAAGGAAACAAAAAGCGGCTGCGTTATTCACAACCGCCTTTGCTGTCACGCTCGGTAATTAATGCAGACCACCGAGATAGCTCGACAGCGCATCAATTTCCTCGTCAGTGAGCTTGGCAGCCACCGATCGCATCATGTTGTTCATATCATTATGACGTTCCTCTGCACGGAACATCTTCAACTGACTCGCCAAGTAGTTTGCGGGCTGGCCAGAAATTTTCGGGAAACCAGAAGAGGGAGTGCCATTACCGCGTGGACCGTGACAAGCGACACACGCCGCAATGCCTCGCTCTGCATCGCCCGCCATATAGAGTTGACGGCCAATTTCAACCGCGCCTTCGGGGGTTGTGCCAGGCTTGGGCGTGAGCGTTGCGTAATAAGCAGCCAGGTCAGCCATGTCCTGCTCCGATAAAGGAGCCACCATGCCAGCCATCACCGCGTTGTATCGCCCTTGCTCACCGCCGCTTTGCGCGCCAAGCTTAAATTCCTTCAACTGCTTTTCAATGTAGTTGGCGTGCTGACCCGCCAAGTTTGGGTAATCAGGCAAAACACTGTTACCGTCAGCACCGTGACAGGCGGCACAGGTATTGGATTTGGCTTTGCCCGCTTCAGCATCTCCTTGGGCCCAGACTGAAGTGCTGGCCAGGAGAGTCAATATTAGCGCTAATTTCTTCATGACATTCCGTTTATAATTATCAAGCTTCCAGTACCACTACTTAGTTACCGTCATGGTACAATTACCGATCAAAAACCGAGCACGGTTATTTTACACAAATTCACACAAAAGTAATCAGTCTACTACACCAAGACGAGACGGAGTTAACAGTGGAGCAATCACTTAATTACCGTAACACCCAGTTTGTTACTAGCGCACCAGACATCCGCCATCTTCCTGATAATACAGGAATCGAAATCGCTTTTGCTGGCCGCTCAAACGCCGGTAAATCTAGCTCCCTTAACCGTCTATGTGACCAAAAGAGCCTAGCGAAAACCAGTAAAACCCCCGGTCGGACACAATTGATTAACCTATTTAAGGTGGACGAGGGTTGCCATATTGTCGACCTCCCTGGCTATGGTTATGCCCAAGTCCCTCTAGAAATGAAAGAGAAATGGCAGCGATCGCTGGGAGAATATTTACAAAAACGTGATCAACTTGGCGGATTAGTGGTGTTGATGGACATTCGCCACCCGATGAAAGACTTGGATCAGCAGCTGATTTATTGGGCCGTTGAGTCAAAATTGCCCGTTTTAGTGTTACTGACCAAAGCGGACAAGCTTAAAACCGGTGCACGTAAACAGCAATTGATGAAGATTCGAGAAGCGTCACTGGCATTTTGCGGCGATGTCGAGGTCGAATTGTATTCGTCACTCAAGGGCATTGGCGTGGATAAATTACGTCAAAAACTGGATGCCTGGTATCACACCACGCCGCCATTGCTTGCCGAAGAGCAACCACTGCCTAGCGAGTAATCGCCTTTTATCGGCGTAAGGGACGCACAACGTCTTCCCTCACGGATCTGGCGCTAAAAGACGAAAGCTAAAAAAAAGCCGACCCTCATCGAGGGTCGGCGAATCTTTGTGCGTGCGTGATCTGAATCAGACCCTGTAAACACATAAAGAACAAGAAGCTGTGCGTATTATAACCAGGTTTCCCAGCAAAATTAAAGTAATTGCTCTAATTTTTTGGAATACAGGATCAACACAGCTGAAAATAGTTAAAAAGGCAGTGGCAGGGCTGCTCGCGTCGCGGCATATCAACCAATAAAAAAAGCCCCAGTCAGTATCCTGACTGGGGCTGCTGAATCAGCCAAATCCAATAACGTGAAACAAAAGGTCTGAAAGATAGAACATCTTACCTCTGTACCCTACGCTGATAACTGTATATCAATCACCCAGCCTTGAAAAGTATATTACGTAATTTTTTTTCATAAAAATACACAAAAAAGAACGAAAACCACCATAGATCAGTTGGATACTAAACAAAAAAAGCCGAATTCGCATTCGGCTCTTTATACTAAAAGGTCGATATATAGATAAAAACCGTAAACTTAGTGGGCTTCTCCCCAGTTATCGCCAAATCCTGCCTCAGCAATTAAGGGCACATCAAGTACAGCCGCCGACTCCATCAATTTTCGTACTTGGCTTTCAACTTTGGACATAGATGACGTTTTTACTTCCAACACCAGCTCATCGTGAACTTGCATCACCAGACGCGCGTCATCCGCGGCGTTGGCCTGAATCCACTGATCAACCAATATCATTGCACGCTTAATAATATCGGCGGCGGTACCTTGCATCGGCGCGTTGATAGCCGCACGTTCGGCTCCTTTGCGACGCATGCCATTGCGTGATTTTATTTCAGGTAAGTACAAACGACGGCCAAAGATAGTCTCCACATAACCTTTTTCTGCGGCTTGCTCACGGGTGCTATCCATATATGCTTTCACGCCTGGATAACGATCGAAGTAGGTGTCCATGTAGGTTTGCGCTTCATGGCGACCAATACCAAGCTGGCGTGAGAGGCCAAAGGCACTCATACCATAAATCAAACCAAAGTTGATCGCTTTGGCGCGGCGACGCTGCTCACTGGTTACCTCATCAAGACTCACCCCCATCACTTCGGCCGCCGTGGCCGCGTGAATATCTTTGCCCTCACGGAACGCTTCTAACAAGGCTTTATCACCGGATAGGTGCGCCATAATCCGTAATTCGATCTGCGAGTAATCCACCGCTAAAATCGTATGATCCGGTTCCGCGGTGAAGGCTTCACGAATACGGCGGCCCTGCTCGTTCCGAATCGGGATATTCTGTAAGTTTGGATCGGTTGACGATAAACGCCCAGTGGCTGTGACCGCTTGATGATACGAGGTATGCACGCGACCCGTTTGTGCATTGATCATGCGTGGCAGTTTATCCGTGTAGGTTGATTTGAGTTTCGCAAGGCCACGATACTCCAAGATACGCGCAGGCAACGGGTAATCGAGCGAGAGCTCTTGCAGCACTTCTTCATTGGTCGACGGGCTACCTGACGGGGTTTTCTTGACCACAGGCAGACCCATTTTCTCAAATAAAATCGCTTGTAGTTGCTTCGGCGAGCTTAAGTTAAACTCTTCGCCGGCAATCTCAAACGCTTCACGCTCAAGCTCAATCAAACGGGTATGCAGCGCTTCTGATTGCGTCGCCAACTTGTCTTTGTCAATTAACACACCATGACGTTCCATGCGCGATAGCACACTGACTAATGGCATTTCATAAAACTCAAAAATGGTTTTTAACTTTTCGTCACTGGTGACTCGTCCAATCAAATACTGATGTAACCGTAGCGTAATGTCAGCATCTTCCGCGGCATAAGGTGCCGCCTGTTCCAACGGGATCTGATTGAAAGTGAGCTGCTTTTTGCCCTTACCCGCAATCTCTTCGAAACTAATGCAGGTGTGCTGCAAGTAGCGCTCAGCGAGGCTGTCCATGTCATGGCGTCCCGCGACACTGTTGTACACGTACGACTCCAGCATGGTGTCGTAGGCTATCCCTTTTAAGGTGATTCCGTGACGCGCAAACACACTGGCATCATACTTTAGATTTTGGCCGACTTTCGCCGCTGAAGGATCTTCCAGCCAAGGACGCAATACAGTGATCACCTCTTCTAGCGATAGCTGCTCAGGCGCTTCGAGGTAATCATGGGCCACCGGTACATAAGCCGCTTCGCCTGGCGCCACCGCAAATGAAATACCAACCAGATTGGCTTCCATATAGTTAAGGCTATCGGTTTCCGTATCCACCGCCACCACGTCAGCTTGACGAATTTTCTCTAACCATGTTTCCAGTGACTCGCGCGTGAGTACGGTTTGATAATGATCACGATCGATACTGACTGCCTGCGATAAAGGCTCATCAGAGGTTGATTCCTCTGGCGCATCTCCCTCGTCGAGCTCTTTTAGCCAACGACGGAACTGTAAATCGCGGTACATGGCTACCAAGGTATCATTATCAGGTGCTTGCTTAATCAGTTGTTGCGGGGTGAAATCAAGCGCCACATCTAATTTGATAGTAGCCAACTGATAGGAAAGATAGGCGCCCTCTTTATTGTCCGTTAGCTTTTTTGCCATGCTCTTGGCGCCGCGGAAGCTCAGCTCAGCAATTTTATCCAGATTGGCGTAGATATCATCCAAGCCGCCGAGGTTGGCAATCAACGCCGTCGCAGTTTTATCGCCCACCCCCGGCACACCAGGAATGTTATCGACTTTATCCCCCATCAGCGCGAGATAATCAATAATATGCTCAGGACCAAAGCCATACTTATCACGCACTGCATCCGGGTCCATCACCACATTAGTCATGGTGTTGATTAAGGTGACATGCTCGTCCACTAATTGAGCCATATCTTTGTCGCCGGTGCTGATCAGTACCGGCATTCCGGCTTGTGAGGCCTGAGTGGCCAGTGTGCCGATAACGTCATCGGCTTCGACCCCCTCTACCGCAAGTAAAGGCAACCCCATTGCTTTAATGATCTTATGCAGGGGGGCTATTTGCCCACGTAAGTCATCTGGCATCGGTGGACGATTCGCTTTGTACTGTTCGTACATGTCATCGCGGAACGTCTTCCCTTTGGCATCAAAAATCACCGCGACATGAGAATGCGGGTATTGGCGCAATAAACTACGCAGCATATTCACCACACCATAGACCGCACCCGTCGGCTCACCTTCACTATTGGTGAGGCTGGGTGACGCATGGTAAGCCCGGTAAAGATAAGAGGATCCATCCACCAGGATGAGGGGGTTATCGGGAAGAGTTGCCATATCAGTATCTTGATTGCCAGTTAAACACGTTAGTCGTTAAGCATGCCACGAGTCGTGACCCCTGTTAACCATGGTTTTTCCCATCGCGTCGTCTATCTGTGGATAACTTTGTTGGTAAATATTTTATAGGGTTTTTGGCTTGTCTAAATAGAGAAGAAAAATAAATTTTTAACCGTTAATAATCAAACAGATAAATAAAAACAAAGGATCCTGATCTTGATCGAGTAAGGATCTTGTGATGTGGAAAAAGAAATCGCTATGGGTCTCAAGGTTGCAGAGAAAGTCATCATAAACTGCGGAGATAATCACCAATTTCATTGCCGAAGTTCGCTAAGCTTTCGCCTAACCCAGTACCAATGCGACACTGATAAACGTAGCCTATATTAGCGTCGTTGATCGTTGTGCATTGCCCACACTGATTGCGATATTTTTAATCTCGATACAAGGAGAGCGTGATGAAAAAGGTGGCTGTGATCTTATCTGGCTGCGGCGTGTTTGACGGCGCAGAGATCCAAGAGACCGTATTGTCGCTGCTAGCACTAGAACAAAACAATGCGCAATGGCAGTGTTTCGCACCAGATATCGATCAGCACCATGTGATCGATCATCGTACTGGTGAGCCGATGAACGAAACGCGCAATGTGCTCACCGAAGCCAGCCGTATTGTTCGTGGTGAGATTCTTCCGCTTACCGATTTAAACGTCGATGACTTCGACGCCTTACTGGTCCCCGGTGGCTTTGGTGCAGCCAAGAACTTGTCAGACTTTGCTTACAATGGCGATCCGGTGCAGGTACACCAAGATATGTTTGCGGTTTGCCAAGCTTTTATGCGTGCAGAAAAGCCCGCCGGTTATATGTGTATCGCACCAATCATGATCCCGCAGATCTATCCAAAAGGTCTAAAAGGCACCATTGGCAATGAACCTGATATCGCTGCCGCCTTTAATCGTATGGGGGGTGAACATATTGACTGCCCAGTATCGGATTATGTGCTGGATCAGCGCCATCATCTGCTATCCACACCGGCCTATATGCTAGCAACGTCTGTTTCGGACGCAGCTAGTGGTATCAATCGGATGGTGAAAAAACTGGTTGAGCTCGCCTAAGCAAATAATAACGGGAAAAAGAAAGACACAAAGAAAAAAGCGACGCCGAGGTGGGCGTCGCTGTAACAAGTGAGCGCAAAAACAAAGCTGTCTAGTAACAGTTTGCTGGCCCCAATACACTGGAAGCAATGTGAGCAATGTCGTGCCTTCAACGCCTAGCTTGTGGGCTTTGCCCTGAAGACAAGTTAACAATAACCATTCTCATTACCATTTTCAACACTTAGTTGATAATCTTTTTCATTTATTGATCTTGTGCTCAGACTCATTCGCTGTCATCAAACTGTTATTGCACCCACCGCCATCACGCCAACACTCCTGGTTCGAAAAGCCAGCGCCCAAAAAGAAAAAAGCGACATCCCGAAAGATGTCGCCTAGCAAAAAACGGACTAACTTAATCACTGTTTGATAAGCGCCCCGCTAATACACTGGAAGCAATGTGAGCAATGTCGTGCCTTCAGGAACGTCGTGTCATGTCCCTGAGTGCAAGTTAATAATAACCATTCTCATTATCGTTAATCAAGAAGAAAATACGTTTATTTTTTATTCGCTGTACATTTATTGATCTGCTTCTCAAAATAGAGGCGATAATCGGCAGGCTGACCTTTTTGCTCCAACGCCACCATCTGATAGCCATGACGCACCAGCATGCACATCATCGCGGTAAAGCGGTTGCGTGATTTGACCGCAAGTGTTTGATAGCCAGAAGCCGCTACCCACGCTTCTTGAGCCTGTAGCAGCGCTTTCGCTACCCCTTGACCTCGCGCCGCTTTGGTCACCCCGCCCAGCCAGCTATAAAACTGCGTCTCACTGGTGGCATAGCCTATTTTCGCCCCCACAGGCTCACCGTTTTGATACGCGACGAGTATCAATGCCGTGCGTCCGGCTAATCGCGCGTGGCATTGCTCCAAGGATACACCTGAATCCAACTCGGGCACGCTGTTAAGCACCGTTACCGCCTCCTCTAAGTGCCCAGCACGAATTTCCATCTCACCTCCTCGTATTGACGTAAAAAAGAGCCGCGATGCGACTCTTTGTTATTTTATCGATTAAGACGTCTGCTGCACCGCCCCCGACGGCGTCACCTGAGTGATTCGTCGAATAATCACATTGAGCAACACCCCGTACATAGGAATAAACAGCCCCAAACTAATAATCAGCTTAAAGGCGTAGTCGACCAGGGCAATTTCAACCCAGTGCTCCGCCATAAAGGCATCTTGGCTTTGGTAAAACGCAATCGCGAAAAAGGCGAGTGTGTCTGAGGCGTTACCAAACAAGGTAGAACAACTCGGTGCCACCCACCATTGGCGCTGCTGGCGTAAGCGATTGAACACATGAATATCTAAAATCTGACCCAATAGATAGGCCATAAAGCTGGCAATCGCAATCCGAGCCACCGTGAGATTAAACGTGCTCAGTTCCGCGAATCCTTGGTAACTGCCCTGATAAAACAAGACGGATAACACATAGGAAATCAGCAAAGCTGGCATCATCACGAATAAAATGATGCGACGCGCTAACCCAGGGCCATAAATTCTGACAGTCAGATCGGTAGCCAAGAAAATAAACGGAAAGGTAAACGCTCCCCAGGTGGTGTGGAAGCCCCAAACGGTAAAAGGGATCTGCACCAAGTAATTACTGGAGGCAATAATGATAAGATGGAATATCACGAGGTAACTCAGCGCTTTACGCTGCTGAGCGAGAGAAAAGTGGCTCATAGTGCACCTTTTTGTTATTGGGGGCGAGGGAACCCAAAATACTTAGCTACCTATCAACAGGCAGCGCGAGGTGGCGAATTATACAGCAATCAATCGGCGGTGCCAGTGTAATTTAAAGAGGCGGATGACGTATCCACCAGCGCCGCAAGAAGGCTATCACTTCATCACCATCACTCTCCAATGGCTCCAACCATACGCTCTGGGTGTAATGGGCCGCTTTGAGCATCAGACGCGTGCCTTCAAAGTCAATTAGCCAGGTCATCATGTCGGCGTCTTGCTGGCTTTCCAGTACTTGAGCTTGTAACACGTCAAGCAATGGCTGACAGATAACCTCGGCATTATCCGCATCCAGCTGTGGCTGAGAAAATGCCAAGCACAGTCTGATTCAATCAAAGACCAATTACTCGGTACCATAACCGTACTCACTGATGCCCAGGTGATCGTCAATTAAATCTAAAAACGCATCGCCGAATTTTTCCAGTTTGCGCTGGCCGACGCCACTGACCGCCAACAGCTCAGCGTGTGAGGAAGGCAGCATCTCGGCCATTTCCATCAAGCTGGCATCGTTAAACACCACATACGGTGGAATATCTTCCTCATCGGCAATCGCTTTACGTAACTTACGCAACTTGGCAAATAGCTTTTTGTCGTAATGGCGCTGACTCAGCTTATTGGCTTTGGTGCGTGGGCTGAGGCCGATACGTGGTACCGCCAATTCAAGCGCCATTTCGCTACGCAATAGTGGCCGCGCTTGTTCAGTCAACTGCAACACCGAGCTGCGAGCAATGTTTTGCACCAGATAACCGCGGTGGATCAATTGGCGAATAATGCTTACCCAGTATTCATGACTCCACTCTCGCCCGATGCCATAGGTCGATAGCTTATCGTGACCATGATCTTTAATGCGCTGATTTTGCATACCGCGCAATACTTCCACCACATACCCGACCCCGAAGCTTTGGTTGACACGGTACACGCATGACAGCGCTTTTTGCGCTTGCTCAGTGCCATCGAAGTGAGTAGGTGGGTCGAGACAAATATCACAGTTGCCACACGGGGTTTGGCGGTTTTCGCCAAAGTAGTTCAGGAGCACTAAACGGCGACAGGTTTGCGCTTCGGCAAACGCGCCCATCGCAGTCAATTTATGGCTTTCGACCTGCTTTTGTGGCCCCTCGGGCTTTTCTTCCAAACAGCGATGAAGCCATCCCATGTCGGAGGGGTCGTACAACAACACCGCTTCAGCCGGTAGTCCGTCTCGTCCGGCACGGCCGGTTTCTTGATAGTAAGACTCAATATTGCGCGGCACATCGTAATGCACCACAAAGCGAACATTGGGCTTGTTAATCCCCATGCCAAATGCCACGGTTGCCACCACAATATTGACATCATCACGTTGGAACGCCTCTTGCACCGACCCGCGCGCCTCTGTGGTCATCCCTGCATGGTAAGCAGCGGCGAGCATATTGTTGTCGCACAGTTTTTGCGCGACCTGCTCAACCCGCTTGCGACTATTGCAATACACAATGCCCGACTGACCGCGTAGGCCAGTTAAAAAATGTACCAATTGCGCTAAGGGTTTATGCTTTTCTAGTAGCGTGTAACGAATATTCGGGCGATCAAAGCTACCCAGATGCACTAGCGGATCGTTCAGGGTAAGGCGAGATAGAATGTCCTCGCGCGTGGTGGCATCCGCGGTCGCCGTCAGCGCCATCACCGGCACATCGGGGAAATGCTGTTTCAGCTGGCCCAAAGAGGCGTATTCGCGGCGAAAGTCATGCCCCCACTGGGAAATACAGTGCGCTTCATCCACCGCCACTAATCCAAGTTGCCAATCACTTAAGCGATGAAGAAAATCACGGCCCAGGGCACGCTCAGGCGACACATAGAGTAGCTTCACCTCTCCCTGATTTAACGTGCGCAAAGTCTCCGCTTGCGCCTCGGGGGTCATCGCCGAGTTTAAGCAAGCCGCCGTGACGCCATTGGCATTGAGCTGATCGACCTGATCTTTCATCAACGAGATCAAAGGCGAAATCACCACGGTCAAACCAGTACGTACCAACGCAGGGATCTGATAGCACAGTGATTTCCCGCCTCCGGTTGGCATAATCACCAAGGCATCACGGCCAGCAATCGCTGCGTCAATCACCGCTTGCTGACCCTCGCGAAATTGATGATAACCAAACACCGCTTTGAGTACCTGGTGGGCAGGACTCGTGGCAGGGTCAATGGTAGCGGCGTCGGTCGCCGTTGGTGTATCGACATGAGCGGGGGTGGCGGACATAATCAAGCTCGTTACTCAAACTGGCGCTCATTCTACCGACACCCTCTGACTGATGAAACCCTGAGCACTAAGAAAGGTGCTTGCGCCGGTGCTTACAACTTGTTACATCTAGTCAACATGCATGAATACGCGTTCATTCCTTATCGATACCCATAACGAGAAAACACCGTGATTCCAGATCCGAAACGCGCCCGCCAAGGCGTGCTATTAGCCCTTGCAGCTTACATTATGTGGGGAATTGCCCCTATATACTTTAAAACGGTCAACCATATTCCGGCGCCAGAAATCTTGTCGCATCGGATTATTTGGTCGTTTGTCTTTTTGGCATTGCTGCTGTTTTTTATCCGTCGTTTTTATCAGCTTAAACCGATTATCCGCGAGCCGAAAAAGCTGTTGATGTTGATGCTCACCTCTTGCTTTATTGGCTGTAATTGGCTGATTTTTATCTGGGCGATTGTTAATAACCGCATGCTGGATGCCAGCCTTGGCTACTACATTAATCCACTGGTGAACGTGGCACTGGGGATGATCTTTCTTGGTGAGCGTTTTCGCCGTCTACAGTGGCTTGCCGCCGCGCTGGCGTTGGTGGGGGTATTGGTACAATTGATTACCTTTGGCTCACTGCCTTGGATAGCCCTGGCGCTGGCCACCAGCTTTGCGATTTACGGCTTACTGCGCAAAAAAATCAATCTCCCTGCGGTACCAGGGTTGTTTGTGGAAACCTGCACACTCTTGCCCGTTGCGCTGATTTATCTGTGGCAGTTTGCCGATACACCTAGCGCTAACCTGCTCGATAATCCCATTAGCCTAAATATGCTACTGGCCGCTGCCGGCTTGATCACCACGATACCTTTGTTGTGTTTTACCGGCGCCGCGACCCGCCTACCTTTGACGGTATTGGGCTTTTTCCAATACATCGGCCCAAGCTTAATGTTTTTACTCGCCGTCGGCTTGTATGACGAACCTTTCACCCCCGACAAGGCCACGACGTTCGGCTTTATTTGGGCCGCCTTGGCGATATTTAGCGTTGATGCCTATCAGAACAAACGACATCAAGTCACCAACATTAAACGTGCCGCGTTATCAACAGGAAAACCAGAATGAACGAGCTGACTATTCTCGCCACGCTAGCGGGGGTACATATGATTGCGCTACTCAGCCCCGGGCCCGATTTTGCCTTGGTGCTCCAAAATGCGACCCGTTATGGCCGTGCCACTGGCTTGGCGATTGCGCTAGGGTTATCGCTCAGTATTTTGGCACACACAATATTGAGCATTACCGGCATCAGTCTGTTGGTGCATCAGCACCCACAACTGTTTATGTGGGTGCAAGTGGCGGGGGGCAGTGTGCTGATGTATTTAGGCCTTAGCGCCATTAAAGGTTTGCTCGCCGCCACCACAGCGCCAGTGCAAACCGCCAATGATGCGCCTGCGGTACGCGGCCAAAAACAGGCCTTTTGGAAAGGGGTGCTGACCAACCTATTTAACCCGAAAGCCTTGGTGTTTTTTATTTCATTGATGAGTACCTTGGTGCCGGCCAGCATGTCTGCCAGTGGCAAAGCCATGGCCGTGGCGGTGGTGTTCTTACTCTCATTAGGCTGGTTTTCTTCGCTTGCCTGGCTGCTATCAGGCAGTCGCGTACAGCAAGTGCTCACCAAAATCGCCCCGGTTATCGATGGCCTGTGTGCGTTGTTGTTTTTGCTGTTAGGTGGCGCGGTCGTTTGGCAAGCCGGCGTGTTCGGCTAACGCCGCAGCTGAAAAAATGCAGGCAATGGAGTAAATACCAATACGCCCAGCCGAGGCTGGCGTATGTTACGTTTTTGGCGTTAAGCAGCGGGGATTAAAGCGCTTCCAGTTTGGCGTACTGAGTTACCAACCACTTAATCCCTTCCCCATTAAAGGCGACTTGCACGCGGCTTTGTCCGCCACTGCCTTCAAAGTTGATGATGGTGCCTTCACCAAATTTAGGGTGTTGCACCCGCTGACCCAAACTAAACCCGGTTTGGTTAAAGTTCTCCTGAGTCTGCGTTTTGGAAAAACGACCACCGCTTGCAGCAGGGCGTGAGACATTGGCACGCATCCGCACTTCTTCCAAGCAGGCCTCGGGCAGCTCACGAATAAAGCGCGAGATCTTATGGAACATGTCTTTGCCGTACACACGGCGCATTTCTGCGTAGGTCAGATAGAGTTTTTCCATCGCTCGCGTCATACCGACATAGCAAAGGCGACGCTCTTCTTCTAGGCGACCCGCTTCTTCGGCTGACATCTGGCTGGGGAACATGCCCTCTTCCACCCCGACCATAAAGACTAAGGGGAACTCGAGACCTTTGGCACTGTGCAAGGTCATCAATTGGACCGCGTCATCAAACTCGTCCGCTTGACCTTCACCGGCCTCAAGGGCGGCGTGGGCCAAGAATGCCGACAGCGGTGTCATCCCTTCCGCTTCCGCCTCTTCGGGTGGCGTAAATTGGCGCGTGGCCGTCACCAACTCTTCCAAGTTATCGACGCGTGCTTGCGCTTTTTCGCCTTTTTCTTGCTCGTACATGGCGCGCAAGCCGGAGTGACGGATCACGGCATCGGTTTGTTGATACAGTGCCATGTCACGGGTGTCATCTTCTAGCGCATTGACCAGCTCGATAAACCGGCCCAATGCATTGGCCGCACGCCCTGCCAGCGCTTTTTCGGCCAAGATTTGCTCGGCCGTGTGCCATAAGGTTTGGCCACGATCGCGCGCCGCACCACGAAGCGTCTCAAGAGTGCGATCACCAATTCCCCGAGTGGGCGTGTTTACCACCCGCTCGAACGCCGCATCGTCATTGCGATTCGCCATCAAACGTAAATACGCCAATGCATCTTTGATTTCCTGACGCTCAAAAAAGCGCATGCCGCCGTAAATACGATAAGGCAAACCGGCTTGAATTAAGGCTTCTTCCAGCACCCGGGATTGGGCGTTGTTGCGGTATAAAATGGCGCTGTCACTCAGTACGCCCCCTTCGTCTTGCCAGGTTTTAATTTTCCCGACGACAAAGCGCGCTTCATCTAGCTCATTAAACCCGGCATACACCGAAATAGGCTCGCCCTCTTTGCCCTCGGTCCACAGGCTTTTGCCCATCCGGTCGGCGTTGTTTTCAATCAGGGTGTTCGCCGCTTGCAAAATCGTACTGGTCGAGCGGTAGTTTTGCTCCAAACGGATAGTCTGCGGGGTGGTGAAATCGTCCAGAAAACGCTGAATATTTTCGACTTTCGCGCCACGCCAGCCGTAAATGGATTGGTCGTCATCGCCGACAATCATCACTCTAGCCTGTTGACCGGCCATCATGCGTAGCCACGCATATTGGATGTTGTTGGTATCTTGGAACTCATCCACCAAAATGTGCTGGAAACGTGCTTGGTAATGATCACGGATCACCGCTTTATCGCGCAATAACTCTAAGGTTCGCAGCAAGATCTCGGCAAAATCCACCAAACCGGCGCGATCACAGGCTTCTTGATACGCCTGATAAATCCGTAGCCAAGTGCTTTCAACCGGATCATGGCGGGTATCAATGTGCTTGGGACGCAAGCCTTCATCTTTTTTGCCATTGATGTACCAACTCGCTTGCTTGGCGGGCCAGTGTTTTTCATCCAAGTTTTGCGCTTTAATTAACCGGCGTAGCAAGCGCTGCTGATCGTCTGAGTCAAGAATTTGGAAGTCTTGTGGCAGGTTGGCATCCAAATAGTGGGCACGGAGAATACGATGGCAAATGCCGTGGAAGGTGCCACACCACATGCCCGAGGCGGTGCCTTGCATCAATTGCTCAATACGGCCACGCATTTCGGCTGCTGCTTTGTTGGTGAAGGTCACCGCCATCACCGAGAACGGCGACGCCTCTTCCACCCGCATTAGCCAAGCCATACGATGAACCAGCACTCGGGTTTTACCACTGCCAGCACCTGCCAGCACCAAATGGTTGCCGAGCGGCGCGGCCACGGCTTCACGCTGTTTGTCGTTGAGTCCGTCAAGAAGAGTTGATACGTCCATCGCCACCTGCCATTTTACTGGGTATTTATACACTGGTTGGCGATTATACCAGCTCAGCGCTAAATTGCGCGCCCGATAACGATCAGCGCTTCAACCGAGTGAATGGTGGAAATATCAGTACTATGAGTAATATCGGAGCTATGAGTAATATCGCATAACAGTATCGCGGCCTAACGGTGCCACTGCTGAATTAAGCTATCGAGTTCAGATAAATCATCGATCGCCACATCCGGCAAGGTGCGCCCTTTGTGCATCATGGGTGATTGCCGCTCTGGGCGAATCCAGCATGCTTGCATGCCCGCTTGACGCGCGCCGGCAACATCCGAGCTTAAATGATCGCCGACATGTAGAATGCGCGCTGGGGCGAGGCCCAAGGCCTGCGCGGCTTGAGCAAACATCTCAGGGCTTGGCTTGGCCGCGCCGTGTTCACCGGCACGGAAAATATGCTGGAAAAACGGCGTCATTCCAATCGCATCGGTGTCGACGTTGCCATTGGTGATCGCCACCAATGGCAGCGTCTCGGACCAGGCTTTTAAGTAAGCCAAACTTTGTGCCGGCGGAGTAAAATCACTGCGATAACCGCAGAAGAAGGTCGTAGCCGCTTGGGCTTGGACGCGCGCTTGCTCGGCCGTGAAGCCAACATGCTCACCGGCAAGCGTCAGCTGGGCAACCCGCATCGCGGTCACATCAAAGCGTTGTGCTGGGTTCTGGTCACGCGCTTGGCGACGAAACCCCGCCATCGTCGCGTTATCAAGCGCCGCAATTGGCGGACAATGCTCGCGCAAATAGTCAGTTAACGCCGCCTCGGCGCGTGCGATCACCGGCCAGTTATCGTACAAGGTGTCATCCAAGTCAAAACTCATCGCATCAAACGCCTGTAAGCGACGATAAAATTTCATATCACGACTCCGAGTTCGGTTTTTTATCTGGACCTGATTTGCGCGCTCTGGGATGCGCGGCATCGTACACTTTCGCCAAGTGTTGAAAATCTAAGTGGGTATAAATTTGTGTGGTGCTCAAATCGGCATGGCCGAGTAGCTCTTGCACTGCACGCAGATCCCCCGAAGATTCCAACATATGGGTGGCAAAACTGTGGCGCAATTTATGGGGATTAATATGACTATTGACCGCCTGCTTTTGTCCCCACTCTGCCATGCGTTTTTGCACGCTCCGATGCGAGATACGCTGGCCGAGCTTAGAAATAAACAGCGCGTCTTCTGGGCCTTTGAGGAGCTGATTACGGACTTTGAGCCAGTTCATCACCCAGGTTTTTGCCATGCCGGAAAAAGGCACAATGCGCTCTTTTTCTCCTTTACCGATGACACGTAAATCCCCTTTGCGTACTGAGACATCACGGACGTTGAGATCCACCAGCTCGGCCAAACGTAGCCCCGCGCCATACATCAGTTCCATCATCGCCCGATCACGCACCGACAAAGGATCGTCTTCGTCCACTTCGAGCAGCTGATGCATTTCATCCACATCCAAATTTTTCGGGAGATGACGGCCTTGTTTCGGCGCTGAGACCCCTTTGGCAGGATTGGCGGCAAGCTGTTCGGCTTGCACCAGATAGTCGAAAAAGCTACGCAGCGCGGACAAACGTAAAGCAATACTGCCCGGTTTCAGCCCATCACGTTTGGCTTGGCTCGAAATTTGTCGCACCCAGTCAGCATCAACATCGGTCCAGTGAGCGATGCCGCGCGCGGTCAGAAAGTCGACAATTTTATCTAACTGGCGCTGATAATTACGCTGGGTATGCGCACTGAGACCACGCTCGCTCAGCTGATATTGATAAAAACGGTCCAAAAGCACCGTCAGTGAGCGCGGTGCGCTGGCAGGTTCGCGAGGTGTCTCGTCGGTCACTGGCTCTCACCTTTTTGCGCCCACTGGCTGCATAAAATGGCTAAATGCGAAGCCAGCTGCTCAAGAAACAGCGTATCCATATCCGGCTGGAAGTGCCCGCCATCTGCACTGGCAAAGCTCAGTAGTCCCCACTCTTTGCCCTCACCTTTAATTGGCACCAAGGCAAATGACCCCAGTTCCGGTGGCTGTGCCATCACCACTTCGGCATCGACTCGGCGCAAACGGCCCAAATAGCAACGGCGTCCGGCAAAGTGATGGTTTTTCAGTTGATCCACCGCTTGACGAGGAATGGCCGTCATCCCCGCAATATCGTGATAAACACAGACACTGACGTTGAGCTGTAATTGCGCACTGAGCGTCTGTAATATTTTTTGCACGTCGTGCGGCTGATTCGTGCGAAGTAGTGCTTGATGCGTCTCAGCAAACGCACGAAATAAGCGATCGTTTTTGGCACCGAGACTCATCAGCTGGGTAATGTCTTCTTCTAACTCTGCGACGCGCTCACGCAAGCGCTTGAGCTGAATTTCGACCAAGGAGACTGCCCCTTGTTCAGCGTGCGGGATGGTTAACCGCGCCAGCAAATCACGCTGACGCAAAAAAAGTCAGGATTATCAGTTAAATAATCGGCTACCGCATCCTCGCTCAACGGCATGGTTTCCAATGTGGTAGCGTCTATCCCGTGATTCATAATTGCAATTGTCCATCATATACATGTGTTGCAGGCCCGGTCATCGATAAAGGCTGGCCTGGACCACGCCAGAGAATCCGTAAATCGCCGCCCGGTAGCGTGACGGTGACTTGCTCATCCAACAACCCTTGATCAATCCCTACCGCTACCGCGGCACAAGCGCCACTGCCGCAAGCCTGAGTCTCTCCGGCGCCGCGCTCATACACCCGAAGCTTAATCGCATTACGAGAAAGTATCTGCATAAAGCCGGCATTCACACGCTCGGGAAAGCGCTCATGATTTTCAAGTAGCGGCCCCAGCGTCTCGACATCCGCCGTATCAATATCATCGACCACTGTGACGACATGTGGGTTTCCCATGCTCACGGCCCCGACAAATAAAGTCTGTTCCGCTACGCGCATCAAATAGGTCTTTTCTTGTGAATTAGCCCGAAACGGGATCTTGCCCGGCGTGAAAATAGGCTCGCCCATATTCACCCGCACCTGGTTGTCGTTCTCAATATGTAGCCGCATTTTTCCCGCTTGGGTGCTGACATTAACTTGATATTTATTAGTGAGCCCTTTCATGCGCACAAAACGGGCAAAACAACGCGCGCCATTGCCACATTGGGCAACTTCAGACGCATCAGGATTAAAAATCCGATAGTGAAAGTCGGTTTCCGGATCATAAGGCGGCTCCACCACCAGTAGTTGATCAAAGCCGATACCCCGATGACGATCGGCTAAACGCCGGATAAGATCCGGGGAGAAAAACGCATTTTGTGTAACACAGTCAACCACCATAAAGTCGTTGCCCAGTCCGTGCATTTTTGCAAACTGTATCTGCATGCCAATCCTTATTCTGGTAGGCGCTTTTCAAGTTGCCACAGTGACGCCAAGCTTTCACGCTCACGCACTAAGTATGCGTGTTCACCGTCGACAACGATTTCGGCAGGACGACAGCGCGAATTATAGTTAGAGGCCATCACAAAGCCATACGCACCCGCTGAACGCACCGCCAACAAATCATCTGGGGCTAATACTAGCGAGCGATTCTTACCTAAATAATCTCCGGTTTCGCACACCGGACCCACTAAATCGTAGGTTTTGGGCTCTCCTTGACGCGGCACCACCGGAATAATTTCTTGGTAAGCTTGATACAAGGAAGGACGAATTAAGTCGTTCATACCGGCATCAATAATGGCAAAATTCTTATGTTCGCTGTGTTTAAGAAATTCCACCTTGGTGAGCAAGACGCCGGCATTAGCAGCAATGGCACGGCCTGGCTCAAAAATCAGCTCAAGATGGCGATGCTTATCCAAACGCGCCAGCAGCGCTTTGGCATATTCCGAAGGCTGCGGTGGTTTTTCATCACTGTAGGTGACCCCGAGGCCGCCACCAACATCAAGGTGGCGAATCTGAATGCCTTCTTGCGCCAAAGTATCAATTAAGGCCAACAGACGGTCTGTGGACTCAATAAAGGGGGTCAGATCCGTTAGCTGCGAACCGATATGGCAATCAATACCTTCCACCTTCAGGTGGGGCAAACTGGCAGCATAGCGAAAACTATTTAGCGCTTCCCCGAAAGCAATGCCAAATTTATTTTCTTTGAGGCCCGTGGAAATATAAGGGTGCGTATTGGCATCAACATCCGGATTAATGCGCAGAGAGATTGGCGCCTCGACACCCAGCTCGCCCGCCACTTGGTTTAGGCGGTCAAGCTCAGAGTGTGATTCGACATTGAAACATTTTATCCCCACTTCCAGCGCTCGCCGCATTTCAACCGCCGTTTTACCCACTCCTGAAAATACGACCTTCGCCGGATCGCCGCCTGCAACCAAGACGCGTTCCAATTCACCTTGCGACACAATATCAAAACCCGATCCTTGCCGTGCCAGAATATCTAATACGCCAATATTTGAGTTCGCTTTCACGGCATAGCATACAAGATGTGGATGATCGCCCACGGCACAATCAAAAGCATGCCAATGACGCTCCAAGGTCGCGCGCGAGTACACATATAATGGCGTGCCGTAATCGTTGGCAAGCTGAGCCAATGGCAATGATTCGGCCCATAGCTGGCCGTCGTCCTGATAATTAAAGTAATCCAAGGTGTTCGTCCCTGTTGTCGTGGGTTATTAATTTTGCGTCGGTTGTTCGTCCGGATAATGCAGGGGCCCTTGTTGGCCACAGCCGGTCAGTGTCATGATGCCTGTGAGTATCAATAAAATGACGAGTTTTCGCATAGTGAATGCCAGTGATTATCGAGTCAATGCCCTCTATAATCGCATCACAACCATGAAAAGCAATAGGATATAACGGGATGAATACAACGGAATATCATCAGCTAGTCGATTTGCAAATGCAGGCCATCGAAGAAGGTATCGATGACTCAGGCGCCGACATCGATTATGAGAGTGTCGGCAATGTGATGACACTCGAATTTGACGATGGCAGCCAGATCATCATTAACCGTCAAGAGCCGATGCAAGAAATTTGGGTCGCGTCAAAAGGTGGCGGTTTTCATTTCGCGTTAAAAGAGGGCGAGTGGACGTGCAGCAAGACCGGCTTAATCTTAATGGATTTAGTCCAACAAGAGTGCAGCAGGCATGCTGGAGAGCCGGTATCTTGGTGATCTGAAGCAGGCGCTAACAATGCCCAGAGAGCGCACTAAAAAGCCGCTCTCTGGGTTATTTAAATGACGCCACTTGTCCACTAAAGCCATCGTGAGGTGGTTGGCGAGGCGGCTGCCATTGTGTATCGCACTTAAAAGGTAACGCCTGTGGCTCACCGCGATCATCGGTAACAATCTGATAAAACTGCGGCAAGTTAAAGTTAATAAAATTAGCACTGTAGCTATAACGGTCGTGAGAGGAGGTATAAAAACGGTTCACGCCCTGTACCATCTCTGTTTTATCACCACTGCACTGGCGGTACACTTCAACGCGATTGCTCTCATCAAGAATATAAAGATTGTAGCCATTGGCGCAGTCTTCAAAGAAAAACTGCACCAAGCCTTCACTGGCGTAGGCATCGACGACCGCGGGTGGGTGCACATCTTGCGGATTATCCACCACCATCACCGGCGTGCCATTCACTTTATTCGTGGAAATGCAGCGATAAAAATCGACCGAATTTTCTAAACGTTGCACGGACACGCCACGACGTTCAAAGAACAAGCCGTGCGTTTGCGATCCAATACGCAACGCTTTGAATCGACGCCGTTTTTCCTTTTCAACCGGTTTTAGCCTAAGTTCAATGCATTCCGCCACCAGTTGGTAGACCAAGTTGCGGATCAGGCCGCGCATTTTACTCGAATAGCAGAACACATCGACCGATTCAGGTGGCACCGCATCTTGGTGCATTTTTCCTAACATGGTTTTCAGCGCTTCAAGAATCGCATCATCACCGCGATAGTTGAGTGTCCGGACCTCATTCCACGAGTTGCGATAGACCAAATCAACACTGCCCACCAGGCAGGTTTGCTCGGGGCCATAGCTAAAGATATCGCTATTTTTAAAATCAAACCGCATCGATGGTTTTTTATACGCCGACGTCGGTCTTGCTCTAAGTTAATAAACAAGGCGAGCTGACGAATTTCACAGGGGCTTGATAACGCGTCCAAGGTTGGGCGTGGCGGCCGCAGAGAGAAGGTGTTGCGAATGTCACTGACCAATTGATACAGGGTATCAATATCAACATCTGCATCACGTACTACGGTGTGTAAATGCGTCGACTCGGTCAGTAAACCATTAAAAAACGCCCAAGCGATCAGCTTAGACAGATAGCTGTTATGCTCCAGTGGCGCACGACCGATGATGTCGACCGGATTCAGGGAATGTTTATATAAATACCATCCCGGTCGATTCGTTCGCCCTTCGGGCACTTGAATCAAGGTCAGGTTTGGCTCGTGCAGATCCGGTGAAATCTGCGGATTCAGCAAGGTCACTTTACCCGGTAGCTCTTCAAACGCGGCATAAAGCTTACGCGCTAACGTACTGATATCTTGCGGGCTGATCGCCGAGGTGATGTCATTGCGGCGCGCAAAGCGAATCAAATTACGATAGCTTTGCATTAACGCATCAAGCAGCTCGTTGTGTGCGTACTGCACTTCCTCAACCTTCCAGTGACGGCGGTTATCCAGATACGTCAACGCCTGCTCGTCCCAGCCCCACTCATGAGCCAATAGACGCAGCACGTCACGCCGCCATGCCACTGAGCCGGTCGACGGTGACTGCGTTAATTTTTCATGGGTTTTGAGATAAAAACAGCGACGGACAAGGTCTAAGCGGCGGGCGTCGCCAATTGACTCGAGGTAGCGCGTCACTTTTTCCAACATCAGGTAATACGCATCGGACTGGTATACATCAACCCAGCCGGCATAAAAGCGGCGCTTACCATCAACACTTAGTAGTTGGGTGCCAGGGTACTGCCACGAGTACGCTTCGAGTAATATCGCTTTAAGTACCGATTTATACGGTGAATCGATACTTTTATAAAGCTGCCACAAGCTCGAGCCGAAGTATTCTTCCGCCGGGATGGTCGGCAGGCCGCCAAAATCGACCCAATCACGTCGGTCAAGACCATGGTCTGCCACCAAGGTATCGACATAGTCGTCGTAACAGTCTTCCATTTCTGGCGGCACCATGTACCAAAGCAGCTTTTGCCCCGCAACACGCATTGACGAACGATAAAATTCATCAAGCAACAAAAAGTGCTGACTGGTACCACAGTTATCACTGGTCATGGTTTGGCTGAGGTGATGGCGGAACCGCCCTTCACACACTAAAAAGAAGTTGGCTTCAACCCCTTGGTTTAGCGCCCATTCGGAAATCGCCATGCACTTGGCATCGAGTTTATCACGCTGGGCGGTGGTGACGGCAGCATCAATGCATACCCAGATATCCAGATCACTGGTGAGGCTTTGTCCCATCGAGCCGGTACTGCCCATGGTATACATGCCTTTAATCGGATGACGACGACGTTCATCAACGCATGCAGTTAAAGAGGAGAAGCGCGTCTTTGAGTGGATCAGACAGTCAGAGACAAACTCTCGTTGTGTCTCGTCAAGCTGATAATCAGCGATACCAAAAGGCACACTGTCGCCACAAAACCCGGGCAATGCGGGGTGGTTGAGATGTAAAAGCACTGGCAGCACATCAAAAATGGCTTGAGCTTGACGACTCATTGCTGACCGCGCGCGATCCATTCTCACGCGGTTAAACGCCTCTATGCGCTCAGTTTGCTGTTGTACGTATGTTTGCAAGGCAATCATCCAGATTCGTTGACATCCCGGTCAACAGGTCGACGTTACTGTCTTCACCGTATCCGCCCAATTGCAGATAACAAAACGTGATCAATGTAACACTCTCGACAACTCGGGTAAAGTCAATAACCCCGATGCCTGTGTGGTGAGATCCGTGACGCACTATAGGCGCTTTATGAGACCAATATCAACTTTTACGCTCTACTACCTTAGTCGTAACTTTCACTTTTTTCCGCCCAACGATCTCACTATTTGCGTAAATAATACGCTATCGATCACATTTTTTCACCTATATGACGATAAGCCCATCATAAATCTCGAAAGCGATTGACGACTATTACGAGCCACCCAATGGCAATGATACGATGGTGGTTATGAATCAAGAAGGAAGCAACACCATGTACTCAACACCCGTGCGTATTGCCACACGCAAAAGTCCTTTGGCGCTCTGGCAAGCGGAATTTGTTAAAGAAGCACTCGAAGCTTCCCATCCTGGCTTGACCGTCGAGCTCGTGCCTATGGTCACTAAAGGTGACGTGATTCTGGACACGCCCCTCGCTAAAATCGGTGGTAAAGGCTTGTTTATTAAAGAGCTTGAACAAGCAATGCTTGACGGCCGCGCAGATATTGCCGTGCACTCGATGAAAGATGTCCCGGTTGAGTTTCCAGAAGGACTGGGATTGGTCACCATCTGTGAGCGCGGTGACCCACGCGATGCTTTCGTCTCTAACCATTACAACAGCATTGATGATTTACCCGAAGGGGCTGTCGTCGGCACGTCTAGCCTGCGCCGCGAATCACAACTACGTGAACGTCGTCCGGATCTGATCATTAATACCTTACGCGGCAATGTCGGCACCCGCTTAGGGAAATTGGATGATGGTCAGTATGATGCGATCGTTCTCGCCGCCGCTGGGTTAAAACGGTTAGGTTTACATGAACGCATACGTAATGAAATTCCACCAGAAGTCATCTTGCCGGCGGTTGGGCAAGGTGCCGTGGGTATCGAGTGTCGACTGGATGATGAACGTATTCGGACCTTATTGGCCCCCCTTTCTGATGCCAGCACCACACAACGTGTACTTTGTGAGCGCGCGATGAATAATCGTCTTGAAGGCGGGTGCCAAGTGCCTATTGGCAGCTATTCGGAAATTCAAGGCGACAAAATTTGGTTGCGCGCATTAGTGGGCGAACCGGATGGCTCGACCATCTTACGTGCCGAAATCACCGGTCCATTAGAGAAAGGGGAAGCACTAGGGACAGATTTAGCCGAGCAGCTCCTCGCTCAAGGTGCGCGCCAAATTCTGGATAAACTTTATCAAGACGACGCATGACCACGGTTATCGTTCGCCCCGAGCCAGACTGCAGTGAGTTAGTCGATCAGCTTACCCGACAAGGGCTGGCGGCGATCGCCTGCCCGCTACTCAGTTTTGCGCCGGGGCGAGACTTACCAACCTTCGCCACCTTGCTCGGCTCACTGCCCGCTGACAGCATCTTGGTCGCAGTGAGCCCACGCGCCGTGGCCTTTGCGCATCAGGCATTGCAACGCCAGGAGATGGCCTGGCCCAGTGATTGTCATTATGTTGCCGTTGGGCAACGCACTGCTCATGAGTGGCAAGCCGTCTGCGGTCAGACTGTCCAATACCCGGTCCGCGAAGACAGTGAGGGCATGCTAGCACTGGCTCCATTTATGGCGGTAAAGGGGGCGCAGGTGGTGATTCTTCGCGGTGACAGTGGCCGCGATATGATGGCAAAAACACTCAGCGATCAAGGCGCGCAAGTTCACTATTGCGAGACCTATCGGCGACAATGGGCCATTGAGCCTTTAGTATCGCAAGTAGTAAGCTGGCCTAAAGACACTATCGACACCGTGGTGATCACCAGTGGCCAACAATTAGCCTACTTTGATCAACTTATCACATTAAGCGGACAGCACTGGCTGCGCCAATGCCGTATACTGGTGCCCAGTAAAAGGATTCAAGATCAAGCCACAGGGCTCGATTTTGACACGATTACGACCGTTGACAGCGTGGCCAATTCAGCCCTATTTCACACGCTGCTCAGGTTAAGTAAAACGGGACTTTCGGATGACTGACAACAAAAACACCGACACCAAATCAAACAAGGCTACGACGCCCTCGTCACCCAAGACACACGCCACGGATGCCTCCTCATCAGGGAAAACAGCAAAAAAAAGCGCATCATCAGGAGGACGTGGCGGTATTGTTCTTGGCGCGATTGCCATCGCGATAGCACTCGGCTCGAGTGGATGGGTGTTCTATCATGGGCACCAGCAAGCGACTGTTTTACAAAACACAGTATCGGCGCAACAATCTCAAATTGCTAACCTTGAACAATCCCTTAGCCAGCAACAAAAAGCCGCTGAAAAAGCAAGAGAGCAACTTGAGGACGCCACTACAACACGACTTAATCAACAAGATAGCAGCCTGAAGAGTCTGCAAAAGGCAATGGCCGATGTGAAAGGCCGCCGACCTAACGATTGGTTACTTGCGGAAGCGGATTATTTAATTCGTATGGCAGGGCGCAAAGTGTGGCTTGAGCACGATGCGCAAAGCGCCACAGCGCTGATGGAAGCAGCAGATCATCGCATTGCCCAGCTCAACGACCCGTCGTTGGTACCGATTCGCCAAGCGTTAGCTGACGATATAACGGCTTTAAAAGCGGTCAAGCGGGTGGATAAAGATGGCATAGTGTTGCGCTTAACGAGCATGCAACGACAAGTCGAGGACTTACCCCTTGCCAGCGCGGTGATCCCTGAGGCAGAGGAAACGCAAGCTCCGGTGGTGAGCGAGTCGGTCAACGATTGGCAAGCAAACCTGACCACCTCATTGAAAGGATTTGTTGATGATTTCATTACCTACCGCAAACGCGACGGTAATGTGGTGCCACTGCTCTCGCCGACACAAAGCTATTATTTGCAAGAGAACCTAAAAAACAAGCTCGATCAAGCAATGCGGGCTGTCTATCAAGGGAATGACACCCTCTATCATGAAGCACTTGGCATGGCCCAAGACTGGGCGCTGCGCTTTTATAATCAGGATGCTAACGCCACCCGCCGTTTTGTTGAGCAACTCAACGCCCTGAACGAACAGCGTATTGGGGTCGACCTTCCGCAAAAGCTCAGCAGCCAAACGCTCGTCAGTGATGAGATTGATACCCGATTGCGCCGAGATATTGCACCGCTAACAGGAGGCCAATCATGATACGACTGCTGTTACTTGTCCTCGTTTTGGCGGCAGGCTTGGTGGTTGGCCCACAACTGGCTGGTCACCAAGGCTACGTGCTCATTTCAGCGGCCCAGCAAACCATTGAAATGAGCGTTACAACCCTCTTAGTGCTCATCGCCGCGCTCATTGCAGTGCTCTGGGCCCTAGAGTGGGTGCTAAGAAAACTCTTTTCGATGAGCAGTACTGCCAGTGGTTGGTTATCCGGCCGGAAACAGCGTAAAGCTCGCCAGCAGACCCAGACTGGCTTAATGAAATTACGCGAGGGCGAGTGGAAAAAGGCGGAAAAGCTCCTCGCTAAAGCGCGCTCACACAGTGATGCTCCCATGCACAACTTGCTCGCCGCCGCAGAAGCGGCACAACAACGCCAAGATTTACATGCGCGGGATCAGTACCTACAACACGCCGCCGATATCAATGCCAACAGTTTAGCGCTCGCCCTCACTCGCGCCCAGTTACACAGCCAAAGCGGGCAGTATGAGCAAGCATTGGCCTCACTGCGGGCAATAAAACGCCAACACCCACGCAACCCTGTGATGCTGTCCCTGTTGAAAGAGACCTATATCCAATTAGAAGATTGGTCGGCGTTGCTCAACCTTCTTCCAACGCTAAAAAAAGCACAGCTGCTCAATAGTGAACAACTTGACGTATTGTATGAGCGTGCCGAGCTTGGCGTTATGTCGCATGTTGCCAGTCAGAAAGGGGCAGAAGGGCTGCTTGCGCATTGGAACCAACTGCCGAAGGCCAAACGTAACCAACCCGCACTGCTCGCTGGATTAGTGCATCATTTGTCGGCGCGAAATGCCGATTCTGAAGCCTACATCTTATTGCGTGAAACCTTGAAAAAGCGGCCCGATGATCGCTTGATTGCACTGATCCCTACGCTCAACTTGCCCGACAGTTATCCGGCCGTGGTCATGCTAGAAGAGTTGCTAACCCGCGATAGCCATAATCCGGTTGTTCACAGCGCGCTGGGCCAGCTGCTGATGCAAGCAGGCAAATGGCAAGATGCGCGCAGCCACTTTGAGCAAGCACTCGAATACCGTACTGATGTCAGTGATTATGCCTACCTTGCCGATGTGTTAGATAAACTCAACCAAGGACAAGCGGCCAGCGATATCTCGCGTACCGCCTTAAAAATGGCACTGCCCGAGCGTCCGCCCGCAGCATAATACGCCTGACAGTAACAAAAACGCCCCATCATAAAATGGGGCGTTTTTGTCGATGCGATGCCATCACGCATCGCTTCTGTGGTTAACCTTACTATCAAAGCTAACCCCAGTTTGCCGACTCGCTATCCTTTTTTACACAATACATTGAGCGCTGCCACTTGATTACGCGTGACCACCGTGCCGGTATTGGCATCAACACCCTGGGCGCCTTGTACCCAGTAAGGTAAACGCATCGGTAATTGATCGGTGGCTTGGGCGACCTGGGTTAAGTCCTGCCTGGACGCAAGTACCATTCCTTCTTGCTGACAACGCGGTTCCGCCTTCGCATAAGGTAGCCGCACCCAGCTCATCCCTTTTTCCGTATACTGTTTGTCACCTTGCTCAGGCTCAGGTAAACCAAAGTGGCTCAAATTGAAGGCGGCTTCGGATTGGGCTGCTTTTCCGCTTGTCTTTGGCAGAGTAGACGCTTTTGTCTCCGCCAGTGGCGGCAAGCGTATGACTGCAGGCTGAGACAGGGGTTGACGGGTTTGGCGCAAACCGCTTGGCGTGTCGGACCAAACATGCGCACACGTTTAAGCACCACATTGGCGACATCGAGAGCCTGATAGGGACCAATTAAACAACGACCACGCCCTTCGCGGACTTGCACTTGAAAGGGTAAATCCGGCAAACCTTGGCGCAATGTTTGATAAAACTGACGTGATGGCACCCCGTTTGTGGCTCCGCACTGGACCCAAAATGCTGAACTTTGCGGGTCAGGAGACTGATCACCCCACAGCCCATTGCCAATATCGCATTTTTCACCAATGATCGGCCAACCTTGCTGATTGTCGATAATCGCACAAGGTGTTTGCGCTGCATTCACTGAGGATATCATTCCCCACGTTGCCATTAGCGTGACAACCAGACCTCGCCACCGCCCCATGATTTACTCCCTTCGTCACTTAATGTTCATCAGCTTAAGCAAAGTCGTACAATGACTCAAGCTGACGATTCTCAAGCTGTTAGGTACGAACAAAAATGGCTGCGTACGCAGCCATTTTTCTCATCCTTTATAAATTTTGGGGTTAAACACATCCCTGAGCCAATCACCCAGCAAGTTGATAACCAACACCAGCAGCACTAAGGCAATACCAGGAAAGACCGTTATCCACCACGAACCAGAGAAAATGTAATTAAAGCCAATACTAATTAATGAGCCCAAAGACGGCTGATCGACAGGCATACCCAAGCCTAAAAACGATAATGCCGCTTCTGACATAATCGCGTTAGCCACTTGAACCGTTGAAATCACCAAGATCGGAGACAGACAGTTGGGAAGAATGTGCCGGAACATAATACGCGGTGATCGAAACCCCATTACACGCGCCGCTTCAACATATTCTTTTTTCTTCTCCGCCAGTACAGAGGCACGAATAGTACGCGCATATTGCGGCCATTCGGCAATCCCAATAATCACCACCAGCATCAAGATCGCATATTGACTATAAAACTCGCTACCAAAGCTGGCTTTAAAAATCGCAGACACAATGATCGCCACCATCATGGTAGAGAAAGACAGCTGAATATCTGCAATCCGCATAAAGAAGCTATCTATCCGTCCGCCAAAGTACCCCGCACTCAGTCCTATGATTGTCCCTAAGATGAGCTGTAACCCCACCGCACATAGGCCAATGGTCAGAGAGATACGCAGGCCATAAATCATAGTGGATAAGATATCTCGGCCCTGGTTATCCGTCCCTAATAAGAAGCGAGGATCGCTCCATTCCATCCAAGCAGGCGGTAACTCTGAGTCCATGATATCAATCGACATCAAATCATAAGGATTGGTTGGTGCCACCAAAGGCGCAAACACAGCCAGTAGGAGAAAAACCATAAAAATGGCAAAACTGGCCATCGCCACCTTGTCACGCTTAAAGTGATAGAGGAAATCTGAGGCCAAAAAGCGTTGCCAGCGACTTGGGGTGGTATGTGCTTGTGTCATCGCTTACGCCTCCTTACCGGTAATGTTAACCGTGGGATTAATCAGGCCATACAGTAAGTCGACAAATGTATTGGTGACGACAAAGATCAATCCGACGAAAATGACATAGGCAGTAATCAAAGGTGTATCGACACGGTTGATCGCTTCAAGAAAGAGAAAGCCCATTCCTGGCCACTGAAACACGGTTTCTGTCAAAATGGTATAGGCAATCATGGTGCCGATTTGCACTCCGCCTACAGTCACCACAGGTAACATGGTGTTTTTCAATGCATGCTGATAATAAACCTTATTTTCGGGGAGCCCTTTCGCACGCGCAAATTTGACATATTCAGTGCCCAACGCTTCCAGCATTTCAGAACGCACCAAGCGAATAAATAGCGGCAACATGATAGAGGCTAATGACACGGCGGGTAATACTAAGTGCGCAAGGCCGTCTAAGGTGAAAAAGCCAGACTCCCAACCTAGCCAATTGGCCGTTTCCCCTCGCCCATAGGAAGGTAACCAGCCAAGCTCAATGGAAAAGACGTACATCAGCATGATTGCCGTCAGGAACACGGGAATCGAAATCCCTACGATACTAAAGCCCATGATAATCTTGGTAAGTATACTTTTGGGATGGATAGCGGCGTACACACCAAGTGGAATCGACACCACCACGATGATCAACGCCGCACCGACCACCAGCTCTAAAGTGGCGCCCAGTTTATCTAAAATGACATCGACAACCGGTCGTTTAAAGAAGTAAGAATTGCCTAAATCACCTTGTAGGGCCTGACCGACAAAGCGAGTATATTTGGTTATAAAGGGATCATTAAGTCCCATTTCATCGCGCAGCGCATCGCGCTCTGCTTCTGATACTGATTGTCCCACCAGCTCCCGCAAGGGGTCGCCAAGGTTGTCTTGGATAGCAAACGCCACCAGACTGATGACAAACATCACAATCAGTGCCTGTACCAGACGTTTGACTAAAAACGTTACCATGTGTGCCTCTAAGCGATTGGATAATCAAGGCCCCAGGATTGGGGCCCTGTGTCAATCCATTACTCGACCACTAAATCGCCGAAGTAAGGGAAGTTCATACCGTTAACGATCGGTTTGATGTTAACGTTATTTTTGGCTGCCCAAGACGGATCTTGCCAGTGCAGAGGAAGGAAAGCCGCATCGTCATACAAGATCTTCTCGACCTTTTGCAGCATCGCGTTACGTTTTTCCAGATCCGTTTCTGAATTCGCATCGAGTACCAGTTTGTCCACTTCACTGTTCGAGTAATGGCCACAGTTATACTGCCCTTTACCCGTGTCAGCGTTGCGGGTCATGGTGAGGAACTCGGTAAAGTTAGCCGAATCTTCCGTATCTGGGTGCCAGCCGATCATTTGCATACCGGCTTCACACTTATCAAACTCAGGCCAGTACTGCGCTTTTGGCATGGTCTGTAAATCCACTTTGATGCCGATTTTCGCCATCATCGCGGATACCGCTTGAGCGATTTTTTCATCATTCACATAGCGGTTATTGGGGGCAATCATGGTGACAGAAAAACCATCAGGATAACCGGCTTCTTCCATCAACTTTTTCGCTTTCGCCAAGTCATAACGAGGCGCGAGATCGGCATTGTAACCCGCATAACCGACTGGGCTTTGCTGGCTTGCCGGTGTCGCGGCGCCTTTCATAATTTTTTGCGCGATGCCTTCGTTATTGACCGCATACGCCACCGCTTGACGGACACGCGGGTCTTTAAATTCATCCACCACACTTTGGTTCATTTGGAAGGTAATCACGCGTGTACCTGGCATGGTCACCAGCTGCAAATTATCAGAGCGATCGATGCGACGATAATCGTTGGGCGATACAGGGGCGATCATATCGACGTCACCCGATAGCAGTGCCGCGACACGGGTGGCATCTTCTTTGATCGGACGCAGCGTGATGTTGTCGACATTGCCTACGCTGTCTTTGTCCCAGTAATTCTCATTACGGTCAAATTCAACCACTACGCCTTGTTCACGTTCGTCGACCACGTACGGCCCTGTGCCTGACAAGTGTGTTGATGCATACGTTGAACCATTTTTCTTCAGCTCAGATTTGTCGCGTCCGTCTTCGGTCTCACCACTATAGAATTTGCTGTCCATGGGGAACACGTAGGTCATCACGTTTTCTACCAGTGGGTAGGTGCCGTCGGTGACCACATCAACGGTGTGCTCATCGACTTTTTTGATGTCAACGATTGGGGTGAAAATCCCTTTAAAATCCGGCGAAGATTTCAAACGATCAAACGTCCAAACAACGTCATCAGCACTAAATGGGTTACCGGAGTGGAAAGTGACCCCTTCGCGAAGGTTGAAACGCACGGTTTGATTGTCGATACGCTCCCACGAGGTGGCAAGACGAGGCTCGAAGTCCATCTCTTGGGTAAAGCGGACCAAGGGGTCGAAGACCATGTGTGATAGCTGTAAGGTACCACCAGACAGTTGCTCATGCGGATCCAAAGAAACGGGATCCGCGTCATAAGCCACTGTAATGTCGGCAGCGGCAGCACTAAAACTTAGGCCAGCGGCCATGAGTGCCACGGCTATCTTGCTCTTCATTGTTTTCATTGCATAGCTCCTTTATGCGTAGGGGATATACCCCCTGCTGTGTTTGCATCATAGATACGGTGCGGCCCTTGGCCGCGTCGACATAGCACGCTATGCCGGTTGCAAACCTTCTGTGCTCATTCCCTTAAACTCAGGCATTAATGAGATAAGATGACGGCTATATTCATGTTGTGGGTCAGTAAACAGTTGCTCGGTTGGAGCGACTTCAAGTAGCTGACCTTTACGCATCACCCCAATGCGATCGCACATTTGACGAATCACCGGTAAATCATGGCTGATAAATAACATGGTCAGATTGAGCTCGTCTTGCAGATCTTTAAGCAGATTTAAGATCTGAGCCTGAACAGAGACATCTAACGCGGAGGTTGGCTCGTCACAAATCAGCAACCGTGGTCGCGTCGCCAGTGCGCGGGCAATCGAGATACGCTGACGCTGGCCACCAGAAAACTCATGCGGATATTTGATCCCAGCACCACGGCCTAATCCCACGTGATCGAGCAAGTCTCCGACAATTTGACGGATTTGCGACTCACTTTCTGCCAAGCGGTGAAAGCGAATCGGCTCCGCGATAATGTCATAAATCTTCATCCGCGGATTCATGGATGAATAGGGGTTTTGAAACACCATCTGCATTTGACGACGGATTGGACGACGGGCCCGCTCACTTTTTATCGCGGTCAAATCGATATCTTCAAAAATAATCTGGCCGGTATTGGGCGGATACAGCCCGGTAATCGCCCGAGCGATGGTTGACTTCCCGGATCCTGACTCGCCGACCAGACCAAAAGTTTCCCCTTCAACAATATCAAAGCTGACGTGGTCCGAGGCTTGGACATATTCGCGACGGCTGGCAAAAAACGAATCCTTGGTCACAAATCGCAACGAGACGTCCTTTACTTGTAACAAGGGGCCAGAATAAGCGCGTTGGTCTTGGCTTTGTCCTAGCCAGTGGTTCTTCACATCCAGCTCAAGGGTTTCGCCTGCTTCTTCGATGTAATTCACCAAAGGAAAACGATCCAGTTTGATATCGGAACGTGGCACGGCGGAGATTAAACTTTGGGTATAAGGATGTTGCGGATCGCCCAACACTTGCTGTGTGGTGCCGAGTTCAACTAAGTCACCTCGATACATGACCGCGACACGATCAGTCACATTCGCCACTACGCCCATATCGTGGGTCACTAACATACAACCCACATTTTTCTGCTGGCATAAATCGCGAATCAAATTGAGAATTTGATCTTGAATCGAAACATCCAATGCTGTCGTTGGCTCATCAGCGATAATTAAATCTGGCTCACCGGCCAATGCGACCGCAATCACCACGCGCTGACGCATCCCACCAGAAAATTGATGCGGATACTGCTTAATACGCAACTCAGGCTCTGGGATCCCGACTTGCTCCATCAGGCTTATCGCACGCTGATAGGCTTGCTGGGACGTCAGATTAAGGTTGGTTATTATCGTTTCTGTCAGCTGTTGCTCGACAGTAAATAACGGGTTCAGCGAGGTCATGGGATCTTGAAAAATAAAGCCAATCTTATCGCCACGCACTTTGCGCATTTGATTGGGTGTCAGGCCCGATATTTTTTGACCATCGAGGTACACATCACCACTGGCAATGCGTCCTGGAGGGCTAAGTAAATCAATCACCGCATTTCCAACGGTTGATTTACCTGCGCCGGACTCACCGACCACGCCGACAATCTCACCACGCTCAATCGTTAATGACAGCGAGGTCACGGCCGCGTGGACACCATGGCGAGACGGGTACTCTATTCGGAGGTTATTAACTTCTAGCAGTGACATTTTTCATCCTTGATATCGTCAAAAGGTGACGATCAACGTGCTAACCAAAACAAGGGGCTGCCTCGCCTTGGAGAGATGCGATTCCAATCTGGCAAATATTTCACAAAAAATCAACATCACAGAAGAAAACACCATAAAGGCCTAATCATCTCGGATATTCATTCATCTAACTACCAGCACTTGCCCGGCGGCAAGACACAAAACACACTTCATATCATAAAGATATAAGCTATTCCCACTCCCTCTGTTTTAAAGCAAATCACGCATAGAATAAAGCCATCTGAATTAACAGCCACATAACATCCGTAGTGATAATGACTGATTTATAAATGATGGACACACTTCATAAGTTATAAGTTACTTATTAAGTAGTTTTTTATCCTTATCAAAGACAGGTATAGCAGTTATATCGATCAGTTGTGAATTTATGACCAATTGATGACTTTTTATCTCGCTAAACCTTGATAGCGCTCTAATTTCCGTATTTTATTTTCTATGTCAGCGAATAGACAAAAGGAAACAGAGAAGAGAAACAGAGAAGAAAGAGGAGAAGGAAGAAAACGAAAAAACCCCAGCCGTTAGGCTAGGGTTTGTAATAGTGGTCGGTGAAGAGGGATTCGAACCCCCGACCCTCTGGTCCCAAACCAGATGCGCTACCAAACTGCGCTATTCACCGACATATAGCTTAGTGCGAAAATAATGGGGTGGCTGACGGGACTTGAACCCGCGACAACTGGAATCACAATCCAGGGCTCTACCAACTGAGCTACAGCCACCACTGATTTTCTGCCATATTCCTATCCCGGAATGGCGCGCCCGACAGGATTTGAACCTGTGACCTTTGGCTTCGGAGGCCAACACTCTATCCAACTGAGCTACGGGCGCTTGCCCCGTTGGCGGTGTCGAATATTACGGATATCACCACCAGCCGTCTAGCATTTTTTTTAATTTTTTTACTGACTGGTCTCTTTTTCAACAAATCGCGTAGAAATCGTCAGTAAGGTCTCTACTATAACGGTTTAACGTAACAATCTAAAGCGCTATAATCACCTAATCTTTACACGGGGTTAACCTAGCGAGGTTGGCAAATCCGTTGAGACGAGACTGACAGGCCGCAACCGAATCACTCTTGATTGATTCACCCCTTAAGGTTGGCGGCAAATAACATAAAAAAGGCGTTAAGCCACCAGTAATGTGGGAGTGTCATTGTGAGCGCAAAGGGAAAAAGTCTAGGTCGTATTATGGTTGCCTCGGTAGCAGCCCTACTATTTGCTTCTGCTGCGCAAGCATTAGAAGTGTCTGAACAAGAAAAAGCCGCAATCGCCGAGCGCATTGCACCTGTGGGTGACGTGTATATTGATGGAGAAGCCCCCACGCAAACGGCGGCAGCAGAGCCAACTGGCCCACGTAGCGGTGACCAGGTCTATAATACTTACTGCACAGCCTGTCACAGCACTGGTGCAGCTGGCGCCCCCAAAACCGGTGATGCCGCCGCTTGGGGCCCACGTGTTGATAAAGGCATGGAAACCCTAGCCAAACATGCGATCAACGGTTTTAATGCGATGCCTGCCAAAGGCACCTGTATGGACTGTTCGGATGATGAAATCGTCGCGGCTATCGAGCACATGCTCGACGCACTCTAATAGCACCGCTCATCAATCGTTTGACAATAACGCCGCCTTCGCGGCGTTACTTACTGAGCAAGACTGTGTTTAGGATGACTTGTTTTTATCGAGCATGGCTTTTAAGTTAGCGATCGCCGCTTGCCCTTTTTCCATTCTCTCTTCTTGAGACACAGGTTTTTTCTGCGACTCCCACTCAAGATCATCAAACGGCAATTCGTCGAGAAAACGGCTTTGTTGTGGCTTGATAAGCTCGCCAAACTGACGCCTTTCTTTGCAAACGACAAAGGTCAGCGCCTTTTGCGCACGGGTCAATCCGACGTAAGCTAAACGCCGCTCTTCGTCGATATTATCTTCATCAATACTCGATTGATGAGGCAACAAGCCTTCTTCCATACCGATCAAATACACGTATGGAAATTCTAGACCTTTCGATGCGTGCAACGTCATCAGCTGTACTTGGTCAGCCTCGTCATCATCTTCGCCTCGCTCCATCATGTCACGCAGCGTCAGGCGCTGAACCACTTCTCGCAGGCTTCGTTCAACCTGATCCGGATTATCCCCCTGAAGATCAGCGACAATCCAACTGTGAAGCTGTGAGACGTTTTTCATCCGCATCTCTGCCACTTTGGGACTGGATGAACTCTCATACAGCCAATCTTCATACTGTGTATCTCGCAACAGTGATCGTATCGCGGACACGGTATCGCCCCGCTCAGCCTGATCAGACAGTTCCACAATCCACCGCGTAAACGCTTGCAGGGCAGCCAGCCCTCGCCCAGATAAATGCTGGGTCAGGCCTAACTCAAAGCTCGCCGCAAACAAGCTCTTGCCGCGCTGATTGGCATAACTGCCGAGTTTTTCTAATGTCACCGTGCCAATTTCGCGTCGCGGCGTATTCACTACGCGCAAAAACGCATTGTCGTCATCTGGGTTGGTCAACAAGCGCAAATAGGCCATGATGTCTTTAATTTCGGCGCGCGAGAAGAAGGACGTGCCGCCTGATATTTTATACGGGATACGATTTTGTATCAGGGCTTTTTCAATCAAACGCGATTGGTGATTGCCACGGTATAAGACCGCGTAATCTTTGTATTGCGTACGCCCTAAAAAACGGTGGCCTATCAGTTCCCCAACCACACGTTCCGCTTCATGCTCTTCGTTATTGGCAGTCAGCACTTTGAGCATGTCGCCATCGGGCAAGGCAGAAAATAGCGTTTTTTCGAATACATGGGGGTTATTGGCTATCAAGATATTGGCTGCACGCAGTATTCGACTGGTTGAGCGGTAATTTTGCTCCAACTTCACCACATGCAGACGCGGAAAGTCTTGTTGTAAGTACACCAGGTTTTTCGGCTGAGCGCCTCGCCAGGAGTAAATCGATTGGTCATCATCCCCGACCACGGTAAAGCGTGATCGCTCACCCACCAGCAGCTTCACCAATTGATACTGGCTGGTGTTGGTATCTTGATACTCGTCGACCAATAAATAGCGAATACGTGCTTGCCAACGCTCACGCACGGTTTGGTTTTGGCTAAGTAGCGCCACCGGCATCAAGATAAGATCATCAAAATCGAGCGCGTTATAGGCCCGCATTTGTTTTTGATAGCGCGCATAGCAGGCGGCAAATAACTGGTCCCGCTCACCTTGTGCTTGCGCCAGCGCTTCATCGGGTCCCAACATGGCATTTTTCCAGTTGGAGATGGTGTGCACCAATTGACGCAGCAAGTCTTTATCATTATCTAGCTCTTCTTCGGTCAGAGCTTTGAGTAGCGCTAATTGGTCTTGATCATCAAACAACGAAAAGCCCGCTTTTAACCCCAAGGTTTTGTATTCTCGACGGATAATATTCAGGCCCAAGGTATGAAAGGTTGACACCATCAAGCCGCGCGATTCTTGCTTACCCAAGCTTTGTGCCACGCGCTCTTTCATCTCTCGTGCCGCTTTGTTCGTGAAAGTCACCGCGGCAATATGACGCGCTTTATAGCCACATTGTTGAACCAAATAGGCGATCTTATGCGTAATCACGCGTGTTTTTCCCGAACCTGCGCCAGCTAACACCAGACAGGGACCAGAAATATGGCGGACTGCATCCGATTGCGCAGGATTAAGCTTCATGATGGCGGCACCTCGTTAATGGCTGAGAGGGCATTGTAGAAGGAATCTTACTGATGTCTATCTCACCCAAGCAAGGCTCAACAAGCTTGCTACAATTTATGCTTGTCATACGCACAAAATTCACTCTAAAATGAATGAACGTTCATTCACTAGTAAGTTCATCATCAATGGACAAACGTGCGCAAATATTCGCCGCGACAGAGCAACTGATTGCCACGCGTGGGCTCGACAAGGTCTCAATGCATCAGGTCGCCACCCAAGCGCAAGTGGCCGCCGGCACCATTTATCGCTATTTTAACGATAAAGAAGACTTGCTTCGTCAACTGTCTATGCACCTTATGATGCAATGTGCGACCCATATTCAACAGGGGGTAAAGGATGAACCAACCCTAAAAGATCAATTTGAGCGGTTATGGCGCAACACGTGGACCATGATGCTACAACGCGATCACCTATTATTATCTCGTGACCAGTTTGATGCCCTGCCACGCGATGATCAGTCACAAACCCAGCAAGAGCGAGAGGCCTTCTCTGATCTTTATCAAGTCTTTCAGGAAGGTAAGCGGCAAAAGCGCTTTAAGCCACTGGACGATGAGGTGCTCATCACCTTGGGGCTTGAACCCGTTTTTTGTTTAGCTCGCAAACAGGTTCGGGGTGTTATAACTCTAGACAGTTATGCTATCGCAGATGCGATCCAAGCTTGCTGGGATGCAATTTCTCTTCACTAACGACGCTCGGAGCTTACTTCGATGAAAAAATGGTTTTTCTTTATGGTTATCCTTGCACTGCTGCTGTTTGGCAGTGTGATTGGCTTTAACCTGTTTAAGCAGCAAAAGGTTGCAGAGTATATGGCAAACATGCCAGAGCCGACGCACCCAGTGACGGCAGTGACCGTTAACGCTGAACCCTGGACACCCACCATGGACGCCATCGGGTTTGTTGAGCCCAATCAAGGGATCACCTTAACCACGCAAATTGCCGGTGTGGTAGATGTGATCAACTTTGAATCAGGCCAAACCGTTAAACGTGGGCAAAATCTGGTTGAACTCGACTCTAGCGTTGAAAAAGCCAACTTGGCAAGTACGCAAGCACGATTACCCGCCGCAGAAGCCAAGTTCAAACGTTATCAAGGACTGTTTACTAAAGGGTCGATTTCTAAAGAAGCATTGGATGAAGCTGAAGCGAATTACCGTTCTTTACAAGCTGACATTAATGCGCTTGAAGCCACCATTGCACGTCGTAACCTTCAAGCTCCCTTTGATGGTGTGATTGGCCTGCGTAATGTATTTATGGGTGAGTACCTGCAGCCAGGTACCGATATTGCTCGACTAGAAGATACCTCGGTAATGAAACTGCGCTTTACCGTGCCGCAAACCGATATCTCGAAGCTCCGTCTAAGCCAGGCATTACGCATTACAGTCGATGCTTATCCTGAAAAAGAATTCATCGGCTCTATCAGTGCTATCGAGCCTGCGGTCAACAGCCAGAGCGGCCTGATTAAAGTGGAAGCCAATATTCCCAACAATGATGGCCAGTTACGCTCAGGGATGTTCGCCCGCGCCGATATCGTGTTGCCGACGGTTGAGAATCAAATCGTGATTGATCAAACCGCGATTAACTTCAATCTATACGGTGAAAGTGTGTATGTGATCCGTGAAGAAGATGGAGAAAAGCGCGCTTATCAACAAGTCCTTAAAGTCGGCGAGCGTCGTGGCCATCAAGCACGCATTATCGACGGTCTAAAGCCTGGTGATCAGGTTGTTACGTCCGGCCAGGTGCGCTTAAGCAATGGCTCTAAAGTGAAAATCGTCGACAACGACGCTCTCACTCCACCAGAACAATTACCTCAATTGTAAGACGAGGATGTGATGCGCTTTACTGATATTTTTATCCGGCGCCCAGTGCTAGCTGCGTCAATCAGTATTCTGATTGCGCTGCTCGGCTTGCAATCTTTATTTAAGATGCAAGTTAGGGAATATCCGGAGATGACCAATACCGTGGTCACCATCACAACCAGCTATTATGGTGCCAGTGCTGACTTGATTCAGGGTTTTATTACCACCCCGCTCGAGCAAGCTGTCGCCCAAGCTGACAATATTGACTTTATGACCTCAGAATCGGTGCTGGGATCATCGACAATCACGGTCAACATGAAGCTAAATACCGATCCGAATGCTGCCTTGGCAGATATACTGGCCAAAGTCAATTCGGTAAGGGCACAGCTCCCGGCAGAATCAGAAGATCCGTCCGTATCCATGTCGACCGGCTCTACGACCGCCGTCATGTATATCGGTTTTACCTCGCCAGAACTCGACTCGAGCCAGATCACCGATTATCTTGAGCGCGTGGTTAAACCCCAGTTTTTTACCGTAGGTGGGGTGTCAAAAATCGACCTATATGGCGGGGTGAAGTACGGCTTACGTGTATGGCTTGATCCTGAAAAGATGGCGGCCTTTAAGCTAAGTGCCACTGATGTCATGTCAGTACTCGATGCCAATAACTACCAGTCGGCAACCGGTCAAGCTACCGGTACCTTTATGGTCTACAACGGCAGTGCGGATACGCAAGTTTCAACGCCGGAAGAATTAGCCAAACTGGTGGTTGATACGCAAGATAGTCGTGTCGTGCGGTTAGGCGATATTGCTAACGTCTCGCTGGAAAAAAGTCACGACCGAGTCCGAGCGCTTGCCAATGGTTCTGAGGCAGTTGTCGCAGCCATTAACGCTACTCCCTCAGCCAACCCGATCAATATTGCTGCCGACGTGATGGACATGTTGCCCGAAGTGGAACGTAACATGCCCAGCAACATTGAAATGAACGTGTTGTATGACTCGTCGAATGCGATCAATGAGTCAATCAATGAGGTAATCAAAACCATCATCGAAGCCGCGTTAATTGTGTTGGTGGTTATTACTCTGTTCTTGGGCTCGTTTCGCGCGGTAATCATCCCCATTATTACCATCCCGCTGTCGCTGATTGGTGTAGCGCTAGTGATGGAAATGATTGGCTTCTCACTGAACTTGATGACGCTACTAGCCATGGTTTTGGCCATCGGCTTGGTGGTCGATGACGCCATCGTGGTGCTCGAGAATATCGACCGTCATATTAAGTTAGGTGAGTCGCCGTTCCGTGCCGCCATCATTGGTACCCGTGAGATAGCAGTGCCCGTTATTTCTATGACGCTAACACTGGCAGCCGTTTATGCCCCTATCGCCATGATGGGCGGGATCACCGGCTCCCTGTTTAAGGAGTTTGCATTAACGCTTGCTGGGGCGGTGTTTGTGTCCGGTATTGTGGCACTAACACTCTCGCCGGTGATGTGTGCGACCTTGTTAAAAGCCAATGCGCAACCGAGTCGTTTTGAGTTAGCGGTACATCGCTTCCTTGATGGGATGACAGATAAGTATGCGCGTATGCTCAGCAAGGTGATGGAGCGCCGTCCGGTGATCGTGACGTTTGCGGTGATTGTATTCGCTTCCCTGCCGGTGCTGTTTAGCTTTATTCCTAGTGAGCTTGCTCCGTCAGAGGATAAAGGCGTGGTGGTCATGATGGGTACTGCGCCCTCCACCGCTAACTTGGATTACATCCAAAATAGCATGGCGGAAGTGAACCAAAAACTGGACCAGCAACCCGAAGTGGCTTTCTCACAAGTCTTCTCCGGGGTACCTAAGTCGAATCAAGCCTTTGGTATCGCCTCATTAGTACCTTGGAGCGAGCGGGAAGCGAGCCAGTCTGAGGTAGTCAAACGCATGGCGAATGAAGTGAAGGATATTCCAGGTATGAAGGTCACCACCTTCGAAATGCCGGAATTGCCAGGCGCTTCCTCAGGTTTGCCTATTCAATTTGTGGTGACATCGCCCAATAACTTCGAAAGCCTGTATCAAGTAACCGCTGAAATCATGGGCGAAGTGCAATCAAGCCCAAATTTCGTTTACTCGGAGCTTAACCTTAACTTCGACTCAGCCACCATGAATATCCATATTGATAAGGATAAAGCGGGATCGTATGGCGTCACCATGCGTGATATCGGTACGACGATCGGGACCATGATGGCCGATGGCTACATTAATCGTATTGACTTTGACGGCCGATCGTATGAAGTGATCCCGCAAGTTGAGCGTAAATATCGCCTTAACCCTGAGTCGATCGAAAGCTACTACGTGAGCGCTGCCAACGGTGATTCGATACCTCTCGGCTCTTTGATTGATATTGAAGTGACAGGCGAGCCGCGCTCGTTACCTCATTTTAATCAATTGAATGCCGCGACGATCAGTGCCGTTGCTGCCCCTAGCGTGACCATGGGTACCGCCGTAGAGTGGTTTGAAAGCAAAGCGGCAGAACTGCCAAAAGGGTATCAGCACGATTATCTTGGTGAATCGCGTCAATACGTCACTGAAGGCAGTGCACTGTATGCAACTTTCTTGTTTGCGCTGGCGATTATTTACTTGGTGCTTGCGATTCAGTTCGAATCGCTACTCGACCCTCTGGTGATCTTGGTCTCAGTGCCTCTGGCAATTTGTGGCGCTTTGATTGCTTTGGCGTGGGGGCTGTCATCAATGAATATCTACTCGCAGGTGGGGCTGATAACCTTGATAGGTCTAATTACCAAGCACGGTATTCTGATCTGTGAAGTCGCCAAAGAGCAGCAGCTATATCACCAAGCCAGTCGCATGGATGCGGTAAAAGAGGCTGCAAAATTCGTCTGCGTCCGATCTTGATGACAACAGCTGCAATGATTGCAGGCCTTATCCCGCTTATGTTTGCCAGCGGCGCCGGTGCCGAACAACGCTTTAGCATTGGGATAGTCATCGTGGCGGGTCTTGCCATCGGGACATTATTCACGCTATTCGTTCTTCCAGTGATTTATACCTATCTGGCCAGCAAGCACAAGCCGCTGCCGGTGTTTGTCGAAGACGATGAGCTTGATAAGCTCGATGAAGACTATCGTGCATCACATTAATGCATCCTATTAAGGGCCTACGGGCCCTTTTCTTTTGTCATCCTTTCGACAAGCTGTACGTATTTACATAGAATAAAGACAGTTAATGAAGGAGTATTCCATGTTTGACCCGAAAAAACTTGAGCAAATGGCCAAGCAAATTCACGATGCCATGCCTCAGCCTGTCAAAGAGTTAGGCACGGATATGGAAAGCCGTGTTCGCCAAGCCATTCAAGGCCAGCTGACTAAGCTTGACGTGGTAAGCCGCGAGGAGTTTGATGTACAAACTCAGGTACTACTGCGCACGCGTCAAAAGCTCACCGAGCTCGAAGCAAAGCTTGAAGAAATGGAAACAAAGATCGGCCAATCGCAAGATAACCAGCAATAACCGATCGCATCAACGCAAAAAGCCTGACCCTCAGGCCAGGCTTATCTCTGCGTATCATTTCAACTGACGGCAGTCAGTTATCGAGCGCAGTTAGCTATTAAGCGTAATTAGTTATCAAGCGCGATTAATTATCAAGTGCAATCTGCTTCATATCAGTCATATAGCCGCGTAACTCTTCGCCGATATATTCGATCGGGTGATGACGAATACGGTCATTCACTTCAATCAAGGTGGCGTTATCAACCTGATTAGATGTTTCTGACAATCCTTTGCCAATCACATCCGCGCCCACCGTTGGCATAAAATGCTCGCGCAACAATGGCGTCGCGACATTAGCGAACAAGTAGTTACCGTACTCTGCCGTATCGGAAATAACCACGTTCATTTCGTAAAGACGCTTACGTGCAATGGTGTTAGCAATCAACGGCAACTCATGCAATGACTCGTAATACGCCGACTCTTCCACAATGCCGGATGACACCATGACCTCAAAGGCAAGCTCGACCCCAGCACGCACCATGGCAACCATCAAAATACCGTTATCAAAGAATTCTTGCTCACTGATGCTTACATCCGACTCGGGATAGTTTTCAAACGCGGTCTGTGCCGTTTCCTCACGCCAAGTGAAAAGATCTTTATCGCCATTATCCCAATCGGCCATCATGGTCGCGGAGAAATGGCCAGAGATAATGTCATCCATGTGTTTGTTGTAAAGGGGACGCATAAGCTCTTTAAGCGACTCCGACAGCTCAAAGGCTTTTACTTTCGCGGGGTTGGACAAGCGATCCATCATATGCGTGATGCCACCGAATTTCAGCGCTTCAGTAATGGTTTCCCAGCCATATTGAATAAGTTTCCCCGCATAACCCGGCTCAACACCTTCTGCAATCATTTTCTCATAGCAAACAACCGATCCGGCCTGCAGCATGCCACACAGGATGGTTTGTTCGCCCATCAGGTCTGATTTTACTTCCGCCACAAACGAAGACGCTAGCACCCCGGCACGATGACCGCCGGTTGCGGCTGCCCATGCTTTCGCAACCTCAAAGCCTTCGCCGTTAGGATCATTTTCTGGGTGGACCGCGATCAGCGTCGGCACACCAAAGCCGCGTTTATACTCTTCACGCACTTCGGTACCTGGACACTTAGGCGCCACCATAACGACGGTAATATCTTCACGAATGCGCTGACCCACTTCGACGATATTAAAGCCATGAGAGTAACCGAGCGCAGCGCCATCTTTCATCAACGGCATGACGGTCTCTACGACGTTGGAGTGTTGCTTATCTGGGGTCAGATTGATCACCAAATCCGCTTGTGGGATCACATCTTGGTAGCTCCCCACTTTAAACCCATGATCGACCGCGTTTTGGTAAGAAGGACGCTTCTCATCAATCGCCGCCTGACGCAGTGCATAAGCCACATCGAGACCAGAGTCACGCATGTTTAGACCCTGGTTAAGCCCTTGCGCCCCACAGCCAACAATCACCACTTTTTTACCTTTGAGGAATTCGGCCTCGTTGGCAAATTCATCGCGCGACATAAATCGACAAACGCCTAATTGTTCCAATTGTTGACGCAAATTCAGGGTATTAAAGTAGTTCGCCATAGGGTGCTCCATTGATTCGAATCCATGATTGGGTGTGTTTTCACCGCTTAATTTTGATACTACCTTAACCGTCACATTGCCTAAAGTGATATATTCACAACATGACATTGCAAATAAAGCAAGAACACACCATGAACACCAAACAACTTACGGGTTTTCTTCACCTCTGTGATACCAAAAGCTATACCCGTGCGGCAAAAGCCATGCATGCTAGCCCATCGGCCTTAAGTCGGATTATTCAACGGCTTGAGGGGGACATCGGTCAACCGTTGTTTATTCGGACGAACAAAGCCGTTACCTTAACACCCGCAGGAAAAACGTTATTACCCGTGGCGCGAGAAATCTTACAACTATGGCATACCACCAAAGCCAATATTAATGAACATGCCTCTTTGCTCGGCGGTAAACTCACGCTCTTTTGCTCGGTCACCGCCAGCTATAGCCATTTACCTGAGCTCCTCGCGCGATTTCGTCAGCAATACCCAAATATCGAGCTACAACTGCTGACCGGCGATCCCGCTCAGGCAGAAGAAAAGGTGCAAGACAATAGTGCAGACATTGCCATTGCCGCTAAACCAAAGTATTTGTCGTCAAGTTTAGTCTTTCAACCCATTGATACCGTGAGCTTGTCGGTTATCGCGCCGGCAATGGCCAGCAGTGGCATTGATCTGCAAACCATTGACTGGCAACACACACCTTTGATCTTGCCCGAAGCAGGGACAGCCCGTGATCTCGCGGATCAGTGGCTAGCCAGCAAAAGCATCGAACCAAACGTCTACGCACAAATAGCGGGTCACGAGGCGATAGTCAGTATGGTGGCATTAGGCTGTGGTATTGGTGTTGCACCGGATGTGGTGATTGATAACAGTCCAGTAAAGGACAAGGTTGAGCGCTTGCGCCAAGAAATCGTACAACCTCTCGAACTAGGCCTTTGTTGTAAAACTTCCCGCGCCAAAGAACCTTTACTCAATGCCCTACTCGATACGATGCGATAACCCAAAAAGCCCCAATATCACTATCCAGGGGCTTAAACGCAAAAAACCCCAGCTTTTCAGCTAGGGCTTCTAAGTAGTGGCGGAGGGCCGGGGTTGCGGACAACGGGCAGGCCATCCTGCGG
>NZ_JABWMG010000015.1:0-100535 GCF_013366455.1 Salinivibrio sp. EAGSL | reverse complement strand
TCAACCGGCCAAGATAATTGTCGCTAGACCGGCCACCGTAATTGTCGCTCAATACTCTATCGCCAACTAAGTAGTATTCGAAAACTTTTGCAATCAAAGTGTTCTCTTCGTTTAGAGATAGGATAGAATCTCGAACTTTTTTATACTGATCTGAAGTTTTTTCTGCAACTTCCTTCAAATACTCTCTTGGGTGCTGCTCCTCTTTACCTCGGATATTCAGCATCGAAATTTCAATCTTCCCTGGTACCCGCTTTTGAAAGTATGCATACAGCTTAACAGCCCCGATCTCATTCCAATGGTAGATATCCTCTACCTCACATCCGAGAAGCCGCGTCGCTCGCTCAACAGTGCAATACTCAAGAGGCAATAAGGGTGGCAACTGAATACCCAGTTCCTTCTGTGATGACATGGCTTAATCTCTCCCTGCAAATGCCACTACATTGGTGACAGTGATGTTTTCGTTCAGTCGTTGTTCCCATGATTCCAAAGCCCTTCGTTTCTCGGGCAGGTATTCATAGCGGTCATAGTGTTTGCTGGATACGTCATTTAGCGCATGGTTCTGAATGCGGTCCCGCAGTGATTTAGAAATGCCAATCTCGCCCATCAGAGTTTTACAGGTGCGGCGAATGTCGCGGGGAGTGAATGACGAAACAAAAGGTGTTGCCTCACGGTATCGGGTAACGGCCTGAGAAAGCGAATCCATTCGGATATGCTCATTACGGTTTAAACGGTGCGGAAAAATGAAGTCAGAATCTTGGTTTACCTCGCGCAGTTGGTGAAGAACCACCAGCGCGGATTCAGTCAGGGGAATGATGTGCTCTCGCTTATTTTTAGATAGATCACGACTTACCAATAGCGACTTTTGTTGCCAATCTACCGCCTCCCACTTCGAAGCCGCCAGCTCATAAGGTCGCTGGCCCCCGGTATAGAGGCAAAGCAAAATGAGGCACCGGATAGTATCGCCCATTCTAAATCGTTCATATTCCCCGTTCAGATCGGCGATTAGCTGGATCACTTCACCTATTTTCAGGTAATGGTTACCCACACGTTCTGCATCTTTTTGTTTGGGGATAGCCGTCATTGGGTTAAACACCAAGCCAAACTTGGCCTCATCAATGAAATTAGCAGGGTCGTTATCGTGCCTTAGCCCGTAGTTAAACGCGGCCATCAGATAGCTGCGTACACGGTTTGACTGCGTTTTCGCCCCGCGTCTTATCATTTCCGCCAACACCAGTTTTAACTCGTGTGGGGTGACATTCTTGGCCTTCGTTTCAGGAGGTATAACCGGATACACTTCCTTCTCAAGAGACGCGAGAACGGCTTTGTGGGTACGCTTACCGTCTCGCACCATTTGTGCGACATAGGCTTCAAACAATTGCTGTATTGAACCCTTCCTTGCTTCTTCACGCTTTGCGCTCTCCTGCTCACGCTTTTGCGTTTCGATTTGCTCTTTCGGATCAACCCCTTGTAAAAGCAACTCCCCCAGCTCTTTCTGTTTTGCCCTTGCCTCAGTAAGCGACAGCGCAGGAAACTGCCCTAACGGAATGAACTTCGCTTTACGATCCATAAAGTAACGAAACACAAAACGCTTTCCGCCTTTTGGCGTGACTTGCACTGCCAGCTTGCCCGTTCCGCGTTCACTATTACTGTCCCATTCATAGTAGGGTTTAGCTTTGGGTTTTAGCCCCCGAATAGCACTTACCGTTAACATGGCACACTCCCTCACTCAAAGATTCCCTTGTTTGACTACGGCGATTTTTAGTCAAACAATTAGTCAAACAAGAGCGTACCTGAATGAGACTATGCGAGAAAAGATAAACTGAAGAGGTGCTTGTAACTCGTTGAATTAAGTCACAAATAAACTAATATGAGATAATGTGAGATTTTATCGAAAACAGTCATATCACGACTCATAATCGATTGGTCCCCAGTTCAAGTCTGGGAGGGGCCACCAGTCATAGCAAGGCGTAGCAGGTTAGTACCTACTACGCCTTTTTTGTATCTGCCGATTTTGGGTCAGGTAATGGGTCAGGTAAGCCCCGATCACGCACTCTTCTCTGTCTTCTCCCAATATTAATCCGAATACTACGCTGTTGCCAAATGCGTCCTTCTGGCTGATAAAACTCTCTCATAGAGAACAAAGAGAGGTATTAAACTCGCAAACCAGCCATAAGTAACTTAAATTGCACTTATAGCTAATTTCTTATACAGTCACGACAAAAGTGAATTATAGTGAACTTATATATTAAGACGAACCCAATAGTGACAAAAGTACATTAAAAGGCACTTATGAAAAAAGGTAAGAGTGTAAAGGCACAACCTATGCCTGATTTGAATACCGAGTTCAGTATGGAAACGCTGGGGAGCGCCATTCGCTCAAAACGCACCGATAGAGGCTGGCGTATTGATGATCTCGCTTCAAAAGCCAACTTATCTCGCAGAACAGTCATGAAAGTAGAAAAAGGCGATACCAGTGTCACCTTTGCCAATGTACTCATCCTCATGGACATCTTAGGGCTGTCGTTACGCCTTATCGACCTAAACCTATTTGCTCGTCCACATAGCCAAATAACCTCCCACGCTGAAAACAGCGTGATAAGCAGTGAGGACGGTTGGTATGAGTAAGTTGCAACAGCTAGACGTGTTTATTGGCACATGTTCGGGCTGATTCGTAAGCTTGGTGCGGAAATATCTGGCGCATTATCTTTTCGAGTGTCAGGTTCGGAGCCTCAAGAAACCCGCTTTAGGCCTGTACCTAATGAGGAGTTGGTAGACTGACTAAAGCGTAACTTTACACCTTTAGTTTATTGGGACGGTAAGGTTCACCTTTCGGTTGCTGGTGTGTAAAACAAGTTAAACGTACTTAAGCGCGGTGATGAATGGGGGATTGGTGAAGGAAAATTAAGTTCAAACTACATTCTGAAGTATGAAAGCGGTAAAGCACCGTGTATTGCTGTTTATGAGTTCTTCTGCATGACACTAGCCAAGCTAGCTGGTTTGGATGTTGCTAATGTTGAGTTAACTCGCATTGGGAAGACGAGGACACTGAGCATAGAGCGGTTCGATCGAGCCTATATCGCGACTCGTGATGTCTTTCAACGAAAACATGTGATTGATGGCTGTCAGGCAACTGACTTACCTCCAGGTTATCGGCGCTCTGCGCGATTGTTCAGGTACCAAGATGGCTTCCATAATGGTAGAAACCGTTGGTGCTATAAAAAATGCCCTGAAGGAAGCGGTTGGCCTTACCGATGCTCAAGGAACCGATGATGGAGAGCGTGAACACATAGAGCTATGTGTGTCACTAATCCAAACGGAGTGTGAATACTTGCTAAAGCAGGCCGACGGTGTGCCAGAGATGAGTGAGTTTCTTTAATGGTAAACCCAGGGGCTATAGTAATCAATTTATAAATTATTTTTGGACAAAAGTGCGTTAGGGTGTCAGCTCAAACGCACTCTAGTAGGATAAGTAAACGTATCTTGAAACCTTATATGCTTGTTAGGTTATCAGATAAACTACCGTTCAAAATTTTCTAACTTGTTTCTGGGTGATTTCGGCCGCCACAACTTGATACAGTTTTCCTGTACCCATGGTTTTTACAAAATATTCACTATCATTATCAAAATAATACCTTGAAATAACCAAATCCTCACACCTGGAAAATTCAACATGACTTCTTTCTAATAGCTCATGAACTAGAAATGGATATCTTTCACCATTATATCTATATAGCGGAATTTCACCTTTTTCGTTTCCTTCGTATCTATAGTTAGGATCGCCCAACTCTTTGGCTTCATCCTCGCTTCTTAAATTGTAAGCGAATCGAAAGCTGTGCTGAGAGGCAAGGCATTTGTTGACGACGTCACTAAACTTATACTTGTTAAATTCTCTATTTTCAATATCATTTAGTCCGACTATTGTATCGTGAAAATTTAAATATTTTTTATCTGACAATACTATACCAACATAAAATAGATTATGAAGCTTAACTAGACATAACAAACCATAGTTTGACTCGGTTAATATCAAATAGTGATTTTTACTTTCAAAATCTAAGTAGTCTTTAAATGGCTCAATAATTTTTGCATCTAATCCATTACCAATTATCGCATACTTGTTAACTTCTTCGTAGTTGGCACCTTTCAGCACTTTGGATATTTCTACTGCATTTTTGTCACTATAATATTCAGGAATAGAATCAACCGCAAACTCATACGCTATTTTGAGAAGCCCGATTTTGAACTTTAGTGTGTCCATCTCCCACTTACCACCAACCCCACCTGTTCGAATTTCTCTCCGAAATTCTGACTTTACGATGTCTGATTCAGGAATACCTTTTCGTTTAATGATCTTATTGATTAAAGTATCTATTTCTCTTTCATTTTCTGTGTCAACCTCTATTTCAATTGACTCTACAAAACCATTGCTTTCTTTCACTTTTACTATTGGGTGATATTTTATCTTAATATCCCCTTCATTTCCCACATCAATTCTAGCCTTAATTTCAGGCTCTTCTTTACTATAAAATGTTATTCCATAAAATGGATTTGGCACTTTTCCACTTTTACCTTTAATATTTTGGAAAAATCTATATAAATCTGTAAGCTTGTGATTTACTAAAGGCGAATCCACCAACTCTCCCAGCTTTGAGTTGCAGACAACACACACATTATAAATATGATAGAAACCACCGATAGAATCAGGTATTACGTGTTCATCACTCATTTTTTCTTGAGGTTCTCTGCAAATAATACAAAGCATTTAAATACTCCTTTTTATGATCATTAAATAAAAACTAATAATGGTCTTTTGTACCTCTATGATGCCGTCTTTCTTAACACACTTCAAAACTAAATCAATAACTTAGATCTAATTTTAAGAGTTTAGGTGTCTGCAAGCAACCTAAATCGATTTACACGCCATTTCAGATCCCCTTGAGGTTCGGGGCTAATCTTATGTCGTGCCGAGATTGATTAGAATGTGGGGTTTATGACGCGCTTACTTTTCATTTAGCCGATAGCTCCGAAAAACGGTTCTGGACAAAAAACGTTTTAGATATGTTGCTCTAAACCGTTTCGACCAGATTATAAAAAACAACTTGAAACCTTAAACGTTGTTAAGTTTCTTTTATACGATACTGAGTTCTTCCGTATATCGGATAATAGGCAGGCTTAATTGATCTGAACTGTCCACCATCAAAAAAAATGTGCGACGTTTGGAAATAAATCAGGATCTAAAGGATTTAGAGCATTCGGATTATGATAAATTGTTATAGAGTCGCTCCAATACTCTGCATACTCTCCATTAGTAACTTCAAACTCAAAATCTATGGGGATCTGATTGTTAAAATGTATGCATTGACCAACAAATTTGATATCTAGATCTCTTCTTCCAAATTCAGCCAAATAACCCATTCGCAAAAACTTACCGATTGTAGCTTGATTTGAGTGTATAATCGCACTGATATTATTGGCATCGTCTAGTGCAAAATAGTTCGATGGAATCACTTTGTCATTCCACCTATGCTCAGCTATTTTAGTTACCTCTTGTATCACTTCACCGTTTTCAAATCGATGCTGCCTCTCTGCACCATATAAATACCTTTCCAATGCACTCCTTGACCACATCATTGAATCTATTTGATGAAAATCATGGATAGCAATAAGTAATGGGTTACCCGCTACGTGCTCTTTCTCCCAGTACCTTTTGTTTAATTTAGAAAATAAAGGGCTGCCATACTTTATCGGCATGTAATCTTTTAAAATCCTTTCAATTTCTTCATGACTTTTAGGCTCAGGTTCATTGTCAGCATGTTGACTTGGATTAACTGTGACGGCTTCTACACAGATGCGTTGTCCCATTTTTTCTACAACATAATCTGGAGCATTAAACTCTCGGTTTATCATGAAGTCTGCTTCATGAAAAAAAGCGTACAGGTATAATTCCCACATTCTAGAATTAAATCCAGAACTTTGGAATTGCTCGATATAGTTGCCATCAGGATCTTCGAATGAATAAGCTATTTCTGCGATAAGCTCTTTCGCTGGACTAAAAAGGTCACATTCGGTCAATAACTTATAGTCATCAGGCATCGGTTCTCTTTTTTCGATGTATTCGAAAATAAGATGTTTTTTTCGGGTAATCACACCTTGCGGAAATTCTTCAGTACCATCTTTAGAGTGATGTTCCATCTTTCCCAACAAAATAGCTCTAGCATCAACAATTTTTGGAATGCTATGCTCTTGATCTATAAATCTAAAAACTCCTGCTTCATCTCTTCCAAGCACAATAACAACGTAATCTTTGTCAATTTGGACTTGATCCGTTTTACTGGACACGCATCGACGACCTGAGGAGGTCAGTATGCCAATCAAGCAGTTTGATAAGTGGATTGATAGCATCGTTTCTAAATACGAAATTGAAGCTCAATGTTGCAGTAAGTTTTCAGATGTTTTCTCAGGCTACTACTCTCCAGAATACTTAGCTAAATGCAAGTTTGTTGTAACGGACGTAATCCCGAAGCCTGACATCCCCGAACTACGCCATATTGGTTTAGGTGATTTTCTTGATATGGATTGTGGAGCAATCACCTACAAACACATGTACTTTATGAAACCCCAGCATCAAGAAGACTTAGAAATTCATATTCACGAACTCATGCATACAATTCAATGGGAGCAGCTAGGTGGAGAAGGCTTTTTGAAGCGGTACGTTCAAGAAATCAATGAACACGGCTATGACAATGCGCCATTAGAGAACATGGCATACGATCTAGGTCGTAGTTTCAAATCAGGTGGCGCTGCAGTTGATGTAGCTAACTTAGTGCGTGAAAAAATATAACAAATTGCTTAACAAAGACTCCTACCGCTTGGCGACTTAAGTCGCAATTTCATTATGGCACAATATTTAAGTTAAGTGGCATCGCGTTGTCGCTTGTTAGCAAGGCGTTATGTGCCCTATTTATCACCCGATCATTGATAATATTGTAGTGTTGATATAGGATCTATAGACAAGTATAACGAAAGCATCGGGATTCTAAATGAGAGTTGAAAAGAAAAAAGTAACTAAAGCTATGATTCTTCGCTCTGTTGCAAGTTCGACGGCGATTGAGACAGGGAAGCCTGTAAAGTCAATAGAACGCAAGTTGAAATCGGATCAGCGTAAGTACGATTCTTTATCATTAGCTGTCTAAGATATCACGTACAAGACGCTCCATGTGCTGATAGTCACCGCCAACACCAGCGTGTATAGAGCGGATGTAGAACTCCTTGTGCTTATCCCACAAGGAATAATCTAGTGGTCCATATCCAGCTTCCTGACTCATATAGTCCATCAAAAGTCTGCTAACTCTTCCGTTTCCTTCACGAAAAGGATGGATCAAAATAAATTCCACATGACTTCTAGCCAAAAAAGAGACAAGTTCCTCTTTAGTGAAGTTAGCTAAGTTCAGTTGTTGTGATAAGTAGTCTGCTTCAAATTTACATATTTGACGTTCAATTTGAAGTGGGGCAGTAAACTCAAAATCACTTTTCCACATTCTAACATTTCTAATGCTTCCCGCCCAAGGGTAAACGTTGCCAAGCCATTGGCGATGCCAGTCGATAACGGTTTGAAAACTCAAGCTAAATGCTTGGTTATTACATGAAAATACCTTTTCATATAGCTTAACCAAAAGTATTGCCTCTACATCATTGATTTCACCGACATCAGTAATGTTAAGCTTGTTTAAGAGCACCTGATCGTTGGAGCCTGGTTGATATTGAGTTTCAGCGGTGTCTACGTCATATCTGGACATAAAAAGTGACTAAAAAAGGAAATTTAGCGTAGTGTAGTGTAAAAGCACATAACAAACGAGTATGTCGTCAATCCTAAATTTTAGCGAGATTTTTATCCCACATCGCGCCGTCTCTGAGCATCGTATGTAGCGTCAATTATCTTGGCCGGTTTTCCGACAATTATCCTGGCCGGTTGATACCGATTTTTAACTACCGTTGCTCATCGCCATTTTGCGCCGGTAACTTTCACCTTCAAAACTACGCAGTGTTTTGCGCACTTTTTGACTCAAGACCCGCGCCCCACAAAGGCTAGCGACGTAAAGATGTCATCGATGTGCGGTTTTTCTTTTTTGTCTACAAGGGCGCAATTTTTCGCTTTCATTTTAACCCTACTGACGCCGTAGCGTTTAGTTTGGCTGGGCCTATAGCGTTTTCCTTTTCCATTGGTTTTGCCACGTACTTTAGCGAGATACGAGAGCCAGTAGATGATCTCGGCTTTGGCGTGTGAGTCTCTGCAGTGATCAAGAAAAACTGGCCACCAATTTATATTTAATCCAGTATTTTTCCTCTGCCAGGTTCGGACTCATACTGTAGTGGCTAACTAAAATTGGCCACGGTGTTAGATCGTGTGAGAACAGAGATCCGTTCAGCAGAATCAGAGTAACCAAACTCGACAAGTGCGGCTTGATGATTTTGTCACGATCTCTGGTCATGGTTTAAGTTCCGTATGCATTCCCACGCAGGAGCGAGGGAACGAGTAAAAGTAACTTAAATTGCACTTATAGATCGTCTCTTACATAACCACTTCAAAAGTGATTTATAGTGAACTTTATTGAGCAACAATTACAGTGGCCGATCGGTCTGATAAGGTCGGCACAGTAGAACGGAGGGGGTCGGGACCATGAGCAAGCTTACACTGTGCAGCCTGTTTTCCTCGTCTTGCCGTAAGCACGAATAACTGTCACGGATAACACTTTAACGCGCATAAAAGTGTTAATTTATACACTTTTATGCGCGTAAAAATGTTGAAAGCCGCATTTTTTTGCGCATTTCTGTGTAATAAAAAGTCAGTTAGATAGGCACTTAAATTAGGGTAGCTAGATGAAACGATCACTTCTTTTATAGGGCTTTCCAAGTATGACGGGGTCCAAGCGTGTAAGAACAGAGATCCGTTCAGCAGAATCAGAGTAACCAAACTCGACAAGTGCGGCTTGATGATTTTGTCACGATTTCAGTTCATGGTTCAAATCTCGTATGCATTCCCACGCAGGAGCGTGGGAACGAGTAATAGAGATCCAGGGCAGTAAAGTCACAGTGAAAAAACGCAGCCCTGAGGCTGCGTTTTGTTTATCTCACTCAATGAAACCAAGCCTGTGTTATTGAGTCGGCTCAATGGTCAGTGGCTCCCAGGTTGCCATGGCATTGCCGCCGGCGCCGTATTGGTCTGGGTATGCACGGCCTTTAAGCAGGGTGTAGTACACATCAACAAAGTCATCATCGTTGGTCAGCCAGCCGTCGGGGATGGCTTCGATGATTTTGCCGGTGATTTGCGTGACCACGCCATAGGCTTGCGCTTCCAAGTCGGGGATCGCGGCTAGGATATCACTCGCCACCTCGTTAAGTTTCAGCGCCAGCTCTTTGTAGTTGGTGCCGTCGTCTTGCTCCATTAAGATCACGTCTGCCGCGCCCCAGCGATAACGCTCCCAATGGATCATCACTTGGTTGGGGTAATAGGTAGTTTTGTCGTAATCCAAATACGGCATATCGACAATGTCGAGCGTCGGTTCATCGCGGCTGGGGTTCACGCCGGTGACAATGGCATACACTTCCGCCGCGCCTGAGATCCACGGTTCTTTATCGTCGGCCAGACGGATGGTTTTTAGCACTGTGGTGTCAATGGGTTGGGCTGGGGCTTGTGCCATCATGCGTGCACTACGACGCATCCGTGGTGCTGGGTTCTGCTCCGCCAAGGTGCGACGCATCACTTCCAATCCGGCTTTTAATGCCGCTTTGCCGTCCGTATCAATCACTAACACGGGGCGGTCAGGCATTTGATAGACGTCGAGCCAGTGGGTGTTGCCCTCAGTGTCAAAGGCCTCAATCTGGGTCCAGCTTTTTTCATCACCGGCCGGCTCAAAGGCAAACAAAGGCGCTTGGCCGGCTTGCCAACGCGCGAGCATGCTTGGGTCGGCTAAGCGTACTTCGAGCAGTTGGTCGGCGACGTCTTCGACCCCTTGCGCCTCACGCAATGCACGGTCAGCGCTGTGCAGCTGAGTATCCAGGCTGCGTTTACTGCGTGAGCTGTGCGCTTGAGGCTGTGTCAGTGCCGATAAGGGGGCATTTAAGCCATAACTATTAATATTGCGCTGTAGCGTTGGGGCAATTTGCGCATAGTCTTGGCTGAGCTGTTTGGCGGTGTCGCGTTTTATCTCTACCACGTTGTTATCTGCGCTACCGGCAAAAGCGGGGGTGAAAACCTGAGAAAGGCCGGCGAATAGCAGCGAGATCAGTATTTTTTTATTCATCGCATTTCCTTTTCGTTATGTCCAACTGACGTTAGCTAGGGCTAACGCTTTGTATCTTGCGATGCTTGTCTTTAAACACGCTATCTCAAATAAAAAGAGCTGTGAGTACAGTTCACAAAAAAACTGAAACTCTAATGCGAAATTAGTCATTTTTGGAATTGGAGTAAATACTCACTAATGAAAAAGAATGAGATTTCCAGTAATCAGTCGGTATGAATGTTGGCAGTTTTAACCGTAACTGATTGATTGGTGAAATGAAGCGATGAGAGGGAGTGGGAAAAGAACCATCAATGTTGTAGGCCGTGCGGGTAAGCCATAAACACGATAGCAGACGGTAAAAGGTGGGAGAGAAGAGCGTGGGGAGAGAACCGCCAGCATTGCACTGGCGGTGTTGAGTGCTTAAATGCCGTCGCGTTCTAGCGGACAGCTCATGCAGCGTGCACCGCCTCGGCCTCGACCGAGTTGGTCGCCGGGAATAGAGAGCACTTTAATGCCGGCTTTATCATATTTTTCATTAGTGTAGGTATTGCCTTCGTAGCCAATCACGACGCCTGGACGCACGGTCAGCACGTTGTTGGCATCGTTCCATTGCTCACGCTCGGCGGCATAGCTGTCGCCGCCGGTAGTAATGATGTTTAACGGGCCGACATCCAGCGCTTTTTCAATCGCGGTGAGGTAGCAAGACTGTGCTTCCACGTTAAGGCTGTCTTCCCCTTTACGGGTTAAGCGCCAGCAAGGCAAATCAGGGCGCATCACCGTGGGGTAGACTGAGAAAGTATGGATATCCATGTGGGTCATCACGGTATCCAGGTGCATGCATGAGCGGTTTTTCGGTAATTGCACCGCAATCACTTCTTTGGCTTGACCGCTAAACAGTAGGCTACGCGCTAGCTGTTCAACCCCTTGAGGCGTGGTGCGCTCGGACATGCCAATCAAGACCGCGCCGCGGCCAATGACCAGCACGTCGCCACCTTCAATCGCGGCGTTGTCGTAATCGCGGACCTCATCACCGAGGTAATTGACAAATTGGCTTTGCGCGAACTCAGGATGCCAGCGGTAAATGGCGCGCAAGTGATTGGTCTCTCGCTGGCGGGCGGATTTCGCCATTGGGTTGAGTGAGACGCCGCCATACACCCAGCAGGAGGTATCGCGGGTAAACAGATGGTTGGGCAGCGGCTCAATCACGAAGTCGGTTTTGTCGTGCATCGCTTGCATCATCGAGGATGATTGCACGGGTAAATCGATATAGCTTAAGCCACCGAGCAGAATGTCCGCGAGCGTGTTGTGGTCGATATCGGCCATGTAGGCGCGCACATCGTTGGCAAATTGATAGCCAAGACGGTATTGGTTGAGCTGGGTGTCGAGCAGCCATTGCTTGGCATCAGGTTCGGCTAATGTCTCAACCAGTAAGTCGTGCAGTAGGTGCACCTGCACGCCTTGATCCGTGAGTGTGCGGGCGAACATATCATGCTCTTCGCCGGCACGCTCTACCGCCAGAACATCATCAAACAACAAATCGTGGCAGTTAGATGGCGTTAGGTGGTTTAACGCTCGTTCAGGGCGATGAAGCAGAACGCGCTTCAGTTGCCCAACTTCGGATCCAACGTAAAACTCACTCATGGTAGGTCCTCTTTTTCCTTAATACGGGCCAGGCAATGAGACAAACAGCGCCTTGCACACCCGGGATGTGTGCTCACCGATAAGGTGGGAATGCGGGCCGTTTGCACAGGGTGGGCGTGTCTCATGTCCTCCTTGGATGGTCGAATAATGACAACCTTCCGAGGGGAGGTCAATGTTACAAATCACTAACAATCTCGCCAAACTAGCAAGGTCACAGAAAATTCATCAACTTGGCGGTTTTATCGTCAGCTTCGCGGTGAGCGAACGTGGCATTTTTGCCGAAACCGTGCCATATTGCGCCCGTATTCATTTTCTGGAGTCGCGCTTATGTCACAGGCTGAACTGATTGAACAACAACACCAAGAAACGCGCATGATTATCGAGGAGCTTCTCGCCGACGGCAGTGATCCGGATGCGTTATATACCATTGAGCACCATTTATGCGCCGATACCTTTGCGGCGCTGGAAGATGCGGCGGTCGAGGCCTTTAAAATGGGCTTTGAGGTAGCAGAGGCTGAAGAGCTCGAGCTGGAAGAGGGCGGCACGATTGTTTGCTTTGATGCGGTCATGGAAACCGCCTTGAATGCCGAACGTATTGATGAGCAGGTAGAAAAGTTGGTGGCGTTGGCCGACAAGCACAACATTGATTACGACGGCTGGGGTACCTATTTCGAGTCGGATGAAGACGAAGAAAGCCCAGAAAGCGAGTAAATTTACTCGCACCAGTAAGCCTCAAAAAGCCACGTTAGCGTGGCTTTTTATTTGCCTGAACTTGTTTACAGCACCTTTATCATGGTGACTTCACAGCTGTCGTGACCGGTGTTTCCCATCCTAGGACACGGCACAAAACCGAGTGACTGATACAAGGCAATGGCGGCGGTGAGGTTGGCGGTGGTCTCGAGGTAGCAGCGCTGATAGCCCCATTCTCGCGCCGTATCCATCGCCTTGACGGCTAACCGCTTTGCGATGCCTTTGCCGCGTAATGCTGGCAGAAAGTACATCTTCTGTAGTTCACACACACCATCGTGCCCAGGCAAAGGGGCGACACCACCACCGCCGAGGATCACTCTATCTGCTTCAATCACCCAATAGGCGGCATGCGGGTGCGTATATTGTTCGCTGAGATAATCGAGGGTGGGATCGGCCACGCTAAATCCGGCATCGGCACTAAGACCATGCTCGGCAGAGACGCGACGAATGACATCGGCAATGGCAGGGTTATCGCTCGGCGCAATTAAGCGCACGTCGAGGGACGCAGGGGCGTGTGAGTCAGCCTTGCGTAAATTTTGGGGGCAATCCTTAGCCATTAAAACACTCCGGATAATAGATTTATCGACAATCTATCTCACTGAGATGGCTTTCACAACTCAATCGCGATACAGGCAGGCGGCGATCATTGCGCGTTGTTCGGCGTCACTATCCCCGGTGTGGTTTTAGTGGTGGTGGCCAAGGTGCACCGGCGCGGGTTTTACCCCATGACGGCGCTGCCAGATTTTTTCATGGAAAAAGTAAGCCAATGTATTGATGCTTGGCTCAACCAGCGCTAATGCACCACCGACTAACCAATCACCGCTGATCAAATAGCCGACCAAGAAAGCGACGTTAAAGTGGATCACCGCAAAGCTGGCGGTTTTAATCACCGGACGCGCTTGACGGCTTAGTTTCCAGATTTTTTCGTGCAGATAAAAGGCACCCGTGTTGACCGTTGGCTCGGTCATGGCAATTAAGCTACCTAAAATGATATCGCCGGTGAGCACATACGCGACCGTAAAGGCGATCGAAAAGTGGATAGCGGCAAAACTGAGTGTCTTTTTCATGGTGTAGCTCCTTCGCGGCAACACGCGTTTAATCAACAATGACAGTATGTACGGCTCATGTCGATAAATAAAAACGGTTCTCACTATCTTTTAGATAGAGAAGGGCTATCAAAGGCGATCAGTGCTGGGTACAACATCCGTTGAGAAAGTGACCAAGCCAATTGTGTGCTGGTGTTGGGCATAAAAAAGCCACGCCGATTGGCGTGGCTTATCACAGGGTATCGGTAAGACCGATGAACTATAACGCAGCGATGGTGACCTTTTGCTCACCGAGCTTGGTTAAGGTGTCACGATAGCCATCGAGCTTTTCACGCTCTTTCGCTACCACGGCTTCGGGCGCTTTAGCGACAAAGCCGTCATTGCCAAGCTTACCTTCAACACGCTTGATCTCACCTTCGATTTTGGCGATCTCTTTGTCCAGACGCGCCAGTTCGGCATCTTTATCAATCAAGCCCGCCATTGGGATCAAGATCTCAGCGCTGCCAACCAAGGCAGACGCACAGGCCGGTAGCGTTTCGCTGCCGTCCAGTACCTTGAAACTGCCCAGTTTGGCCAGTGCGTTTAAGGTGGTGCTGTTGCTGCTCGCACGATCAGCATCACGTGAATCGGCGGCTTTTAGCATTACGTCAAGCGGTTGGCTTGGCGCAATATCGTACTCAGCACGTAGGTTACGGATGCTGACGATAAACTGCTTCACCCACTCAATATCTTCTGACGCTTGGGTGTTCACGTGGCTTTGATCAAATTGCGGCAGAGGCTGCTGCATAATGGTGTCGCCTTCCACGCCGTTTACCAGCGGTTTAACGCTCTGCCAGATCGCTTCGGTGATGTAAGGGATCACAGGGTGCGCCAGACGCAAGGTTTTCTCCAGCACGGTGATCAAGGTATAACGGGTGGCACGCTGTTGTGCGTCGTCACCTTTCCACAGCACCGGCTTGGTCAGCTCCAAGTACCAATCGCAGAATTGATGCCAGATAAACTCATACAAGACGCCCGCCGCCATATCGAGACGGTAGTTGTCGAGGTGTGTGTTAAAGTCTTTGGCCGCTTGTTGGAACTGAGACTCGATCCACTGATCGGCATTTGAGAAGGTCATCTCGCCGCCGTTCATGCCGCAATCTTGCGCTTCGGTGTTCATCAGCACGTAACGGCTGGCGTTCCAAAGTTTGTTACAGAAGTTGCGGTAACCTTCCAGACGCTTCATGTCCCAGTTGATGTCACGGCCGGTAGAGGCCAGTGCCGCCAAGGTAAAGCGCAAGGCATCGGTGCCGTGGGCGTCGATGCCGTTTTCGAAGGTTTTGCGGGTCGCCTTCTCGATTTTTTCAGCCAGCTTAGGCTGCATCATGTTACCGGTGCGCTTGGCAACCAGATCATCAATACCAATGCCGTCAATCATGTCGAGTGGGTCAAGCACGTTGCCTTTCGACTTCGACATCTTGGCGCCACTTTCATCGCGAATCAGGCCGGTCATGTAGATGGTTTTGAACGGGACTTGTGGCTTGCCGTTTTCATCTTTAATGAAGTGCATGGTCATCATGATCATGCGCGCCACCCAGAAGAAGATAATATCGAAGCCTGACACCAATACATCGGTAGGATGGAAGGTTTTCAGTGCATCAGTATTTTCTGGCCAGCCGAGGGTGCCGAATGTCCAAAGCGCCGATGAGAACCAGGTATCGAGCACGTCTTCGTCTTGGCGCAGCGCGACGTCGTCGCCAATCTGGTTGTCACGACGGACTTCGTCTTCATCGCGGCCCACATAGACATTGCCGTGATCGTCATACCAGGCAGGAATGCGGTGACCCCACCAAAGCTGACGCGAAATACACCAGTCTTGTACATCGCGCATCCAGGCAAAGTACATGTTTTCGTATTGCTTGGGCACAAACTGAATGTCGCCATCTTCTACCGCTTTGACTGCCGGCTCGGCGAGCGGCGCGGTGCGCACGTACCATTGGTCGGTCAGCATCGGCTCAATGACCACGCCACCGCGGTCGCCATAAGGGACGGTCAGATCGTGATCTTTGATTTCACCCAGCAAGCCGAGCGCGTCAAACTCGGCGACGATCGCTTTACGCGCAGCAAAACGTTCCAAACCCTGGTAGGCGGCTGGAATGTCGCTCGCGTAGGCGGTGCTTGGCTGGCCTTTGTGATCAAACACTTCTGCGTGCTCGCGGATATCCGCGTTCAGGGTCAAAATGTTGATCATTGGCAGCTGGTGGCGCTGGCCGACTTCGTAGTCATTAAAGTCGTGTGCGGGAGTGATTTTTACACACCCGGTGCCTTTTTCCATGTCGGCGTGTTCGTCGCCCACGATCGGGATACGACGATTCACCACTGGCAGCAACACGTGCTGACCAATCAGATCTTTGTAACGCGGATCGTCTGGGTTTACCGCAACACCGGTATCGCCCAGCATGGTTTCTGGACGGGTGGTGGCAACGACAATGTAATCTTTACCGTCTGCGGTTTTGGCACCATCAGCCAGTGGATAACGGAAATGCCACATGTGGCCTTTCTTGTCTTTGTTTTCCACTTCCAAGTCCGAAATCGCCGTGTGCAGTTTCGGATCCCAGTTCACCAAGCGTTTGCCGCGATAAATCAAGTCTTCTTTGTGCAGGCGCACAAACACTTCTTTTACCGCATTGGAGAATCCTTCGTCCATGGTGAAACGTTCGCGATCCCAGTCGACAGAGGCTCCCAAGCGGCGCAGCTGTTGGGTAATGGTGCCACCGGATTCGCCTTTCCATTGCCAAATTTTGTCAATAAACGCGTCACGGCCGTAGTCGTGCTTGGTTTTGTTTTCTTCGGCTGCGATCTTACGTTCCACCACCATCTGCGTGGCAATACCGGCGTGGTCGGTCCCCACTTGCCAAAGGGTATTTTTACCTTTCATGCGCGCGGCACGGGTCAGGGTATCCATGATGGTATCCTGAAACGCGTGGCCCATATGCAGGCTACCGGTTACATTCGGAGGTGGGATCATGATGCTAAAGGCATCTTTGCTGGTATCACCATGAGGTCGGAAATAGCCCGCCTCTTCCCAGCGCTGATACAGCGCTTTTTCAATTGATTGTGGATTATATGTCTTTTCCATAGCGCTCTTGAAAGATCGTCAAGGGTTGGGCGATTGGTCGATGGCCAAGGTATGAAGTTGCAGGCCTGCCAGTCGGTATGCTTTATATCGGTGACGCGCGTGCTGTTTAAGCGTCTCATCGCAAGGGACGAAGTCTACCACTTGTGCAAACGAAGGCGCAAAATTTGATGCCTCTGTCGCCAAATTGATTAACACACTGCGATGACCGGTATGGCGCACACCTGGCCAGCCTATTTCCACCGGTGCGCCGCCTCGCGGCCCTTCACCGACCAGATTATGGGGCACGAAGGTATCTGGGTCACGTTGCCATAAAGCGTCATCCAATTGATGCGCTTGGGCTTGGTCCTGTGCGGCCAGATAAATGCGTTGCCCTTGTTGATAGTAGTAAAAAGCCAAATCAATGGCCGTGTCTATCAGTATTTGTTGTTCACGCGCTTGCTGCTCAGGTGTCAGCCCCAGGCTGTTGCTGTCGTCTGCCGGCTCGGGCGGCGACAAAAGATAAAAGGTGGCGGTGGGCATATACGCTCCTAAATGTGAGAAACGGCCTCCGTCCCAAAAGCGGGGTGTCCGGGTAGCGCGGAGCCATCAACATAGCCGATTGTGCGTGCAGACACCAGTGCCGGATAAAGTTTCAACAAAAAAGGAGGCCGGTGGGCCTCCTGTTCGTGGTTACTCTTCCAATTCAAGCCCGGAGCGGTTGAGTAAAAATTGCACCAGCAGAGGAACGGGACGGCCGGTGGAACCTTTTTCTTTGCCGCCGCTTTTCCAAGCAGTCCCGGCGATGTCTAAGTGTGCCCAGTTGTACTTTTTGGCAAACCGAGACAAGAAGCAGCCCGCGGTGATAGTGCCACCGCCTTTACCACCAATATTGGCCATATCGGCAAACGGGCTATCGAGTTGCTCTTGGAACTCGTCAGTCATTGGCAGGCGCCACGCACGGTCACCGGCTTGCTCTGAGGCACTGATAATATCGTGCGCCAAGGGGTTCTGGTTAGCAATTAGGGCGCTGATGTGATGGCTAAGGGCCATGATGCACGCGCCGGTGAGGGTTGCCACATCAATCACACACTCTGGCTCATAACGCTCTACATAGGTGAGGGCATCACAAAGTACTAAGCGACCTTCGGCGTCGGTATTAAGCACCTCGACCGTTTGCCCTGACATGGTCGTCAGGATGTCACCTGGACGATAGGCTTGGCCGTCTGGCATGTTTTCACAACCGGCGAGCACACCCACGACATTGATAGGTAGGTTAAGCTCGGCCAAGGCACGCATCACCCCAAATACCGATGCGGCACCGCCCATGTCGTACTTCATCTCATCCATACCGGCACCGGGCTTAATGGAAATACCGCCCGAGTCAAAGGTGAGGCCTTTGCCGACGAGCACAATCGGTTTTGCCTCTGGATCAGGGCTGCCCTTGTACTCCATGATCGACATCATCGATTCATTTTTTGAGCCACGGCCAACCGCAAGATAGGAATGCATGCCCAGCTTGTCCATTTCTTCTTCACCGATAATACGGGTGGTGACCGCATCATAGTCATCGGCTAAACGGCGCGCTTGCGAGGCAAGATAGGCAGGGTTCGCCACGTTCGGTGGCATATTACCCAAATCTTTACAGGCATTCACACCAGAAGCGATCGCTAAGCCATGCGCGATGGCACGCTCACCCAGATTCAATTCACGACGCGTTGGGACGTTGAACACCATTTTGCGTAATGGGCGACGAATTTCTGGCTTAACACTTTTAAACTGGTTAAAGGTGTACAAGCTGTCTTTGGTGCTCTCAACCGCTTGACGTACCTTCCAGTATGTATCGCGGCCTTTAACGTGTAGCTCGGTTAAAAAACAGACCGCTTCCATCGAGCCGGTTTCATTGAGGGTGTTGATGGTTTTTTTGATGATTTCTTTGTATTGGCGCTCGCCGAGCTCGCGCTCTTTACCACAACCCACCAGTAATACGCGCTCAGATAACACGTTCGGAACATGGTGTAGCAGGAGCACTTGGCCGGGTTTACCTTCAAGATCACCGCGGCGCAGCAGGGCGCTGATGTAGCCGTCGCTGATTTTGTCGAGTTGCTCGGCCACGGGGGACAGGCGGCGAGGCTCAAACACGCCAACGACAATACAGGCACTGCGTTGCTTTTCGGGGCTACCGCTCTTTACACTGAACTCCATTTGTACTCCTAGATCCTAAAGACAATTGAGACCAAATGTTGGATAATGCCGCCACTATATGTTGTTGAACGCGCTTTGATGCGTCCAGATCAGCCGGCGGTCAACAAATGGCCGAAAGATTAGAAAACAACTAATTAACCCAGAAACTATAGTTATTCGAGTAAAAAAACAAGTTTTCCATAGGTGCCTTCGCTTTGATAATTGTTCGATATTTGATCCGGGAGACAGTTAAAACACAAGTTGCCGTTTTATTTGTGTTGTTTCTGGTCTTTTTCAGCCAAAAATTTATCCGTGTACTCGCCAGTGCCACGGAAGGATCGATCCCGGGGAATCAGATCATTACCTTAGTCGGTTTATATATGCCGTCGATGGCAATGCTGATGTTACCTTTGAGCTTGTATATCGGCATTTTGATTACATTCGGGCGGCTCTATGCTGAGAGTGAGATCACGGTCATGAACGCCACTGGGATTGGCAATGAGTTTCTGATCCGCGCTGCGCTGTATCTCGCGATTATCACCGGATCCGTGGCGGCGTTTAACTCGCTTTGGCTAACGCCATGGGCCAATAACCAAGAGCTCGAGGTGATGGAGCAATTAGAGGCCAAATCCGGTTTAGAATTGTTGGTGCAAGGGCAGTTTCAAAGTGCGCCATCGGGTGAGGCGGTGATTTTCGTTGATAATATCGAAGATGATGGTAAAACGCTCAAACAGGTATTTGTCGCTCAGCCCGTCCCCCAAGGCTCTTTACTGCCGAATGTGGTGGTGGCCGATAAAGGCTATGTGTCTGAGCTGCCTGACGGTCGACAAGTCTTGGATTTGTTAGAGGGAACCCGTACCGAGGGCGTACCGACTCAGCTTAACTATGGTGTAACGACCTATAAAAACTATCAGGTATTGATTGGTCAGCGCGAAGTGCGTGAAAAAAGTCGTGACTGGGATGCGATGCCAACCTTGCAATTGGTTGGTGAATCAAGTTTGAAAGCGCGCGCCGAACTGCAGTGGCGTATTTCCTTGGTGTTGTGTATCCCCTTGATGACCATGATTGTGGTGCCGTTATCGGCGGTGAACCCGCGTCAGGGACGCTTTGCCAAACTCTTCCCCGCGATAATGATTTATCTGGCCTATTTTTTATCGATCAGCGCGGCGAAATCCGCGGTAGAAGATGGCGATCTGCCCGCACAAATTGGTCTGTGGAGTATCAATGTGGCCGCTTTATTACTGGCCGTGATCCTCGCCAGCTGGGATTCGCTACCGGTGAGAAAACTCAAAGCTAGCTTAAAAGGATCTGCCTGATGTTTCGCATTCTTGATTGGTATATTGGCCGGACTCTGATAGGCACCTCGTCACTGTGTTTGGCGACCTTGGTGGGATTGTCTGCGATCATCAAGTTTGTCGAGCAGTTACGCTCGGTCGGTGATGGTACCTACACCATGGGCAAAGCGATTTTGTATGTGTTGCTCAGCATGCCGCGCGATATTGAAATGTTCTTCCCCATGGCGGTTTTGCTGGGGGCATTGATTGGTTTGGGAATGCTGGCCTCAAGCTCAGAGCTGGTGGTGATGCAGGCCGCTGGAGTGTCGAAACTCCAAATTGGCCTATCAGTGCTTAAAACGGCCATTCCGTTAATGTTGATTGTGATGGTGCTGGGCCAGTGGGGCGCACCGGATGCGCAAAAAGCCGCTCGTGAGCTGCGTGCCATTGCCAAATCAGGTGGAAACGTGATGTCGGTGCGGCGTGGGGTTTGGGCGAAAGATGGCGACGATTTTATTTATATCGCCCGCGCGGATGAGCAAGATACGCTGACCGGTGTGAGCATTTGGAAGTTTGATGACCAGCAAACCATGACCAATGTGGTGTTTGCTGAGCGTGCTGATTATCTCAATAAAGACAGTTGGATGCTTAAAGATGTGACCATTACGCGCATGCAAAATCAAACCGCGCTGAGCAATGTAGAGCAGGATGAATTGGTTTGGAGTACCACACTGACGCCTGACAAATTAGCGGTGGTGACGGTGAAACCGGAAGAGCTACCGCTATCGGGTTTGTATAGTTATGTGTCGTACCTTAAAGCGTCACAGCAAGATGCGTCACGTTATGAGCTGGCCCTGTGGCGCAAAGCGGTACAGCCGCTGTCGATCGCGGTGATGATGCTGTTGGCGCTGAGTTTTGTCTTTGGCCCTTTGCGAAGTGTCACCATGGGTGCGCGGGTGCTATCAGGGGTGATTTTTGGCTTTGGCTTTTATATCGCCAACGAAGTCTTTGGGCCGATGAGTTTGGTGTATCATCTCCCTCCGGCCATTGGTGCTATCACCCCAAGTGTCATTTTTCTGGTGATCACCTTGCTGTTACTGAGACGCAAGCTGTAGCGCTTTGAATTAAACAAAAAAGCCAACGATTATGCGTTGGCTTTTTTGGTGACGCGATGATGAGCGTCATTCTGTATCTGTATCTTTATATTCAAACGCCTTAACCACGCCTTCTACACCGCGAATATTGCGCGCTATCTCAACCGCTTGGTCCGCTTGTGATTGGGTGACGGCGCCCATTAAAAACACTTCGCGGGCTTCAGTGACCACCTTGATATTTACCGCGCGTAACTGGTCATCGGCGACAAAGGCTGCTTTGACTCGGGTCGTTAGCCAGCTATCCGTACTGATATCGGCCAAGCCAACCATTGGCGTTTCACGGACTTCGTTATAGACAACATCGACGTTATCCAGGGCTCGGACCCGTTCAACCAGTTGCTGGGTGAGGGCCTGGTCGGTGCTTTGCCCGACTAACAGAACTTGCCCTTGAAACGATGCCGCCTTAACGCGAAGCTTATTTTTGAACGGGGCTTTGTTCACGATCCCGGCGGTATTGAGACCAATTTGGGTATCGTGCCACTCTTCTCCGGTCGTACGAGGATCGGAGGAATAAATGGCGGAACACGCTTGCAGCGTCAGTGCCAATATCAAGGTCATGATAACGCGCATGAATTATTCTCCGTGAGAAGGAAAGAGGACTTGGTCAATCAGGTCACACAAGCAATGGACAGTGAGCAGGTGTCCTTCTTGAATGCGCGCGGTACGTTGCGAGGGAATACGGACTTCGACATCACGCTGGCCAAGCAACCCGGCCATTTCGCCGCCGTCTTTCCCGGTTAACGCAATAATGGTCATATCACGGGTCACGGCAGCTTCCATCGCTTTGATGATGTCTTTACTGTTGCCGCTGGTGGATATGGCCAGAAGCACATCGCCCGCTTGCCCTAGCGCTCGTACTTGCTTGGAGAAGACTTCATCGTGGCTGTAGTCGTTGGCCACTGCGGTTAAGGTGGTAGTGTCTGTAGTGAGTGCCAAAGCCGGTAAGCTGGGACGCTCAGTCTCAAAGCGATTTAACAGGCAAGACGCAAAATGCTGGGCATTCGCGGCGGAACCGCCATTACCACAACACAAGATTTTGTTGCCGTTAAGTAGGCTTTGCACCATTACTTGTGCGATTGTGATAGATACTCGGGAATCGCTTCTGCGGCCGCGATTTGGGTTTGAATACTTTCGGTAAAGCTCTCTTTAATGCTCTCTAGCATGACTTACCCTTGAACAATGTTTTGAATCCAGTTGACCGCCTCAACGCTGCCATCAAAGGTGACAGCGTCAAAGCGAAATTCGGTTTGCATACTTTTGATGCCGCGGCATTGCATCCAACGCTCAGCGGCGAGAATTAAACGACGTTGTTTGGTGGCGGTAATGCTCGCCGCCGCGCCACCAAAGCCGTGCCCGCGCCGGAAACGCACCTCGACAAACACCAAGCAACTGCCATCGCGCATCACAAGATCAATCTCGCCGCGACGACTATGGGCGTTTTTATCGAGCAGACTCAGCCCGTGGCGCATTAGGTATTGGCAAGCGTGTGCTTCGTAAGCCTGTCCTGTTGCTCTGGACTGAGGCTGTTTCACTGCGCCTCTCCGCGAGATTCCGTCTCAACAGGCTCAATGGCGGTTTGACCAAATCGCGCCCAGTCTAGCTGACGGTGGATAATACACTGATCGGCGAGTGAGAGTTGCCCCGTTTGACCATTTAGCTGATAACCCGGCTGGGCTTGCATTTGTGGTAGCCCCTTCAGCAGCTGGTAAGCATCCATCCCCAAGGCATGTAAGCGCGTGGTGTTGTTACTTGGCGATGGATGACGCTGTTGATAGCTTTTATACGCATCGCTTTGGGCGTGCACTAATAGAGGAATATCACTGAATTCGATGCCTTCAAGCTCGGCTAATTGGCCCATGCCATCGGCGCGGTTATTGCTACGCGAGCTTGCATAGAGTTTCGGCGGCAAGACATCGGGATTAATCGCGACCTCAATAAAGGGTTTTAATAAGGTCAGCTCAGCGGCACCGGCCACCATATAAACGGCGTCGATATCGCGACGGCTACGGGCTTGCGATTGTAAGGGTAAGTCGGTGAGTTTTTTCAGTTGTGAAATGCGGCGCTGACTGGCGTCTAAACCAAAGATATCACGAATGCGTGCTTGCATTTTATCACGATCACCGAGAGGCGCTTGCTCAACGTCTGTATCGGTGAGTGACTGCCAGCGGGCGGAAAATGCATCACGGATCCGTTGACCAAAGGCGGAGTCAGGGTAGAGCACTAAGGGGAACTGATACCCCTGCTGGTGAAGACGGTCGGCGGCTTGCGCGGCTTCTTGTTCGGGTGACAAGGTGAAGTAGCACACACCTTGCGTATAATTTTCATCCGTGGGCTGGTTAAGCGCCAATAAAGGCACTTGGCCGGCGAGCGCGTCACTGACTGCGGCGACTTTATGTTTCTGCAGTGGCCCCACCACGAAGTCGATGCCGTCATCACGGATACGTTGCGTGAGCGCATCGACATCCATGGCGTTGGTATCGTAAAAGCGCACACGAGGGCGTTGATCTGTTTTCGCATCAAGCATGGCTTCAATAAAGCCATCACGAATGGCATCCCCTTGATCAGCAAATTTATCCGTCAGTGGTAGCATGACCCCTACATTAGTGGGTTGTGTGATGGTCAGTGCTTGGATATCGGCCAAATTATCCGGTAAATACTGGTTCGCGGGGTGCGTAGGGTGCGACGCCAAGTAGGCATCTAATTGGCTTTGCATCTCGGCCAGATCGCGGGTGTAGCGGCGCGCGATGTCCAACAAGGTGACCCAACCGGCAAGGATGTCATCATCACTGGATTGAAGCTGTTTGATCTCGCGCTGGTTGAGAGATTGTAAATCTTGCCACAGCGTGTTCCATGCTTGCTGAGCTTGGTCGGATTCAATATAGCTGGCTAACCGATGCTGATTGTTGACCGCGTCCAGGGCATTGCCTTGCTGACGCGCAATTTTGGCTTTTTGCTGATAGAAGCGGACATATTGTCCCTCGGTGAGCTGCCAATCAGGGGATAAGGCCAACGCTTGATCGGCTTGGGTTAGCTTGCCGGTTTGTGCCAAAAAGCGCCCACGCGCGAGTGTCCATTCAATACGCTGGTCCGTATTAAGATTGCGCTCAGCCAAGCGCTGCAGCAGCACATCCGCTTGGTTCAATTGTTGCTCGTTAATCAGCGCTTTTATCGCCAGTAAAAACCAGTCATTTTGCTTATCACCTTGGCTGGTTTCGGCCTGCAACAAATAAAATGTCGAATTTTCCGTTGCCGGTTGACTGATGACATCACGCGCAGTTGGCGTGGTGGACGGCGCACTACAAGCCGCTAAAGCCAATGCTAAGGCTACAGGGGTAATAAGTCGTGTTACACTTTGACGCTTCTGGGTAAGTTTAACCATGAACATATTTCAACCGTGACAACGTTGCCCCTATCTTAATCGCCGAAGGGTTGTTAAACAAATGACTGATGCAAATCTATCCGACCATGCTCACCCCACGCTGTATATTGTGCCAACACCGATTGGCAATTTGGCTGATATTACCCAGCGTGCTCTTGATGTTTTAGCCAGTGTCGACGTGGTCGCGGCCGAAGATACGCGTCATACGGCTCGGTTGCTATCGCATTTTTCGATTAGTGCGAAAACTTTTGCGTTGCATGAGCACAATGAACAGCAGAAAGCCGCTGCATTGTTAACGCGCCTGCAACAAGGCCAGTCGATTGCATTAGTCTCTGATGCTGGCACCCCCTTGATTAGCGATCCGGGATATCACCTGGTCACTCAATGCCGTGAGGCGGGTGTCAGAGTGGTCCCATTGCCTGGCGCCTGCGCGGTAGTCACCGCATTAAGTGCATCGGGTTTGCCTTCAGACCGTTTTAGTTTTGAAGGGTTCCTGCCTCCTAAGACAAAAGCGCGACAAGATACGTTCCGTGAATTGGCCGATGATCCGCGTACCTTGATTTTCTATGAGTCACCGCACCGTATTCGTGACAGCTTGGCGGATATGCGCGAGGTACTGGGCGACGCGCGTCGCGTGGTGTTGGCGCGCGAACTAACGAAAACCTTTGAAACCATCCATGGGGCACCGTTGGGTGAACTCATTGAGTGGTTGAGTGAGGATCCTAACCGCTTACGTGGAGAAATGGTGTTATTGGTCGCCGGCCATCGCGCGGATAAAACGGCTTTGCCAACCGCGGCGTGTCATGCGCTGGGTCTATTGGCGGCCGAGTTACCGTTAAAAAAAGCAGCCGCGTTAGTCGCGGAATTATATGCGGTGAAAAAAAACGCACTCTATAAATGGGGCCTAGAGAATTTATAGCTGAGCGCGATTTACGCTGGCTTGCGTGAATATTCTTCTATATACTCCCCCGCTCGAGTTGGCCGGGTAATCGCTGCTTTATTGATGTCCTTTGGGAGACTGATAAAGGGGAGGAAAGTCCGGGCTCCTCAGGGCAGGGTGCCAGGTAACGCCTGGGAGGCGCGAGCCTACGACCAGTGCAGCAGAGAGTATACCGCCGATGGCTCTTCGGAGCACAGGTAAGGGTGAAAGGGTGCGGTAAGAGCGCACCGCGCGACTGGCAACAGTTCGTGGCACGGTAAACTCCACCCGGAGCAAGACCAAATAGGTCCCTATTGGCGCGGCCCGCGTTTGGGGACGGGTAGGTTGCTGGAGCCTGTGAGCGATTGCAGGCCTAGACGAATGGTTACCACCGTTTTTACGGTACAGAACCCGGCTTACAGGCCAACTCACCTCCTTTTAGGGCGAGCCTTTTTGGCTCGCCCTCTCTTTTTCAGCGTTTGAGTCAGACGATTTGGTTATAACCGAATGTCATCGGCTTTTTTGTATATTGATTAAGCCGCTGAAAACCTTCTTTAATCTTCCCAGGTGTGATCTTGCTCACTGTCATGGCTTGCTTGACTTTCTTTTTACCTGCTACGTACACTTCTGGGTGGGAAAATGTGGTGTAAAGTGGATAATCTTGGTGAAAAAGGGAAAATAACGTCATGTTACGTGGCGTCAGCGCCATTTCGGTCGATAAAAAAGGGCGACTTGCTCTGCCAACGCGCTATCGCGATGGGTTAATTCACCATTGTGATGGCCAGTTTGTGTGCACGATCGATCACCAACTTCCTTGCTTGGCGTTGTACCCGGTCCCGGAATGGGAAGTGATTGAGGCGAAGTTATCGCAGTTATCCAGCTTTCAACCTGCAGAGCGACGCCTGCAGCGCTTATTACTTGGCCATGCGTTTGACTGTGAAATGGACGGACAAGGTCGCTTATTACTGCCTGCGACCTTGCGCCAATATGCCGGGTTAGACGGCAAAGCGATGCTGGTTGGCCAACTCAACAAATTTGAGATTTGGGACGAGCAGACGTGGCAGGCACAAATTCGCCAGGATATGGACACACAGGCGGAATCAACCCCGATGCTCAGTGAGCGGTTAGCAGACCTCTCATTGTAAATAATGAAGTGAATGTATGTCAGAACAATATACCCATGTTTCCGTCCTATTAAATGAATCAGTGGACGGCCTTGCGATTAAACCCGATGGCATCTATGTCGATGGTACTTTTGGTCGCGGCGGTCACTCGCGCCATATCTTGTCGCAATTGGGTGATAACGGTCGCCTGTATGCGATCGATCGCGATCCACGCGCGATCGAAGAGGCAAATTCCATCGATGATCCGCGTTTCCAGATTATTCATGGCCCGTTTTCTGAGATAGCGTCGTACCTCAGTGAGCGTGGGCTAGCTGAAAAGGTCGATGGGATCCTCCTTGATTTGGGCGTGTCTTCGCCCCAGCTTGACGACCCTAGCCGTGGCTTCAGTTTTATGCATGATGGCCCGCTTGATATGCGTATGGATCCGAGCACCGGCCAGTCGGCCGCACAGTGGTTAGAAACCGCCAGTGTCGATGATATTGTTTGGGTATTAAAAGTGTTTGGCGAAGAGCGTTTTGCGCGCCGGATTGCCAATGCCATTGTTCGTCACCGTGAAGATGAAGAAGCACCTGCGCTGACTACGACCAATCAGCTTGCCAAGCTGATTGATCACGCGGTGCCGTTTAGAGAGAAGAAAAAGCATCCTGCGACACGTAGCTTTCAAGCGATTCGGATTTACATCAACAGTGAGCTGGATGAAATCGAGCAAGCACTGCAAGGTGCGCTCGCCAGTTTAGCCCCGGGTGGACGCTTATCAGTGATTAGCTTTCACTCGTTAGAAGATCGCATGGTCAAGCGCTTTATCCGTAAGCAAAGTAAAGGACCGGATGTGCCCAAAGGGGTGCCTTTGACCGAAGCACAGATTGCCGAGCTCGGTTCGGCGGCAATGAAGCCGATTGGCAAGGCGATTAAACCGTCCGCGGAAGAAGTGGCGCATAACGCCCGGGCGCGAAGCTCGGTGTTACGCGTGGCGGAAAAGTTAGGATAACGCATGAAACCGCGCCCAAGCCTCGCTAAGCAGATAGGCCAGGATGTATTGGCAATCGGGAAGTTGCCATTAGGGTTACTGCTGGCGGTATTGGTTTCGGCGATTGCCGTGGTATCTATGACCCAATCAACGCGTAATTTGATTGCCAAACAGAACGTGCTATTAGAGCAACGTGAAACCCTTGAAGTGGAGTGGCGCAATCAATTGTTAGAGGAAAATGCGTTGTCTGAACATAGTCATGTGGAATCCGTGGCGCGTCATTCTTTTGACATGATTCGTCCCACCAGTGAGAACGAAGTGATTGTAACGCGACCTTTGAGTAACGACCGGTGAAAAAACGTTCTACCAAGTCAACTAATCGCCGTACACCCAAAGCGCCACCGGTATTGATTCAGTGGCGCTTTGGTCTTGTCTGTGTATTTATTGGCTTAGCCTTGGCTGCCTTGGTGGCGCGCGCCGCTTACATCCAAGTAATTGAGCCCGATCGGTTACGCCACGAAGGGGATCTGCGTTCGATACGAACAGAGCAGGTTCCTTCCGCGCGAGGCATGATCACGGACCGTCAAGGTGAGGCACTCGCGATCAGTGTGCCTGTTCAAGCCGTGTGGGCGGATCCGGTGACGGTATTCAAACACCAAGGGTTAAAAAACGTCGATCGCTGGCATGCGCTTGCGGATGTCTTGGGGTTAGACCGGCAAGCTTTGATTGATAAAATTCAGGCTAACCGGCAGCAGCGTTTTATTTATCTGCAGCGTCAGGTGCGCCCAGCCATGGCAGCGTACGTTGATAAGCTTGATTTACCTGGCGTAGGGTTAAAAGCTGAGTCACGCCGCTTTTATCCCAGTGCTGAAATCAGCGCCCATATAGTGGGTGTGACAGGTATTGACGGCCATGGCTTAGAAGGGATCGAACGCCGATTTGATGATTGGCTGGCGGGTGAGCATGGTAAACGCACGGTGCGTAAAGACCGATTAGGCCGTGTCGTGGAGCATATTGCCACCGAAGATAAAAAAGAAGGCCAGTCGCTGACGCTGAGCATCGATCAGCGTCTTCAAGCCATTGCGTATCGTGCTATCAAACAAGCCGTCGCCGATTACCGCGCCACCTCGGGCTCTTTGGTGATGGTGGACGTGAAGACCGGTGAAGTGATGGCCATGGTCAACGCCCCCTCCTATAACCCCAATAATCGTAGCTCACTCAAAAGCTTTAACATGCGTAATCGCGCGATTACTGATGTGTTTGAACCGGGCTCAACCATGAAGCCTTTTGTGGTACTCACTGCGTTAGAAAACGGTGTTGCCGATATGGACACCGTAATAGATACCGGCAACGGCATTATGCAAATCGGTGGCAGTCGAGTGCGTGATGTTTCTAAAGTCGGCAAAGCTAACCTTGCGCGTATTCTCAAAAAATCCAGTAATATCGGTGTGAGTAAACTCTCATTAGCCATGCCTGTAGAGACCTTATTAGGTCAATATGGCAGCTTTGGGCTCGGCACCGGTACGGGCGTTGAGCTGGTTGGTGAATCAGTGGGCCATTTCCCCTCTCGGCGTCGTTGGTCAGATTTTGAACGTGCCACGCTAGCCTTTGGCTATGGATTATCGGTGACACCGACTCAGCTTGTGCGTGCTTATGCCACGCTAGGGTCGCTGGGCATTAATCGACCACTGAGCATTTTAAAGCGTGAAGGCGTCACAGAAGGTAAGCAAGTTGCCTCGCGCGAAAATGCCTATAAAGTCCTGCAAATGTTGGAAGGGGTGACCCAAGAAGGCGGCAGTGCGCGTCGTGCCGCGGTTGATGGCTATCGCGTTGGCGCCAAAACCGGGACCGCGAAAGTCGCTGTCGCCGGTGGCTATGGCGACGAATATATTGGTTACACCGCGGGGCTGGCCCCCATTAGCAATCCTAAGCTGGCCATGGTGGTGGTGATCAACGAGCCGCAAGGCGACAAATATTATGGCGGGCAGGTCGCGGCACCTGTGTTTTCGAGCGTGATGAAAAGCGCACTCCAGATTTTAAACATTGCACCGGATGCCGGTACGGGTCCGGCGTTGCAAGTGGCAAAGCATGCAAATGAAGTGAATGGCGATGAATGATTTAAACCAATGGCTGAGCCCTTGGCTGGCGGATGTGCCCTCGATGCCGGTACGGCACCTATCCTTGGATAGCCGCAAAATCCGTCAAGGTGATGTATTCGTGGCGATAAAAGGCCACCAAGTTGATGGTCGCCAGTTTATCGATACCGCGATTCAGGCCGGTGCTGTGGCTGTGGTGCAGCAAGCGGAGCAAAATGCTGTGCAGTGGCATCAGAATGTGCCGCTCATCAGTTTATGCATTTTACCTGCTTCCTTATCGGCATTGGCCGCGCGTTTTTATCAGCACCCGCAACAGCACATAGGCATGATTGGCGTGACCGGCACCAATGGTAAAACCACAGTCTCCCAATTGATTGCACAGTGGTTAGATGCCTTAGGTGAGCGGACCGCGGTGATGGGCACCACTGGCAATGGCTTTATTGGCCAATTAGAAGCGGCGGAAAACACCACGGGCGATGCCATTGGTATTCAAGCCCAGCTTGCGGCGTTTGCGCAGCAAGGTGCACGCCATGTCGCGATGGAAGTGTCTTCACATGGTTTAGTCCAAGGACGAGTCGCGAGCCTGGCATTGGATGCGGCTGTGTTTACTAATTTAAGCCATGATCATCTCGACTATCACGGCACCTTAGACGCTTATGCGGCGGCGAAAAACAATTGTTTGATTTGGGCTCTCCGCTCAAAGTGATAAACGCTGACGATGCCGTGGGGCGCACTTGGCTCCAGCAATGGCCTGACGCGATTGCCGTCGCCATGCAGCCCGACGCATTAAGTGCTCACGCCGGCCGGTATGTACTGGCACAGTCGGTGACCTACACCACCGAGGGGGTCTGTGTTCGTATTGACTCCTCGTGGGGCCAGGGTGACATGTATGCAGAGTTAGTGGGTGATTTTAATGTCAGCAACCTCCTCGTGAGCCTGGCGACCTTGCTGGGGCTGGGTTATTCGTTATCAACCTTGTTGGCGAGTAGTCAGCAGCTACAAGCGGTTGTGGGGCGCATGGAGGTTTTTCTTGCGCCTGACAAACCGACCGTGGTGGTTGACTATGCTCACACGCCCGATGCGCTTGAGAAAGCACTACTGGCCTTACGACGTCATTGCCACGGCGCACTTTGGTGTGTATTTGGCTGTGGCGGCGATCGTGATACGCGTAAACGCCCGGTGATGGCCAGAGTGGCTGAACAGCATGCTGACAAGGTGGTGTTGACCAATGATAACCCTCGCGGTGAGGCCCCTGAGTCGATCACGCAAGATATGCTCGCGGGGCTGCAAAACCCCGAACGTGTACGGGTAGAGCATGACCGCGCTCAAGCGGTGACGCAGGTCATCGAGCAAGCGCAAGCCGACGACATTGTCTTGGTGGCGGGCAAGGGCCATGAAGACTATCAAGTGCTCGCGCATGGCAAGGTGCATTACTCTGACCGCGAGACGGTCGCGGCGCGACTCAAGGAGTTATCATGATTCGGACAACCCTCAGCACATTGGCGAATGCGATAGGGGCCACTGTGTATTATGCCGATCACGCGTCGGGTACGCCGCCGATCGATGCCATTACCACCGATACGCGTGAGCTGCGCGCGGGGGCACTGTTTGTCGCGCTGAAAGGTGACCGTTTTGATGGCCACGATTTTGCTGAGCAGGCAAAAGCATCAGGCGCCGCCGCGATGGTGGTTTCGCGCGAGTTGGACATTGATATTCCCCAATTGCTGGTGGACGATACACGCCTTGCCCTGGGTCAGTTAGGCGCTTGGGTCAAACAGCAATGCCAGGTGCCGACCATTGCGATCACGGGGAGCTGCGGTAAGACCACAGTCAAACAAATGCTGGCGACGATCTTGGCACAGAAAGGACCCACGTTATCGACTGCCGGCAACTTCAATAATGATATTGGTGTCCCGCTGACGTTGTTTCGACTCACTCCTGCACACCACTATGCGGTGATTGAACTCGGCGCTAACCATATTGGTGAAATTGCCTATACCACATCATTGGTCAAGCCTGATATTGCCATGGTCACTAACTTAGCCGCGGCCCATCTCGAAGGGTTCGGCTCATTAGAGGGCGTGGCTGTTGCCAAAGGCGAAATTTATCAAGGGCTGCCCGAAGGCGGGATAGCGTTGGTGAATCAGGGTAGCCACGGTGGTGATACATGGGGTGACGTCCTGGCAGATAAGCAGGTGATTGCGGTAACAGACACGCAAGCCGCCCCCCTGACCTTGATTGATAGTGCCCTGACAACCGCGGGCGGTTATCAGCTCACGCTGAGTGACGGACAGAGCCAACAGTCGGTGATGCTGCCGCTACCGGGCAAGCACAATATTATTAATGCGTTAATGGCCGGTTGTGCGGCGATGCAGTTACCTGACGTGAGTCTGGTGGATGTCGTGACTGGGCTTGAGTCGGTAGAAAACGTCGCAGGACGCACACAAGTGAGTGAGCCTCGCCCAGGGTTACGGCTGATTGATGATACCTATAACGCCAGTGTCCCAGCGATGAAGTCTGCCATTGATGTTTTAGCCAGCTATCCAGGTGAGCGTTGGTTGATCGTCGGTGATATGGCAGAGCTGGGTGAATACAGTGAGCAAATGCACCGTGAAGTTGGAGAGCATGCGGCGCAAGCTGCCGTTAACCGTGTCTTCACGACCGGACGCGATAGCCGTGTGATCAGCGAACGCTGTGGCGGCGATCATTTTGACAGTAAAGAGGCGCTGATTGCGCACGTAGTAGCCATGATAAAAACACAAACACCTGACACGATACTGATTAAAGGCGCCCGAGGGATGGCGATGGAAGCGGTTGTCACCGCAATCAAGGAGGCTTGCTAATGCTTTTATGGCTAGCGGAAGTACTACAAAACCTTTTACCCTCAATGCGCTTGTTTGAATACCTGACATTTCGCGCCATTGTTAGTGCACTGACGGCATTAGTTTTCTCGCTTTGGGCCGGCCCACGTCTGATTCGACGTTTACAGTCGATGCAGATTGGTCAAGTTGTTCGCGAGGAGGGCCCCGAATCTCACTTTAGCAAACGCGGTACGCCGACGATGGGCGGGGTCTTAATTGTTGCTGCCATTAGTTTAACCGTTTTGTTGTGGGCCGATTTATCCAACCCCTATGTATGGGCTGTGATGGTCGTGCTACTGGGATACGGTGCGATTGGTTTTGTTGATGACTACCGCAAGGTAGTGCGTAAAAATACCGATGGATTAGTCGCCCGCTGGAAGTACTTTTGGCAATCTGCGATCGCACTCGGGGTGGCGTTCGCGCTCTACGCCCATGGCCATGACACCGCGGCGACACAACTGGTGGTGCCTTTCTTTAAAGACGTGATGCCCCAGCTTGGTCTGTTTTATATTGTCTTCACTTACTTTGTCATCGTGGGAACCAGCAATGCGGTGAACCTCACTGATGGCTTAGATGGCTTGGCTATTTTGCCAACCGTGATGGTTGCCGGCGGCTTCGCCTTTATTGCTTGGGCGACCGGTAACGTCAATTTCGCCAGCTACCTGCATATTCCGTATATCGAATACAGCAGTGAACTGGTTGTGGTTTGCGCGGCCATTGTTGGCGCGGGGCTGGGCTTTTTGTGGTTCAACACCTATCCGGCGCAAGTTTTTATGGGCGATGTGGGCTCACTGGCGTTGGGCGGTGCATTGGGCACAATCGCCGTGCTGGTCCGTCAAGAATTGCTATTGATCATCATGGGCGGGGTGTTCGTGATGGAAACCATCTCAGTGATCTTGCAGGTAGGCTCGTACAAACTGCGGGGACAACGGATTTTCCGTATGGCGCCGATTCATCACCATTATGAATTGAAAGGCTGGCCAGAGCCTCGGGTGATCGTACGGTTTTGGATTATTTCGTTGATGCTGGTGTTGATTGCCCTCGCCACCTTGAAGGTCCGTTAACCATGACGCAACCAGGCCACCGCACATTAACCGAGTTTAAGCATATCGTGGTGATGGGGCTGGGGATCACCGGCCTCTCAGTGGTGAACTTTATTGCTCGCCATCATCCTGACGCCATGATCCGCGTGATGGACTCGCGCCAATCCCCTCCTGGAGAGGCGCAGCTGCCAGAGACGGTCGCACGACATACGGGAAGTTGGCATTCGGCATGGCTGGCGTCAGCTGACTTGGTGGTGATTAATCCTGGTATCTCGCTTGCCACCCCCGTCTTGGCGCCTGTTCATGCCGCGGGCACGCCCATTGTTGGTGATATTGAACTCTTCGCTTGGTACTGCGATAAGCCCGCAGTGGCGATTACCGGTTCAAATGGCAAAAGTACGGTCACGGCGCTGGTGGGAGAAATGGCGAAAGCTGACGGCATTAATGTGGGCGTGGGCGGTAATATCGGCGTGGCGGCACTGGATTTGCTCGACAAAGGCCACGACCTCTATGTGTTAGAGCTGTCCAGCTTTCAATTGGAAACCACTGAGTCATTGACCCTTCAAGGCGCCGCCTTCTTGAACTTCTCAGAAGATCACATGGACAGGTATCAAAGCTTGGCGGATTATCGGGCGGCGAAATGTCGTATTTTTACCCATGCAACTACCTTGATCGGCAATGCAGATGATGCACAGACACAGATTGATGCCGACATGTGTTTGTTTGGCTTTAGCCAGGGCGATTACTGTTTGTGCACTGACGATGGGCAAACGTGGTTATCGGCGCAAGGAAAGCCCGTGCTACCGGTGTCCTCACTGAGCCTTGTTGGTCGCCATAATGTAGCAAACAGCCTCGCGGCCATGGCATTGGCTGATAGTGTCGGGATGAGCCAGCCCGCTCAAATCACCGCGCTGCGCACATACACTGGACTGGCACATCGTTGTCAAAAAGTCGCTGAGCACCAAGGTGTGATCTGGGTGAATGACTCCAAAGCGACCAATGTTGCCAGTACGTTAGCGGCGCTTGATGGTCTTGAAGTGAGCGGTTACTTACACTTGTTAGTAGGCGGAGAGGGTAAAGGCGCCGACTTTAGTGTGTTGCAGCCTGCACTCGCCAAGTTACCTGTCAGGCTTTACTGTTTTGGTAAAGATCAAGCCCAATTGGCCGCACTGGACGCGTCGGCACAGTGCTTTGATACCCTGCAACAAGCCATCGATGCCGCGGCAACGGCTGCAACGAAAGGCGACATGGTATTGCTGTCGCCAGCGTGTGCAAGTTTGGATCAATTTACTAACTTTGCCGCTCGTGGTCAGGCGTTTGTTGCCGGCGTAGAATCTGTTATCGCGAGGCCGTTATGACAGCAGTGCGTGCATTCCCCAAATATTGTTGGCAGTGGCTCCGAACGCCATCGCCGGGGGTACTGTACGATCGCCAATTGGTGTGGACGTCTCTGCTCCTAATGGTTATTGGCCTTGTCATGGTCACCTCAGCCTCGCTCCCGGTTGGATTACGACTGGCGGATGCCCCCTTTTTGTTTGCCAAACGCCATGCCTTTTATTTGCTGGTTGCCATGTTGGCGGCGGTGGCGGTGATGTATATCCCTGTCAAACTTTGGCAGCGCTACAGTGGCTACATGTTATTGATCTCATCGATTCTCTTGCTGGCGGTGTTGGTGGTGGGTCGTTCGGTCAATGGCGCGGTACGATGGATTTCTATCGCGGGGATCAATATCCAACCGGCGGAGATTGCCAAGTTATCTTTATTTGTCTTTTTAGCCGGGTATCTGGTGCGCCGCCATGGTGAAGTCCGTGAACATTTCCGTGGTTTTGCCAAGCCGCTGGCTGTGTTGCTGCTGTTTGCGGGGTTGTTGCTGATTCAACCAGATTTAGGCTCAGTGGTGGTGATGTTTGTGACCACCGTGGGCATGTTGTTTATGGCTGGGGCAAAATTGTGGCAGTTTATCGCCTTGTTGATGACGGGCCTGACCTTGGTCGCGGGCTTAATCATTGCTGAACCCTATCGAGTGCGGCGAGTCACTGCGTTTTTAGATCCTTGGCAAGACCCGTTTGGCAGCGGCTACCAGCTGACGCAATCTCTGATGGCATTTGGACGTGGCGGCTGGTTTGGCCAAGGACTAGGGAATTCGATTCAAAAGTTAGAGTATTTACCGGAGGCGCACACTGACTTTGTCTTTGCGGTCATTGCCGAGGAACTCGGACTCGTGGGTGTAAGTGTGATTCTGTGTCTTATTTTTTTCCTCGTATTCAAAGCGCTTTTCATTGGAAAGCACTGTCTGGCGCAAAACCAGTTATTCGGTGGTTTTTTAGCCTTTGGCATTGGCATTTGGTTTGCCTTTCAAACCCTGGTGAATGTCGGTGCGGCGGCGGGCATGTTGCCGACCAAAGGGTTAACCTTGCCACTGATCAGCTACGGGGGATCGAGCTTGGTGATTATGGCAGTCGCGGTGGCCTTGTTACTGCGCATTGATCACGAATACCGCTTAGCGACGTCTCAAGCGCACCAAAAAACCCCTTATCAAGGTAAAGATCATAAACATGACTAAAAAACGATTATTAGTGATGGCAGGCGGGACCGGTGGTCATGTATTTCCCGGCCTTGCGGTCGCCAAGTTTTTAGAAAAGCAGGGATGGGATATCTGTTGGCTCGGTACCGCTGATCGCATGGAAGCCGAACTCGTTCCCAAATATGGTATCGAGATCGCATTTATTCGTGTCAAAGGCTTGATTGGATCCGGACTGATGCGCAAGCTACGAGCCCCTTGGATGATTGTCAGTGCCATTTGGCAGGCACGCCAAGTGATTAAACGTGTCAAACCCGATGCGGTGTTGGGCATGGGCGGTTATGTCAGTGGCCCAGGCGGAATCGCCGCTTGGTTAAGTGGTGTGCCAGTGATCCTCCATGAGCAAAATGCCGTGGCGGGGCTGACCAATCAGTGGTTAGCCAAAGTTGCCAAGCAAGTGTTGCAAGCTTTCCCGGGCGCGTTTGATGGGCAGCCGGTGGTTGGGAATCCCGTACGTCGAGACGTGTGTGACCTCCCGGATCCCGCGCAACGATTCGCAGACCGTCAAGGTGCACTACGTATTTTGGTGATGGGGGGCAGTCAAGGCGCACGTATCCTCAATCAAACGGTGCCTGAGGCAATGCCACGGCTAGAACAGTCGGTGACGGTGCGTCATCAAGCCGGAAAAAATAATGCGGAAAAGACGCTTTCCGCTTATCAACACGCCGGAATGGTCGATGTTGATGTGAGCGAATTTATTGATGACGTAGCCGAGGCTTACGCTTGGGCCGATGTGGTAATTTGTCGAAGCGGCGCGCTTACCGTGTCTGAATTAGCGGCGGCTGGCGTTGGGGCGATTTTTGTCCCCTTTATGCATGCAGATAGGCAACAAGCACTCAACGGTGATTACTTAGTCTCCCGTGGTGCGGCTTTAATGATTGAGCAGCCATCACTGACCGCCCAGTCACTGGCGGAAACAATCAATCGGTTAGACCGCCACCGCCTGTTAGCGATGGCGACGGCGGCGCGTGACGCTGCCATTATGGATGCAGATGCCCGCGTTGCGGATGCTATTACCGCACACGCAAACACATAGAGAATAGATAATGGGTAAATTGGATAATCAGCAGCTGGAAAAACTTCGCGCCATGATCCCGGAAATGCGCCGGGTCAAGCGGATCCATTTTGTCGGGATTGGCGGTGCAGGCATGTGCGGTATTGCTGAGGTGCTGATTAATGAAGGTTACCAAATAACCGGCTCGGATCTTGCACAGAATATCGTCACGGAGCGATTGGCATCCATGGGGGCGCAGATCTTTATCGGTCATCAAGCGAGCCATATAGAACAAGCCAGTGTGGTGGTGGTATCAACAGCGATTAAAGCTGACAACCCGGAAGTTGAAGCGGCAAAAGCTTTACGGATCCCGGTGGTCAGACGGGCAGAAATGCTTGCCGAATTAATGCGCTACCGGCATGGTATTGCCGTTGCCGGCACCCACGGCAAAACCACCACGACCGCGATGGTAACGCAGATCTTTTCTGAGGCAGGCCTGGATCCCACTTTCGTGAATGGCGGGTTAGTAAAAAGTGCGGGCACCAATGCACGTTTGGGAAGCAGTCGTTATTTGATTGCAGAGGCGGATGAGAGCGACGCGTCGTTTTTACACTTGCAGCCTATGGTCGCCATTGTGACCAATATTGAAGCGGATCACATGGATACCTATGGCGGTAGTTTCGCAAAACTGCAACAGACGTTTATCGACTTTCTCCATAATCTGCCGTTCTATGGTTTAGCGGTGGTGTGCATTGATGATCCCGTGGTTCGCGAGTTAATTCCGTCGATTGGTCGTCAAGTGATCACCTATGGGTTCTCGCAGGATGCGGATGTATGTTTACATGATTACCAGCAACATGGGCAATGTGGCATTTTTAAAGTGACACGCCCTGGCCGCGAAACCTTGACCATTCGCTTGAATACGCCAGGCCAGCACAACGCCCTGAATGCGGCAGCAGCGATTGCGGTAGCAACCGAAGACGGGGTGGACGACGACGCTATTTTACATGCCCTCGCTAATTTTGCCGGGACGGGACGCCGTTTCGATCAACTTGGCGAGTTTCCGGTCGATGACGGTACTGCCTTGCTGGTGGACGATTACGGCCATCACCCTAGCGAAGTGGATGTTACGATTAAAGCCGCACGCGGTGGCTGGCAAAACCATCGCTTGGTTATGATTTTTCAGCCACATCGTTATAGTCGTACGCGCGATCTTTATGATGATTTTGCCAATGTGTTGGAAAAAGTCGACGTGTTGCTGATGCTAGATGTGTATGCGGCTGGTGAAACCCCGATTGCGGGAGCCGATGGGAGAAGTCTTTGTCGTAGCATTCGCGCTCGCGGCAAGCTGGACCCGATTTTTGTGCCGAATGCCGACGCCTTACCCTCCGCGCTCGCCAATGTTATTCAAGCGAATGACTTGGTTTTAACACAAGGGGCGGGAGATATTGGTAAAGTAGCGAAAAACTTAGCGGCAAAACAGCTAGACAAGGCTGAAATGGCACAATAAAACACAAGTTGGCAACGTAAAAACGGCGCGCAATTGCGCTCTTGGTGACCAAAAAATAGATTTTTATCGCGTTCAGGAGCCAAAATGCGCGCAATAGATCCCAGCTTATGTATGAAAATGCATATCTGTGTTGGAGTGCTTGGCGCGGGATCGCTATAATCAGTCGGTTTTTTCGCGATGAGTGTCAAGTAGCATCGACACAAGGCGATAAGATAGGTATGAGCATGGTTAATGCCCTTACACGAGTGCAAGGAATGGTGCAGCTGGATCGCCAAAAAAGCGCATCACTCGCGTTTTTAATTGGGGTTATTATCCTGATGCTCTTTGGTCTAGCTCGTGTGATTGATTGGATGAGTGATGAGCAGCAGCTCCCCTTATCGCAACTGATGCTCGAAGGCGACCAGACTTACGTGACAGCGACGCAAGTCCGAGAGGCGGTGTTGTCAGTGGGCGAGTTAAAGAGCTTTATGCTGCAGGATGTGGATAGCATCCAGAGCAGCATTGAGGCTCTGCCTTGGGTGAAGCATGTGGCCGTGAGAAAGCAATGGCCGGATACCTTGAAGGTGCACATCACTGAATATCGCGCGAGTGCGATTTGGAACGGGCAAAAGTTGCTCACACCAAGCGGTGAGGTTTTTGATGGTTCACCCAGTGATGTGGCTGACAAATCGTTAATTTCGCTACACGGCACACCCGGCTCAGCTGAAGAAGTGCTGGCGACGAGTCGTGAACTGGAAAAGAAACTGCGGAAAATTGGTTTATCGATACAAGCGCTGTCACTGAATAAACGTCGGTCTTGGCGTATCGTGACACGAGATGGCGTACGGATTGAGTTAGGGCGGACAGCCCGGCAAGAACGGCTTGCTCGCTTGGTCGCGTTATACCCGCGGATCAGTGCGCAAGATAAAACAATTGCCTATGTAGATTTGCGTTATGACACGGGCGCGGCCGTTGGCTGGAAAAGCGAAACAGGCCCCGCGAATAGCCAAGATTAAGAGATGGTGTGAATGAATAAAACGACAGATAAGTCACTGATAGTTGGGCTCGATATTGGGACGTCCAAAGTGTCTACTCTGGTCAGTGAAGTACTGCCAGACGGCACCATCAACGTACTGGGTGTGGGCAGCAGCCCATCACGCGGCATGGATAAGGGTGGCGTTAACGACTTAGAATCTGTGGTTAAATCTGTTCAGCGTGCGGTGAATGAAGCAGAGATGATGGCCGATTGCCAAATCAGTTCTGTCTATCTTTCTTTGTCAGGAAAGCACATTCACTGCCAAACTGAGAGAGGCATGGGGACAATTTCGGATGAAGAGGTTACCCAAGACGATATAGACAACGTGATTCATACCGCAAAGTCGGTCAAAATCAGTGATGAGCAGCGCGTGCTGCATGTGATCCCGCAAGAATACAAAATCGATTACCAAGAAGGGATCAAAAATCCGCTCGGCCTATCTGGCGTAAGGATGGAAGCCAGTGTGCACCTCATCACATGTCACAATGATACCGCGAAAAATATTGAGAAAGCCGTGGAGCGTTGTGGTCTTAGAGTGGATCAACTGATTTTCTCCGGGCTATCAGCGAGCCATGCGGTGATCACGCCAGATGAACGAGAGCTCGGCGTGTGCGTGGTCGATATTGGCGGCGGCACCATGGATCTTGCAGTTTGGACTGGCGGCGCACTTCGGCATGCCGAGGTCATTCCTTACGCGGGCAATGTGATCACCAGCGATATAGCCTATGCCTTTGGCACCCCACTGGCGGATGCAGAAGACATTAAAGTGAAATATGGCTGTGCATTGAGTGAGTTGGTGAATAAGGATGCAAAAGTCAATGTGCCGAGCGTGGGTGGACGCCCGTCGCGGACGTTACAGCGACAAACCTTGTCTGAAGTGATTGAGCCGCGTTGTTCAGAATTGTTGGGACTGGTGAATCAAAAATTAGTCGCCATTCAAGAAAAACTGCGTAGCGATGGTGTGAAACATCAAATGGCAGCTGGAATAGTGCTTACTGGCGGGGCATCACAAATGCACGGGCTGGTTGAATGCGCGGAACGCGTGTTCCAAAACCAAGTGCGTGTTGGACAGCCAGCCAATGTCACGGGACTGACTGATTATGTACAAGCGCCTTGCTATGCAACCGCGGTTGGGCTTTTACACTACGGTAAAGAAAGCTTGCTGACAGAAACGAGTGAACCAGAACAAAAGCGGGCTGTGGCTAGCTGGATTAAGACGCTGAGTAGCTGGTTTAAGAAAGAATTTTAACCCTGATGCGAACAGGAAGGACGGAGAGAACTCATGTTTGAACCGATGATGGAAATGTCTGACGATGCGGTGATTAAGGTCGTCGGCATTGGCGGTGGCGGTGGTAACGCCGTTGAACATATGGTGCGTGAGTCAATCGAAGGGGTTGACTTTATTAGCATTAATACGGATGCCCAAGCACTACGGAAAAGCAGTGTCGGCACGGTCATTCAAATTGGCGGTGATATCACCAAAGGACTTGGCGCGGGGGCAAATCCGCAAGTTGGGCGTGATTCCGCACTCGAAGATCGCGATGCGATTAAAGCTGAGCTCGAAGGTGCCGATATGGTATTTATCGCAGCCGGAATGGGCGGTGGTACCGGCACCGGGGGAGCGCCTGTTATCGCGGAAATCGCGAAAGAAATGGGGATTCTGACCGTTGCTGTGGTCACCAAACCTTTCAGCTTCGAAGGTAAAAAGCGACTGGCGTTTGCCGAGCAAGGAATCGAAGAGCTGTCAAAGCAAGTTGACTCGCTGATTACGATTCCCAACGAAAAATTGCTTAAGGTGCTAGGTCGCGGCATTACCTTGCTGGATGCCTTTGCGAAGGCGAACGATGTGTTACGCAATGCCGTACAAGGGATTGCAGAACTGATCACACGCCCTGGCCATATTAACGTCGACTTTGCTGACGTACGCACTGTGATGTCAGAAATGGGACACGCAATGATGGGCAGTGGTGTTGCAACGGGCGAAGATCGTGCTGAAGAAGCGGCAGAGATGGCAATTTCTAGCCCACTTCTTGAAGACATCGACTTGGCGGGTGCGCGTGGTGTGCTAGTCAACATTACAGCAGGCTTTGATATGCGTCTTGATGAGTTCGAGACCGTGGGTAACACCGTCAAAGCATTTGCATCAGACAATGCCACTGTGGTGATCGGAACGTCGATGGATCCAGAAATGAGCGATGAGCTGCGAGTGACTGTGGTGGCGACCGGGATTGGCAACGAACGTAAGCCAGACATTACCTTGGTCACCAATGCACAGTCTGGGCAAGCAAAAGCCGAGCCTAAAAAGGCACAGCCTTTGCAGGATAAACCTCAGGCGGCAAGTTCAAACCCAGCGGCGAAAGAGCAGCCAGCTGCTTCATCGAATGCAGCACCAAAATCGCAGACTGAGCATGATTATCTCGATATTCCTGCGTTTTTGCGTAAACAAGCTGACTGATCGCAATTGCTTGGTTTGTAGCCAGTGATGTGCTACCATCTCGCTCCCCTTGTCTAAGGTGACAGGGTAATGAGTGACGCAGAGCACACTTTTTTGAGAAAAAGTTGAGATAAGCCGATGATTAGACAGCGAACATTGAAAAGTATGGTCCAAACGACTGGTGTGGGTCTCCACTCTGGGCGTAAGGTTACGCTTACTCTGCGTCCGGCTCCTGCCAACACCGGTGTGATTTATCGTCGCACTGACATGGAGCCGCCGGTTGATTTTCCGGCCAACCCTGAGGATGTGCGCGATACCATGCTGTGCACCGCCTTAGTGAATGACGCGGGTGTTCGCATCTCAACCGTTGAGCATCTCAGTGCTGCAATAGCAGGAATGGGTATCGATAACATCATTATCGAAGTGAATGCGCCAGAAATCCCGATTATGGATGGCAGTTCAAGCCCGTTTATTTTCTTGCTGCAGTCTGCGGGTATCGATGTCCAAAATGCGCCAAAACGATTCATTCGTATCAAAAAGCCTGTTCGCATTGAAGACGATGATAAGTGGGCGGAACTGTTGCCTTATAATGGCTTCCGTCTCGACTTTGCCATCGAATTCGACCATCCGGCGATTGAATCGGAGCAACAAAACTTGGTGCTCGACTTCTCAAGTCAATCTTTTATTAAAGACTTGAGCCGCGCGCGAACCTTCGGTTTTATGCGTGATATCGAATATTTGCAGTCACAAAACTTGTGTCTGGGTGGCAGCTTTGACTGCGCGATTGTTCTGGATGATTATCGCATCTTGAACGAAGACGGCCTACGTTTTGACAATGAACTGGTTAAGCACAAAGTCTTGGATGCCATTGGTGACTTGTACATGTGTGGACACAGTATTCTTGGTGAAATGCGCGCCTACAAATCAGGCCATGCCTTAAACAACAAGCTGTTACGCGCGGTGTTGGCCGATCAAGAAGCGTGGGAGTGGGTCACATTTGAAGAGACTGAAACCTCTCCTGTGGCATTTGCTGAACCGGGAATGGTATTGGCCTAAGCGATATCCTTGCGCATAAGCTACTACTTGCGTATACGCTACTACTTGCGTATACGCCACCAGGTGGTGTGACCGCTGACAGAAAGCGATATGAAGCCTAACCGCTAGGCATCGTAACCAAATACGAGATTAAGATAAAAAAGCCGGAGTTTACTCTGGCTTTTTTTGATCATGGGCCAGGTTAGCTAATGCTTCAAATCGTGCTTTTAATGTTGGGGAAGCGCCTTCCCCTAACGCGCGAAGCAACTCGCCAGAGGCTTGGCTAAGATGACGAGAAGGGGCCTTCTCGTGGTCTGTTCTGTCCGCGGCGGCTAATGCTGGATTAATATTCACCTCAATGGTCGTCAAGCTCGCGAGGCCTTTGGTGCGTAACACCGAGAGCAGGTGCTGACGCTCATAGTTAAGCCGCATGGCCCAAGCGGCGCTACCTACTTCAATCACTAATACGCCATCACGATAATTGGCAACGCGACATGCCTTTGAGGTTTCACCGGGCAACAATGCTAAGATCAGCTTGTTTAGCTTGGCAAGCTCGACCGCCCGTTGGGCAATGTTGTTGGAGTCGCTCTCTAGCAGGTGTAGCGTTGAGCGAGGACGATGGTCTCTCATAGCACAATAACTGCCTTTTTTGTCATCAATTCGGTGTGGGAACGGGCGCACAGCGTCTAATTTTCGCTAATTGATCCCTTGAGTCCTAGATTTGTCATAGGATGTGAGACTATTTTACCTTATCATACATGCGTGACCCCAGCATGTAAGCTAACCCATTTGATCAATTAGGGATTGCTGGGGGAGTACAATATACAGTGCGCGAATCATTCACAGGTAAGTGTCGCATGGGTACGGCGATAAGGGAGAACCTTTTCCCCTTCCGTCTATCACATTATCAGTTACGTGGAAATTGTTGTGAAGCGGCGTGATCGCCCTTGAATTCTGTCCGATTTGGCTCCACTTAAAAGAGATAAGCCTTGTTATCTCATGTTGAATCGATGAGCTTAAGCCAACCCGCGTTGAACTGAAACACGCCAACAGAGTGGCAGTGTAGCGGCCGCCCATGTGGGAAGACCATTAAAAAGAGTACCGGCAACGCCATGTTATCGAAAGTCCTGACTAAAGTTATCGGAAGCCGAAATGACCGCACCTTGCGTCGGCTGCGAAAAGTTGTTGATGAAATCAACAAACTCGAACCCCAATTTGAAGCGTTGAACGACGATGCGCTAAAAGCTAAAACCGTTGAGTTCCGCGAGCGCCTAGATCAAGGCGCTGAACTGGATGAGCTTATTCCAGAAGCCTTTGCAACAGTACGAGAAGCCTCGAAGCGTGTCTTCGGTCTGCGCCATTTTGATGTGCAGATGATTGGTGGCATTGTGCTGCATAACGGCAAAATTGCCGAGATGCGTACCGGTGAGGGTAAAACGCTCACGGCGACCCTGCCTTCCTACCTGAACGCGTTAACCGGCAAGTCGGTTCACATTATCACCGTCAATGATTACTTGGCCGAGCGTGATGCTGAAACCAACCGTCCTTTGTTTGAGTTTCTAGGGATGACGGTTGGCGTCAATGTACCGAATATGCCGCCGGAAGCGAAAAAAGCCGCCTATGCGTGCGATGTGCTGTACGGCACCAATAACGAATTCGGTTTTGATTATTTGCGTGACAATATGGCGTTTCGCGCCGAAGACCGCGTTCAGCGTGATCGCTACTTCTCTATCGTCGATGAGGTCGATTCCATCTTAATTGATGAAGCGCGAACGCCATTAATTATCTCGGGGCCGGCAGAAGATAGCTCCGAAATGTATCAGCGCATTAATGCCTTGATTCCGAGCTTAAAGCAGCAAGCAGAAGAAGACACCGAAGATTATCAAGGTGATGGCCATTTCACGGTCGATGAAAAGGCGAAGCAGGTTTACATGACCGAAAACGGTCAAGAGTTTGTTGAAGACTTGCTGAAGAAAAACGGCTTGATGGGAGAGGATGATACCCTTTATTCGCCCGCCAACATCAGCCTTATCCATCACATTAATGCCGCCCTGCGCGCGCATGTTTTGTTTGAGCGTGATGTTGACTACATCATTAAAGACGACGAGATCATTATTGTTGATGAGCACACTGGGCGTACTATGCCAGGTCGTCGCTGGTCTGAAGGCTTACACCAAGCCGTAGAAGCCAAGGAAGGGGTGAAAATCCAAAACGAGAACCAAACGCTGGCCTCGATTACCTTCCAAAACTTCTTCCGTTTGTATGACAAACTCTCAGGCATGACCGGGACCGCTGATACCGAAGCGTTCGAGTTCCAGTCGATTTATGGACTCGATACCGTTGTGATCCCCACCAACCGTCCGATGGTGCGAAAAGACCATGCGGATCAGGTTTATATGACCGAGAAAGAAAAGTTTGTCGCGATTGCTGAAGACATCAAAGCACGTGCAAAAGCCGGTCAGCCTGTATTGGTGGGCACGGTATCGATTGAAAAGTCTGAGCTGTTGTCTGATGCGCTTAACAAAGATGGCATTAAGCACCAGGTACTGAATGCGAAGTTCCACGCGCACGAAGCGGATATTGTGGAGCAAGCCGGTTATCCAGGCGCAGTCACCATTGCGACCAACATGGCGGGCCGTGGTACGGATATTGTTCTGGGCGGAAGCTGGAAACAGGTTCTCGGTGATGTCGAAAACCCCACCGATGCCCAAGTGGAAGCGGCGAAAGAAAAATGGCAACAGCTGCACGACCAAGTGGTCGAAGCCGGCGGCTTACACATCATTGGTACCGAACGTCACGAATCGCGTCGTATTGATAACCAATTACGTGGTCGTGCCGGACGTCAAGGTGATCCGGGCTCAACCCGTTTTTATCTATCCATGGACGACTCACTGATGCGCATTTTTGCATCAGAGAAGGTGTCCAATATGATGAAGCGCCTCGGGATGGCTGAAGGGGAAGCGATTGAACACCCCTGGGTTAACAAAGCGATTGAGAATGCGCAGCGCAAAGTTGAAGGCCGTAACTTTGATATTCGTAAGCAGCTGCTTGAGTTCGATGACGTCGCCAACGATCAGCGTAAAGTGGTTTATGAATTGCGTGATGCATTGCTCGTCTCAAATGACATCAGTGAGATGATTGAGCACAACCGCGAAGACGTGGTTAATACCATTGTTAACCAATATATCCCGCCACAGTCGTTAGAAGAAATGTGGGATATTGCTGGGCTTGAGAAGCGCTTAAAAGCCGATTTTGATATCGAGCTGCCGATTCAACAATGGTTGGATGAAGATGACAAGCTCTACGAAGAGTTGCTGCGTGAACGTATTCTGACTGCCTTAATTGAGGTGTACAAAGGTAAAGAAGAAGCCGTTGGTGCGGAAACGCTGCGTAACTTTGAAAAGGCGGTCATGCTACAAACGCTCGACACCCTTTGGAAAGAGCACTTGGCGGCGATGGATCATCTGCGTCAAGGCATTCATTTGCGTGGCTATGCCCAGAAAAACCCGAAACAAGAGTATAAGCGCGAGTCGTTTGAGCTGTTTGAAGGCATGTTAGATGCATTAAAAACCGATGTCGTGACTGCTTTGAGTCGTGTTCGGGTTCAACAGCCTGACGACGTTGAGCGCATGGAAGCTGAACGTCAAGCACGTGCTGAGAAAGCGGCGCGTCAGCAACAGGTTAATCATGCACAGGCTGAAAACCAGTTTGATGATGGTGAAAGCGCTGAACGTGACGACAGCGGCAACGAAACCGTGGTACGTGATGGGCGAAAAGTTGGCCGAAACGAGCCTTGTCCTTGCGGATCAGGGAAGAAATTTAAACAGTGTCACGGTAGAATCTAGCCCCTGACCCTGTGTTAGCAAAAAGGCCGTTTTCGCGGCCTTTTTTTATTATTAGGAGAGTGCATGAAACGGGTAAGTATTGCCGCGGGCATTATTGTCAATTCGGCACAAGATCAGGTGTTTATTACACGTCGTCACGATCAGGCCCACCAAGGAGGAAAGTGGGAGTTTCCGGGCGGGAAAATTGAAGGCAGTGAAACGCCTAAACGCGCTCTGCTCCGTGAACTCAAAGAAGAAGTGGGTATTGATGCCACCGAGGTCAGTCCGTTTATTTCGTTAGACTTTGATTTTCCAGACAAAGCCTTGAGCTTAGATTTTTTCTTAGTGTGTCGTTTTGATGGTGAGCCGGCTGGTTGTGAAGGCCAAGAGGGGGTTTGGGCGCCTATCGCTGAGCTGGATAACTATACGTTTCCAGACGCGAATGACGCCGTACTTGAGAAAATTCACGCCCGATTTTGACTCGGTTGCACTAGCACTAGCACTAGCACTAACACCAAGACTAACACGCGAGCGGGGCGAAGGACGCTCGATATTGTGTTAATACAGTTTGCTACGCGAAGTGAGCGCAGCCTGCTCAGTGAAGTGAATGCAGCCTGCTCAGTCGGGCTGCTCTTCTGACCACAAGTCATCATCCGAGATATCAGGTGCACCGGGGATGGCTTTTTCTTCACTGGCCCACTCGCCTAAATCGATCAGTTGACAGCGTTTACTACAAAATGGACGGTGTGGACTCACCTCTCCCCAAACCACAGGCTGTTGACAGGTCGGGCATTTCACCACAGTGGGGGTATTACTCACGTACTTCTCCTTAACAGACACTGATATGAACAGGCATATTGTCGGCGACCTCATGATCATCGTCAAATGGCATAAACCGGATGGCGAAGCGGTTTTTATGGCCTGATACCAAAGGATACACGCCCAGATCCGGTGCCAGTTTTAGCCGAATTAAACAAGCGCCATCGGCTTCTTGTTGATAAAACCCTTGTTTTACTGTTGCGGTGCCGCCGTGTGCGCTTTCGCGTGTTAGTTGCAGCCAAAAAGCGAGTGCATCACGCAGCGGCGATAGGGTAGCCATCCAAGTTTGAATCGCATTTTGCCGGGCCGCGAGCGGCTGATGCAACCAATAATGGAAAACGGGCAAATCAAAACTGCAACTGCCTCCGGGAATCGAGAAGCGTTGCTTGATGCTGGTTAAGAAGCGATCTTCCCGCAGTGGCTGACCAAAGCGTTTGGCCTGGAGCACCGAACGTTGGTGCGCGGCCACCTGATCGAGTAGCTGATTCAGCTGGGTTTGATCCACTTGCGGTACGTTTGCCCATGCGTTGAGCTTTTTCTTCAGTTTATCCAAATCCTTGGCTAAGTCTGCTTTTACTTGCACCTGCTCTAAAATTTCCAATAAATCGAATAAACTGCGGAAAAATTGAATATGGTGGCAGGGTGCTGAAAGGCCGCTCACTTCGTCCAGTTGGTCGAGCAGGTACTCCAGGCGCAAATAAATACGCACCTGTTCATTGAGTGGGTGTTCATACACAGTGAGGCTGGTCATAAGCGTTGAGCTATCCTGTCCGGCTATACACCGGCGTTTGCCTGGGTTGCCAAGGTTAAATACGTGTGGTGTAAGGCATCAACTTGTCGATCAAGTTCCGCCTCCGTGTGGGTATTGTCGATCACGTCATCAGCCACGTCGAGGCGTTGTTGACGACTGGCTTGCGCGGCCAAGATTGCCTGAACTTGTTGTTGGCTGACCTGATCGCGCGCCAAGGTTCGGGTTATCTGGGTGGCCGGGTCAACATCCACCACAAGGATGCGATCGGCTAATGTCATCAGGTTATTTTCTACTAATAAGGGCACGACAAGCAAACAATACTGAGATTGCGCGTCGGCGCAAGCTTGAATCATGCGGGTACGAATCAACGGGTGGAGTAAATCGTCAAGCCATTGCTTGTCGTCTGGTTGGCTAAATACACGCTCACGAAGCCACGCCCGCGCCAGGCTACCATCATGATTTAATGCCAACGCACCAAAGCGCGCCACAATCGCATCCAGTACTTGGCTGCCAGGTTTTACTACCTCACGTGCAATCACGTCAGCATCGACAATATCGATCCCTTTTGCGGCAAACCGGTCCGCTACTGTGGTTTTACCGCTACCAATCCCGCCGGTTAATCCGACTACCCATGCCATTAGATGACTCCTAAAATGTGTGACAGATACCAGTGTAACAGGCTATCGCCCCAAAGCAGACTTAGCCAGCCAGCCATGGCAATGAAAGGGCCAAAGGCAAACGCATGTTGCATACCTTGACGCTGAGAGCGAAGCCATAGCGCGCCGACAACGGCCCCGCTCATGGAGGCCATTAAAATTAACAGGGGTAACGCTTGCCAGCCCACCCAAGCGCCCAAGGCAGCAAAGAGCTTAAAATCACCGTAGCCCATGCCTTCTTTGCCAGTGATCAGTTTGAATGTCCAAAATAAGCTCCAAAGGCTGAGGTAGCCAATCATGGCGCCTGTTACGCTGTCTGCCAATGATACTGGGCTAACGCCGATGAGTGCGAGTGCGATCCCGGCCCAAAGAAGCGGCAACGTGATTTGGTCGGGGAGCAGCATGGTGTCCCAGTCGATCATCGTCAGCGCAAGTAATGTTAGGCTTGCGCCCATCACTGCGATGGCCCACCCAGGTGAGGTGATCAGCCAAGCGGGCAGTATGCAGACGAGGGCGCCCATCAGCTCAATTAACGGATACCGCTTACTGATCGGGGTTTGACAATGCCGGCAGTGGCCTTTTAATGCGAGCCAGCTAATCAGCGGGATATTGTCGTACCAAGCAATCGCTGTGTGGCAATGTGGGCAATGCGAAGCGGGTAAGCTTAAATCAAAGCGCGTGTCGTCTGGCGCATCGATATTGGCGTCAGGAAAGCTAAGCCGGCATTCTTGGCGCCACTGGCGTTCCATCATTGTCGGCAAACGGGCGATCACCACGTTTAAAAAGCTGCCAAAAACCAGACCCAGCAGGCCGGCTATCACGATAAAAAACGGGGAGGAGAACACCAACATGACACCTGCTTATTACTTGTTGCTTGTTGTGCGCGAATCATAGCGCGTTACGTATCGAGACTCTATCTTGGCTTAGCCGAGAACGGACATCAGATTAAAAATAGGAAGGTACATGGCAACCACCAAGCCACCAATGAGTAATCCGAGTACTAAAATCAGCAGTGGCTCAATGATCTTACCCAGATTATCGACGGTGTTATCAACCTCTTCCTCGTAAATCACTGCCACCCGATTAAGCATGGTGTCTAATGCGCCAGACTCTTCACCAATCATGATCATTTGCGTCATCATATTGGGAAAACGGCCACTTTCACGTAACGCTTGATAGAGCGGGATCCCGGTAGCTGTGTGTGCAGACACTCGAATGAGTCCGTGTGCATAATAGTCGTTGGTGAGAATATTGGTTGCCGATTTAAGTCCGGAGATCAGTGGGATCCCAGCGCTAAAGGTTGTGGCCAGTGTGCGGGAAAACTTCGCGATACAGGCTTTGCTCAGCACCTCACCGATGATAGGCAGTTTAAGTAGCCAGTGGTGATAGTGGTACCGATAGCGCGGGCGATGCCGTTGTAGCCATTTATGCGATAACATCAGGACAATCAAGATAGCGGCAATGGTTGGCGCATGGGTGGTCATCCAATCAGACAATGCCAGCACTTGCCGTGTGAGCCATGGTAGGGGCGCCCCAAAAGAGTCAAAAATCTGCTTAAATTTTGGGATCACGAACAAAAGTAAGTAAGTGCTAACACCGAGCGCAACACTGACGACGATGGTGGGATAAATCATGGCTTTCATCACCTTACTGCGCAGCAAGGCTTGTTTTTCCCGATATAGTGCAAGGCGAGCAAATACCAAAGGAAGTTGACCGGTTTGTTCGCCGGTAGCGACCAGATCACAGTAAAAGCGATCAAATAGGGGGCTGGCTTGCGCCAAGGCCGTGCTTAAGCTGGTGCCAGCTTCTAGTTGTTGACGAAGGTAGCGAACCACTAAGCGCATTTCTGCTTTGACTTGATTCTCTTCTATCAGGTTGAGTGCCTGAACAATCGGGATGCCAGACTCTAATAAGGTAGTGAGTTCGCGTGAAAACTGGGTAATATCGGCCGCTTTGGCTTTGTGCTGGCGTTGTTGCCAGCTAGAAAGGCGTCGACGTATTAAGCGTGTTGGCAAGATAGCTTGGCCGGCGAGTTGCTGGCGGGCATCGTGCTCAGAATACGCAAATACTTGGCCTTTCTGGTGTCGCCCAAACGGCACGGCTTGACGCCAATGAAAGACGAATAACGTTTGCTTGGCCATGATCATTCCTTATGCCAGTTGGATCACGCGACTGAGTTCTTGCACACTGGTGATCCCTTGATTGAGTTTGGCAATGCCGGACTCTGCCAGCCGCCACATGCCTTGTTGGCAAGCGAGTTGGGTGAGCTCGCTAGCACTGGCATGGCGATAAATCGCGTCAGTAATGGTGTCGTCGATAGGCAGCACCTCATAAATGCCAGTTCGACCTTGATAACCTTGGTCACAGCGGTAACAGCCGCGAGGATTGGCTTGATAGATTTGAGTGGGGTCGCAGCGCGGATAAAGGCGCATCAGCTGGGTCAAGCTTGGGTCATCACGCGGGTGAGGCTGCTTACAGACGGGACAGAGCCGGCGCACCAGCCTTTGCGCCACCACCAAGGTCAATGAGCTGGCGAGGTTGTATGGCGCGATCCCCATATGTGCTAAACGCGTGATGCTCTCTGCGGCAGAGTTGGTATGTAAGGTTGAGAGCACCAAATGGCCAGTTTGTGCGGCTTTAATACTGATCTCTGCGGTGTCGGTATCGCGTACTTCTCCCACCATGACTACGTCGGGATCTTGGCGTAAAAAGGCGCGGAGGGCGGTCGCAAAATCGAGTCCGATCCGCGTATTGACATTAACTTGGTTGATCCCATTAAGCTGGATCTCGACCGGATCTTCAACGGTGGCAATGTTTCGCTGCGGCTGATTGAGATAGTGCAAACCGCTGTATAATGAGACAGTTTTACCGCTCCCGGTTGGCCCGGTGAATAAAATCATTCCTTGTGGTTGATCGAGCGCTGCTTGATAGTGCTGGCGCTGCCACTCGGTTAAGCCTAAATCATGCAGCGTCAGTTGCTGCTGACCATTATTCAATAAGCGAACCACCACTTTTTCACCCCAGACCGTTGGTAAGGTCGATACCCGCATATCGACCGTATGCTCGGCAGTAAGGGTCAATTTGATTCGCCCATCTTGCGGTAAGCGTCGTTCGGCAATATTGAGTTGGGCCAAGATTTTGAGTCGCGTGGATAAGCGCCGCGAGACGCCCGCGGGTGGATGGGCATAGGTTTGCAGTAAACCGTCTTGGCGAAACCGTATTTGGAAGTGATCCTCAAACGGTTCAAAATGCACGTCGGACGCTTTTTTTCGTACCGCATCAACTAATATTTGCTGGATATAGCGGCTAATGGGTGCCTGATCGCTTTGCAGTTCCGCGCTATCTTCTTGCGGACTATCGGTGACGGTCAGGGCCGCTAAATCCTGATCACTGATGGTGATGCCATCGCCGGTGCCCTCAATATCTGCGCCGTATAAATGGCGCAGCGCTGCGTCTAAATCCGGCTGGCTTAACACCACCAAACGAACATTGAGTCCGGTTGAAAAGCGAAAATCAGCCACCGCCTCTGTGTTATCTGGGTCACTGACGCCGAGCAACAGCTCTTTGCCTTGCTGGGCAAGCGGCAACACTTGATGGCGCTGAATCAAATCGCGCCGGTCGAGGGCATAGCAGGTAGCTTTAAACGGATACTGATGGCTTTCCGAAAAAGGTAGGTGATGCTGACTCGCGAGGGTGTGGGCGAGCGCGGTGGGGTCAACCCCGGCATCGAGTAAACGGGAGACGCTAAGCAGTGTGCCATCGCCGATGCCCAACGCATCGCGCTGAGCATCGGTCAATAAACCGGCTTGATACAACTGAGCGGTTGGGATCATAAATAACGCTTTTCAATACTTATAAAACCTAGCACAAGCGTGTGCTAGGTTGCGGATTGATTAGTTAGACTTAGCCTTTGCCTGTATCACTGCCTGTGCCCGAACCCTCGCAGTTGCTAACCTTTTCTTCAAGAGGTTGTGTACAGCTCCATAGACCAGCATCACTGCGAGTCAAGGTGACTTTCTTATCCGTGAATGTGTCGGGGAGTTCTGTCACCGTAATGAACAGTCCTTTTTCTTCTGTCTTTACGTCTTCTGGGATCCCTAAATTCGCCAAATCCTCCAAATCCTCAGGAAATGATCCTTTTTCTAATATATGAGCTTCTACTGGGGCACGCATATTGGTCAGCGTGGCAATTGCGGCAGTAACTTTGGCTTTATCTTGATACTTTTGGTATTGCGGAATGGCGATGGCAGTCAGGGCGCCAATAATGCCAATGACCACGAGTAACTCAATCAAACTAAACCCTTGTTGCTTTTGCATCCTATGTCTCTCCTCTCAATGATGGTCGGCCGCCAACTCGGTGGCCGCGAGTGCAGCGACTTTACGCTTGTGAGCGTGGCACAAAAAAGAGGGGCAACATGAGTTTGAGAGTGAAGGGTAAAAGCTGGATGTAAGATTTTGTTTTTTCTGTTGTAGTGTTCGACTCACCACAAATTTTTTGTCACGAAAGCGCGATAAAAAGGCCGCCCATCGTGGGCGGCCTGGTCGACTCTGGGTGAGCGTACGTGTTATTGAAAGTACGTGTTATTGAAAACGCATGGATAAATCGAGCGCGGTCACGTGCTTGGTAAGCGCGCCCACGGAAATATAATCTACGCCTGTGGACGCGTATTCAGACAGAGTATCCAAGGTGACATTGCCCGAGACTTCAAGCGCCACACGGCCTTGGTTGAGTGCAACCGCTTCGCGCATCATCGGCACGCTAAAATTATCTAACATCACAATGTCGGCGCCGGCCTCAATGGCTTGTTTTAGCTCATCCAGATTTTCTGTCTCTACTTCCACCGGTTTATCTGGATTCAGACGACGAGCCTCTTGCACCGCATTGGCAATCCCGTCGCAGGCAAGAATGTGGTTTTCTTTAATGAGATACGCATCGAACACACCAATACGGTGATTGTGTCCGCCGCCACAAGCGACTGCATATTTGAGTGCACTACGCAGGCCTGGCACGGTTTTGCGGGTGTCCAATAGCTTGGTCTCCGTCCCTTGTAACTGTGCCACATAAGTTGCCGTTTTACTGGCGCAGCCTGACAAGGTCTGGATAAAGTTCATCGCATTGCGCTCACCCGTTAATAACACGCGTGACGGTCCTTTTAAGGTGCACAAGGTTTGATTGGCAGTGATCGCGTCGCCATCGGTCACATGCCAGGTTAAGGAGACCTCGCCACCCAGTTGTTTGAATACTTCGTTAGCATAATCTTGGCCACAAAATACGCCATCTTCACGCGTAATCAGTACCGCGGTCGACACCGAATCGGCCGGAATCAGGCTGGCGGTAATATCTTTACGCGCGTCAAGATCGCCCCCTAAATCTTCACGCAATGCGTCGCTGACGGCACGGGGCACATCCGTTTTTAGATGAGAGGTGAGATAGGCAAGACGGCTTTTGCTGTCATGAACAGCATGAAAAGGAGTCGATGTCATTATGGCTTACCGCGGTGATGAAAAAACGTGGCGAAATGATAACGCTGGTTGGGGGGAAATGCAGCTTTTCTCTCCGGTTTCCGCGTCGGCGTCCATTTTATTATCGACACCCTGACTAGAAAATTACCCATGCATTGCCTGCTCATTTGTCTACACTTTGATCAGTTCTAGTAAAGAGGTAGCGTCATGAAACGCGGATTGGCACTGATGACGATGATATTCGCTGCACTGGCAGGTTTTAGTGTCTGGCAGCACCTACGTTTACCCGCGTCTACCTCATTGTCACCATTGACGATTGCGGTTTCATTAACGCCGTTGTCAGCGCCTATCATCGTTGCCAAAGAACAAGGTTTATTTAAAAAACATGGCATAGACATGACGCTAAAACCGGTTCATGGCGGAGTGAAAAGTTTTCAAGCACTGGTTGCGGGAGAGGCGGACTTAGCCACGACGTCAGAAACAGTGGCGATGTTTAATAGCTTTGAAAGAGAGGATTTTAACATTCTGACTAGCTTTGTTGAGTCAGACAATGATGTGAAACTGTGGTCTATCCATCGTGCAATTGGTCACTCGCTCCCTGATGCGCTTCGGAGCGCACGTGTTGGAGTGGTCGCGTCAAGCGCGAGTGAGTACTTCTTCGACTCATTGCTCCAGCTGTATGATATGCCAACTGAGACAATAGAGAAGGTTTATTACTCGCCTGAGGCGTTGCCGTCGGCACTGCTCGACAATGAAGTTGATGCGATTGCTATTTGGGAACCTTACGGCTATCAACTAGTAAAACGAGCCCATGAGTCAGTACAAGCACTCGATAGTAAAGGCTTACATAGCTTATCTTTTTTATTGGTAAGTGATCGTTTAGTTGCGAAAAAGCAGCACCAAGATATGCGTCGCGTCATTCGAGCCTTGGATGAAGCGGTAGATGTTATTCATCAACGGCCTGAGCAAGCGAAAGCCCAGGTCGCTGCGTATCTTTCAATGTCCGACGACAAGCTCGGCTGGCTTTGGCAGGACTATTTATTTCGCCTGTCGTTAAACGACTCTTTACTGTTGCGTTTAAAAAACCAAGCTCGGTGGGCGCAACGCGCGGGATTGGTTACGGGACCAACACCATCGTATCGTCATTTACTTAACCCTGGCCCCTTGGTTGAAGCAACTCAAAAAGTGAGTCTATTAGAATGAAAATCGGTCAGCAGTTAAACATCGTTGTTTACGCATGTGCGGCATTGACGCTGGTAACACTATTGATCACGGTAGAGCTTTTTCAGAAACAAAGTCAGACGCAAGTACGCTTAGATAGAATTGTTGCGGTGCATTCTCAAATCGACAGTTTACGCGGTCGTTTGTGGCTATATCGTCAATACCCCAGTGCGCAAACCCGCCAAGATGTATACCAATCAACCAATGCGTTGCGGGCTCAGCTATCCAGTGACCAGCATGCGATTCCTCCCCAGTCAGTGCAGTCTATGACGCAAGCGGCGGACAGTATTGACCGTTTGCTGGATACCACAACAGGCCAATTTGGTCGGGAGCAGAGCGTTGATGAAGGGCGGCTGATGCTTTTTTCACGATTTAATATTTTACTACAAGCCATGAGCGAGGTGGCATTTTCTGTGCGTCAGCAAGCGATGCATGATGCATCTAAACAGCAGAAAATGTTGCTTGTTGTCCATGGTGGTATTTTGGTGCTGTTGGCCTTATTAGTAACGATTTTTGCGACCCGTTTACGACGACGTTTAAGACAACGCTTAAAAACATTACACAGCACGGTTACTCAGATTAAAAAAGGTGATTTAACCACTGAATTAATCATGACCGATAAAGATGAACTGACCGAACTGGCGGATCATGTCAATGAAATGAAGCATGCGCTTAGCCATACCATGGTGGATAAAAACCAACTGAGTGAAGAAGTCGCACGGCAAACACAACAGCTTCGCGAGCAGCAACACCAGCTTAAATTTTTAGCGGAGCATGATGAATTAACAGGTTTATTTAACCGACGTGCGTTTGAATCGCATGTCGATGTGGCTTTGATGCGGGCCAACCGAGCACAAACGAATGCTGCGTTACTGTTTATCGACTTGAATAACTTTAAACAAGTCAATGACACCTATGGCCACGGGGTCGGGGATGAGTTGCTCAGGGTTGTGAGCCAACGTCTAAAGCACGCCGTCCGTCGTTCTGATTTAGTCGGGCGTTTAGGCGGTGACGAATTTATCGTGTGGTTGGATCTTTTGACAGATAAAGATGCATTGAATGAAGTTATTCGCCGTATTCAAGATGATGTCCATGCACCTATATTAACCGAGAAAGCAGAGTTATCACTGGTGAGTAGTATTGGCGTCAGTTGCTTTCCTACCGACGGATTGGAGTTGCAACAAATGATGAATCAAGCCGATGCGGCCATGTATTACGCGAAAACACATGCTAACGAGCGGCACTGCTTATATTCCAATCTGCCTGCCGAGCGGATACAGTAACGAATTTTGCGACACGAGTAGCTTGCATGTCTTTTTCCCGCATCGACGATCATTGGCTAGCGGGCGCGCGCGCCTGTCCTTCTCCCCATTATAACTCACGCCCGGATAGCGAGGATATTTCCTTGCTGGTGGTTCACAATATCAGCCTGCCCCCCGGCCAGTTCGACGGTCCCTATATTGAGCAATTTTTTCAGGGCAACCTCGACGCTGACGCGCACCCTTATTTTGCCCAGATCCGTGATCTTCGCGTGTCCGCTCACCTACTGATCCGACGAGATGGAAGTGTGATCCAGTTTGTACCATTCAACGAACGCGCATGGCATGCTGGCATCTCGTGTTTTGACGGTCGGCAGCAATGTAACGATTTTTCTATCGGTATTGAGCTTGAGGGCACGGACACACTTCCATACACCGACCAGCAGTATCAATCGTTAGCGGCGATCACGCAGACGCTGATGCAGTACTATCCAGCCATCACTCGTGATCGGATCACAGGACATCAACATATTGCGCCCGGACGGAAGACCGATCCTGGCCATGTGTTTGACTGGGAAAGATTACACCTACTGCTCTATACTGCCTGACAAAGCCGTCATTCTTTTTGGTCTGACCAATTTTAGAGCGCCGTGAAAAAACAACTGTCAGGTGACGAATACAGGGGTTTCCATGATGTCAATCAAAGTTCAGGTGGACAGAATATCCGCTGTCTGGTAACTTTAGAGAATAATAAAGTAATTGGTCTTACCAATTTACAATCAGTCAGTTTCTGCAGCTAAGCGCCAAGCTTGGGGGGCAGATGGTCAATAAATACAATGGCATATCAGCGAATTCGTCAACCCAAACTCTCAGATGTTATCGAGAAAGAGCTCGAAGGTTTAATTCTGGAAGGGACCTTGTCTCCAGGCCAGAAGCTACCGCCTGAGCGAGAGTTAGCGGTCCAGTTTGATGTGTCTCGTCCATCAGTCCGTGAGGCGATTCAGCGACTTGAAGTAAAAAAGCTGCTCACTCGCAAACAAGGTGGCGGCACCTTTGTCAGTCAACGACTGTGGCAGCGATTTTCTGAACCCCTGCTAGAGTTATTGGCGGACCATCCGGAAACCCAGCTTGATTTGTTGGAATCACGGCATGCGCTCGAAGGTATTTCTTCTTATTTCGCCGCTTTACGGGGCACGGAAGAGGATTTTTCTCGGATTGAAGATTGCCATGATGCGATTCGACAAGCGCAGAAAGATGGGGACTTAAAGGCAGAAGCTTCCGCCGTCATGCAATATCTCGTTGCCGTAACGGAAGCGGCGCACAATGTGGTACTACTGCATATCATGCGTAGCCTCGCACCGTTACTGGAACAGAATATTTATCAAAACTTTGAGCTACTTTATCGCCGTCAAGAGACGGTGGAAAATGTCAGCCGACACCGAGCTGAGATCGTGGATGCAATCACCGCTGGCGAGCCAGAAAAAGCGAGACAGGCGTCGCATGCACACTTAGCTTACATTGAGGAAACTCTGTTGGATCTTGGCCGAGAAGAAAGCCGTCGAGAACGGTCTCTACGTCGAATTCAACAACGCAAGGACGAGCTGGAGTAATCCCTATTCGCCGCCAAAATAAAGGCGAGGGGCCACTGCAGCTGCGACAACGTTTGTTTTGTACGAGTCAATCAACGAAAGGATAGATCGCCATGTCTGAAGTCATGAAAAATGACGTGGACGCACTTGAGACCCAAGAGTGGTTGCAAGCTCTTGAGTCAGTCGTTCGTGAAGAAGGTGTAGAACGTGCCCAGTTCCTTCTGGAGCAAGTCTTAGGGCAAGCACGTTTAGACGGTGTTGACATGCCAACTGGCGTGACCACCAACTATGTAAATACCATCCCTGCAGATCAAGAACCTGCTTATCCAGGTGATGTGAACTTGGAGCGTCGTATCCGTTCTATCATTCGTTGGAACGCAATCATGATCGTGTTGCGCGCGTCCAAGAAAGATTTAGAGCTGGGTGGCCACATGGCTTCATTCCAGTCATCGGCTGCGTTCTATGAAACTTGCTTTAACCACTTCTTCCGTGCGCCAAACGAGAAAGATGGTGGCGATCTGGTTTATTATCAAGGTCATATCTCTCCAGGCATCTACGCGCGTGCGTTTGTGGAAGGTCGTCTCACTGCTGAGCAGCTCGACAACTTCCGCCAAGAAGTTGACGGTAACGGTATTTCCTCTTACCCGCACCCAAAACTGATGCCTGAGTTCTGGCAGTTCCCAACCGTTTCTATGGGTCTGGGGCCTATTGCGTCTATCTACCAAGCGCGTTTCCTTAAGTATCTGAACGGTCGTGGCTTGAAAGACACCTCAGAGCAACGTGTTTACGCGTTCTTAGGCGACGGTGAGATGGATGAGCCAGAATCACGTGGTGCGCTGTCGTTTGCCGCTCGTGAAAAACTGGATAACCTGTGCTTTTTGATCAACTGTAACCTGCAGCGCCTTGATGGTCCTGTAATGGGTAACGGTAAAATCGTTCAAGAGCTAGAAGGCCTATTTAAAGGCGCTGGCTGGAACGTGATCAAAGTGGTTTGGGGCTCTGGCTGGGATAAACTGCTGGCCAAAGACACCACGGGTAAACTGCTGCAGTTGATGAACGAAACCATCGACGGCGATTACCAAACCTTCAAATCAAAAGACGGCGCCTACGTGCGTGAACACTTCTTCGGTAAATATCCTGAAACTGCAGCCCTGGTTGCCGATATGACCGACGAAGAAATCTTTGCGCTCAAACGTGGTGGTCATGAACCATCAAAACTGTTTGCTGCGTTCAAAGCGGCACAAGAGTGCAACGACCGTCCAACCGTGATCCTGGCGAAAACCGTTAAAGGTTACGGCATGGGTGAAGCGGCTGAAGGTAAAAACATCGCGCACCAAGTGAAGAAAATGGACATGACCCATGTTCACGCTATGCGTGATCGTCTTGGCCTACAAGACTTGCTGTCTGACGATGATGTGCAAAACCTGACTTACCTAAAACTGGAAGAAGGATCTGCGGAACACGAATACCTGCATGCGCGCCGTAAAGCCCTGCACGGTTACACTCCGCAGCGCTTACCTAAGTTCACTGAAGAACTGACGCTGCCAAAACTGGATGATTTCTCTGCTCTGCTGTCTGAGCAGAAGCGTGATATCTCTACCACCATGGCGTTTGTACGCTCATTGAACGTATTGCTGAAAGACAAGAGCATTGGCAAGAACGTAGTGCCAATCATTGCTGACGAAGCCCGTACTTTCGGTATGGAAGGTCTGTTCCGTCAGGTGGGTATCTATAACCCGCAAGGACAAACCTATACCCCAGAAGATCGTGGCGTGGTGTCTTACTACAAAGAAGACCAAGGCGGCCAAGTACTGCAAGAAGGGATCAACGAGCTAGGCGCGATGTCATCGTGGGTAGCGGCGGCGACCTCTTACAGCACCAATGATCTGCCAATGATCCCATTCTACATCTACTACTCCATGTTCGGCTTCCAACGTGTTGGCGACATGGCGTGGATGGCGGGTGACCAACAAGCACGTGGTTTCCTATTGGGTGCCACCGCAGGTCGTACTACCCTGAACGGTGAAGGTCTGCAACACGAAGACGGTCACAGCCATATTCTGGCAAGCACTGTACCTAACTGTGTGTCTTACGACCCAACCTTCGCGTACGAAGTGGCGGTGATCATGCAAGACGGTATCCGTCGTATGTACGGTCCTGACCAAGAAAATATCTACTACTACCTGACGCTGATGAACGAAAACTATCATCAGCCAGCCATGCCTGAGGGCGCGGAAGACGGTATCCGTAAAGGTATCTATAAACTAGAAACCTACACGGGCGACAAAGCCAAAGTTCAGTTAATGGGCTCGGGCACTATCATGACCGAAGTGCGCAAGGCAGCGAAACTGCTCAGCGATGAATTCGGCGTGGCGTCTGACGTTTACAGCGTGACCTCGTTCAACGAACTGGCACGTGACGGTCAGGATGTGGATCGTTTCAACATGCTGAACCCAGATGCAGAAAGCAAAGTGCCTTATATCCAAACAGTCATGGGATCTGAGCCTGCGATTGCTGCGACTGATTACATGAAAAACTACGCTGACCAAGTTCGTGCGTTTATCCCAGCTGAGTCTTATAAAGTGCTGGGTACAGACGGCTTTGGTCGTTCTGACAGCCGCGAAAACCTACGTCGTCACTTTGAAGTGAACGCAGGCTATGTGGTGGTTGCGGCACTGAACGAGCTGGCTAAGCGTGGTGATGTTGATAAGAAAGTCGTGTCAGAAGCGATTAAGAAATTCGACATCGATACCAACAAAGTAAACCCGCTGTTCGCGTAAGAGGCTGAAACAATGTCAATCGAGATTAATGTACCTGACATCGGTGCGGATGAAGTAGAAGTGACTGAGATCCTTGTTAGCGTTGGCGACAAGGTAGAAGAAGAACAGTCGTTAATCACCGTTGAAGGTGATAAAGCATCCATGGAAGTCCCTGCGTCACAAGCGGGTGTGGTCAAGGAAATCAAAATTGCCGAGGGTGATAAAGTCACCACTGGCTCTTTGATTATGATCTTCGAAGCCGATGCGCCAGCGCAAAGCGCCCCAGCTCAAGAGGCGGCGCCAGCCGCCCCTGCTACAGCACCAGCGGCCGCATCAGAAACCAAAGAAGTGCACGTCCCTGATATCGGTGGTGACGAAGTTGAAGTCACTGAGATCATGGTTGCGGTTGGCGATACCATTGAAGAAGAGCAGTCACTGATCACTGTTGAAGGCGATAAAGCCTCAATGGAAGTGCCTGCACCGTTTGCGGGTACCGTTAAAGAAATCAAGATCGCGGCGGGTGACAAGGTGTCAACTGGCTCACTGATCATGATGTTCGAAGTGGGTGGCAGTGCTCCAGCTGCAGACGCCCCAGCAGCAGCCGAGGCACCAGCGGCGCCGGCAGCAGAACAAGCCAAAGACGTTCACGTCCCTGATATCGGTGGCGATGAAGTTGAAGTGACTGACATTATGGTTGCCGTTGGCGATACCATTGAAGAAGAGCAGTCACTGATCACCGTTGAAGGCGACAAAGCGTCAATGGAAGTACCGGCACCGTTTGCGGGTACGGTCAAAGAGATCAAAATTGCGGCGGGCGATAAAGTGTCCACCGGCTCGCACATCATGGTGTTCGAGGTTGCTGGTAGCGCACCAGCAGCGCCTGCACCAGCAGCGCCTGCACCTGCAGCGGCACCTGCTGCTGAAAAGGCGGCACCCGCACCTGCGGCTAAGGCCGACGCCCCAGCGGCTAAAGCTGACGCCGGCAAAGACGAGTTTGTAGAGAACAAAGAATACGCGCATGCGTCGCCTGTTGTTCGTCGTCTTGCCCGCGAATTTGGCGTGAACCTTGCGAAGGTGAAAGGAACGGGTCGTAAAGGACGTGTACTGAAAGAAGACGTTCAGAGCTTTGTCAAAGACGCGCTAAAACGCCTTGAATCGGGTGCAGCATCTGGCTCAGGCGACGGCAGTGCACTTGGCTTGCTCCCTTGGCCTAAAGTGGACTTCAGCAAATTCGGTGAAACTGAAGTCAAACCACTGTCACGCATTAAGAAGATCTCGGGTGCGAACCTGGCACGTAACTGGGTGATGATCCCGCACGTGACGCAGTGGGATAACGCTGATATCACTGAAGTGGAAGCGTTCCGTAAAGAGCAAAACGCGATTGAGAAGAAGAAAGAGTCTGGCATGAAGATCACCCCATTGGTGTTCATCATGAAAGCCGCTGCTAAAGCGCTGGAAGCTTTCCCTTCATTCAACGCATCACTGTCGGAAGACGGTGAAAGCCTGATCATGAAAAAATATGTCAACATCGGCATTGCGGTTGATACGCCAAATGGTCTGGTTGTGCCTGTCTTTAAGGACGTGAACAAAAAAGGCATCTACGAGTTATCTGAAGAGCTGATGGCAGTCTCGAAGAAAGCGCGTGCGGGCAAGCTCACTGCTTCTGATATGCAGGGCGGTTGCTTTACCATCTCAAGCCTAGGTGGTTTGGGCGGTACCGCGTTTACGCCAATCGTTAATGCACCAGAAGTCTCAATCTTGGGTGTCTCTAAGTCAGAAATGAAGCCAGTATGGAACGGTAAGGACTTTGAACCTCGCCTGATGCTGCCACTGTCTCTGTCTTATGACCACCGTGTGATTGACGGTGCTGAGGGTGCGCGCTTTATCAGCTACCTCAACGGTCTAATGTCCGATATCCGCCGTTTGGTACTGTAATCGCAACATCGACAACCCAACCGGTCCGTGAAGGGTCGGTTGGGAATTGTTGTGCAGCTCACAGGCTATGGGTTTTTATTTTTCAGCCCATTAACATGGCTGTAAACTGTGGCACCAAACACCCACAACAATAAAAACTACCGCTCTTAGCCTGTCAGGGAATAAGACTACAACGAGGTCAGAATGAGTAAAGAAATCAAAGCGCAAGTCGTCGTTCTTGGCGCTGGTCCTGCTGGATACTCCGCCGCTTTCCGCTGTGCCGACCTAGGTTTGGAAACAGTGCTGGTTGAACGTTACAACACCCTAGGGGGTGTGTGTCTAAACGTTGGCTGTATTCCTTCTAAAGCCCTACTACACGTTGCCAAAGTGATCGAAGAAGCCAAAGCGATGGCCGATCATGGCGTGGTTTTCGGCGAGCCACAAACCGATATCGATAAAATTCGCTCTTGGAAAGACAAGGTGATCGGTCAGTTGACCGGTGGCTTAGGTGGCATGGCCAAGCAGCGTAAAGTGACCGTGGTTAACGGTACCGGCCGTTTCACTGGCGCCAACACCCTGTTGGTCGAGGGTGAAGAAAGCACCACCATTAATTTTGACAACGCGATCATCGCGGCCGGCTCTCGTCCTATCGAGCTGCCATTTATCCCGCATGATGATCCACGTATCTGGGACTCTACTGACGCGCTCGAGCTCAAAGAAGTACCAGAGAAAATGCTGCTGATGGGCGGTGGTATCATTGGTCTAGAAATGGGTACTGTCTATCACGCATTGGGCTCACAGGTCGATGTGGTCGAAATGTGTGATCAGGTGATCCCGGCGGCCGATAAAGACGTGATTAAAGTCTTTACCAAGCGTATCAGCAAGAAAATGAACCTGATGCTGGAAACCAAAGTCACCGCAGTAGAAGCCAAAGAAGATGGTATTTACGTGACGATGGAAGGCAAAAAAGCGCCAGCAGAGCCAGTACGTTATGATGCTGTATTGGTTGCGATTGGCCGTAGCCCGAATGGCAAACTGCTTGACGCCGGCCAAGCCGGGGTTGAAGTTGACGATCGCGGCTTCATCAATGTTGATAAGCAAATGCGCACTAACGTGCCACACATCTATGCGATCGGCGATATTGTTGGTCAGCCAATGCTTGCGCATAAAGGTGTGCATGAAGGCCATGTGGCTGCGGAAGTCATTTCTGGTAAGAAACATTACTTTGATCCGAAAGTGATCCCATCGATTGCTTATACTGAGCCAGAAGTAGCATGGGTCGGTAAAACCGAGAAAGAATGTAAGGAAGAGGGCATCAACTACGAAGCCTCTACCTTCCCATGGGCGGCTTCTGGTCGTGCGATTGCGTCTGACTGCGCTGACGGTATGACCAAGCTTATCTTCGATAAAGATACGCACCGTGTCATCGGGGGTGCCGTTGTCGGTACCAACGGTGGTGAGCTGTTGGGCGAAATCGGTCTTGCGATTGAAATGGGCTGTGATGCCGAAGACATCGCGTTGACTGTTCACGCTCACCCAACACTCCATGAGTCTGTTGGCTTGGCCGCTGAAGTGTTTGAAGGCTCAATCACGGATATGCCGAATCCAAAAGCGAAGAAAAAGAAATAAACTGCGCGTTTATATGTTTCTTCTTAAGCCCTGCATTGCGGGGCTTTTTTATATCGGTGATATATCGATTGAGAAGAAAAAAGCGGGCCTCGGCCCGCTTAGTCAGTATGATGGTCAAGCGTTAACGCTTAAAGCTTAAAGCTGCCCACCAAGGTATCGAGACGTTTAGACAGATCACGCAGTGACTCGCTGGCTTCAGCCATGGTATTGGCGGTATCCGCGGTCTGTTGCGAGCTGTGATTAATCTCTTCAATATTCTGATTGATGTCATTGACCACCGTTGATTGCTCTTCTGTCGCGGTCGCTACTTGTGTATTCATGTCTGAGATTTGGATAATCTGCTCATTAATCGCGTTCAGTGACAGCGACGCCTCATCCGATGCGTTGACCCCTTCGGCTGTCATGGTGCGGCTTTGCTCCATTGCGTTGACAGCATTATGGGCCTCTTGCTGCAGGCGGTTGATCATAGTCTGGATTTCATCGGTTGAATCGGAGGTACGGCTAGCCAGGTTACGCACCTCGTCGGCAACGACCGCAAAGCCTCGCCCTTGTTCGCCCGCACGTGCCGCTTCAATGGCGGCGTTCAAGGCGAGCAGGTTGGTTTGCTCTGAAATACCACGAATTACATCCAAAATGCCGCCAATTGCGTCGGTGTTTTCAGCCAGCGCACTGATCACTTTCGACATATTCTCCATATCGTCGGCAAGGCTGGCGATGGTGTCTCGCGCTTGGGTGACCACACCTTGGCCATTGGCTGCATCATCGGACGCTTGGTTAGCGGCACTGGCGGCATTAGCGGCATTGCCGGCAATTTCATTCACCGTCGCGCCCATTTCATTAATCGCCGTCACCACTTGTACGGTGCGATCACGCTGATACTCACTCTGAGATTGCGTGGCGCTAGCTTGTGACGAGACTTGCTCTGCAGCATGACGAAGCTCACCACCGGTACTGGCAACGTCTGAGACTAAGCGATGAATCTTGTCGACAAAGCTATTAAACCCAGACGCTAACTGACCAATTTCGTCTTGGCTATCGATGTCGACTCGTTGGCGTAAATCGCCTTCACCCTCGCCGATCTCACGGAACACATTCGCCACGTATTGAATCGGTTTGGTAATGGTCGTCGCAAGCCAAACGGCCACCACAATAAACACTAACCCAACGACCACAGACACCATTAGGATCTGATTGCGGGTTTGATTGAGTGGTGCAAAGACTTCTTCTGCTGGAACATCTGCGATGACATACCAGTCCATGGAGGGAACATAACTTGAGGCGAGCAGGACTTCCTTGCCATTAATGTGTGTATCGAGGAGGTTAAAGTCACCTTTTTGGAGCAAGCTCCGTGCCTGTGCTCCATACACATCACTCAATGTTTTTTCGCCCATGAGATCGGTGTCACGGTGCAATTGGACCATACCATCGGCATTGACTAAGAAAACAAAGCCCGACTGTTCGATTTTGAATTGATTCAAAAAGCGGGTCATGTCTTCGAGTGAACGCGAAAACCCAGCCAAGCCTTTGCCGTTAAGCTGTTGAAAGTTGACGAACAGCTTGAGCTCGCCATTATCCTCTTGGAATACCTGTGCCATGGTGGCATTGCCACTGTCGAGAAAGTTATAAAACCAACTGTCTTTTTCACGCGTTAACACCCGTAAAAATCCGTTTTGATTCCAATATTGGCCGGTCTCTCGGTTAGCGATAGAGGCATCATTGAGATCGTATTGGTCACGTAACACGTTAAGCTGCTTGACCACGCGGGCTTCTTCGCTCGGGGTGATCCCTTGGTTGAGAATATCGAGTGTCACCGGATTTGACGCGAGCTGACGCGCAGCAGATTGCAGCTGGTTAACTTCACTATCAATGGTATCTCTAAACTGAGTGAGGGTGGTCGGAAGCTCATTCTCTAACAGGCGCTTTTCCATAATATCGCGCGCTTGGCTTAAGCTCATATAGCTGACGATCGCGGTCGATGCGATCACGGCTGAGACAAATGCCAACACGAGCTTTTGCTTAATCGTGAGTTGTTTTAGCTTCATGCCTTTCTCTCTATGTGGTCTATCACGCGCTATTTTGTAATCATCGATAAGTTGACAAGTTAGCGTGACAAAAAAGTGACGATGTGTATGGCACCAACGTCTAAGTTAGCAGAATTACATTTACCGTTCCTAATGTATCGGCGATGAAATGATAAAATTGAAGCCCTTGCCCATAATTATTGATGAAAATGACACTTAGCTCGCGCTTTCAACACAAACCGATAAAAAGGGGCGGAGAGCGCACCGCCTGATCGATATCGCGTTATCTTTTATGGCTAACTGTATCGTGATAAAAAACAGTATAGAATCAAACAGAACGCGACAATCACGGTTAATTGGATCGTGAGAATGAGGAAATAGAGGGCTGCGTCACTAAGACCTTGGTCGTATGTTTCATAAAACGGGTAGATTTTAATTTTAAGTTAAAAATGCTATCCTCACGCAGCGGTTACGTGCTCGAACCCTCGTCTTGCTGGAAAATTTTAATAAACTTCGCCGGATAAGCGTGATACGAGTACTAACACTTTCCAAGGATGTTGGGCCACAGGGCCTGACCGAGATAAGAGGAAATAGTCGTGCTTGAAGCCTACCGTAAACACGTCGAAGAACGTGCCGCTCAGGGTATTGTGCCTAAACCGCTGAACGCTGAGCAAACCGCCAGTCTGATAGAACTGTTGAAAAACCCGCCCGCTGGCGAAGAAGAAACCCTTGTTTATTTGCTGGAAAACCGAATTCCACCCGGCGTGGATGAAGCCGCCTATGTAAAAGCAGGCTTTTTAGCTGCGTTGGCAAATGGTGAGGCGCAATCGCCGTTAATCAGCCCTGAGCGCGCCACAGAGCTACTCGGTACCATGCAAGGCGGTTATAACATCCAGCCTCTGATCGCGTTGTTAGAGGATGAAAAACTGGCGCCAATTGCAGCCAAAGCCCTGTCACATACCCTGCTCATGTTTGATGCTTTCTATGACGTGGAAGACAAAATGAAAGCAGGGAATGCTTACGCTAAACAAGTGATGGAATCGTGGGCCAACGCAGATTGGTACCTGGAAAAACCGCAGATTCCTGAAAAAGTGACACTGACAGTGTTCAAAGTATCGGGTGAAACCAACACCGATGACTTGTCTCCCGCCCCTGATGCATGGTCACGTCCAGATATTCCCTTACATGCCCTTGCGATGCTTAAAAACGAGCGCGAAGGTATTCAACCGGATAAACCCGGTGACATTGGCCCCATTGAGCAAATGAAGGCGCTGGAAGAAAAAGGCCACCCACTGGTTTATGTCGGTGATGTGGTTGGCACTGGCTCGTCACGTAAATCAGCGACCAACTCGGTGTTGTGGTTTATGGGCCAAGACATTCCGAATGTGCCTAATAAGCGCTTCGGCGGTTTCTGTTTAGGCGGAAAAATTGCCCCTATTTTCTTTAATACCATGGAAGACGCGGGCGCATTGCCGATTGAGCTCGATGTGACTTCGCTCAATATGGGCGATGTGATTGACCTGTACCCCGCTGACGGTAAAGTGTGCAAGCATGGCACCGATGACGTGCTGTCGACCTTCCAGCTCAAAACCGACATTTTGTATGATGAAGTACGTGCCGGTGGCCGCATCCCATTGATTATCGGTCGCGGCTTGACCGATCGAGCCCGTGAATGTCTCGGCCTTGAGCCATCTGACGTCTTCCGCCGTCCCCGTCCAGTGGCTGAATCCACCAAAGGCTTTACGCTGGCACAAAAAATGGTCGGTAAAGCCTGTGGCGTCGAAGGTGTGCGTCCGAATACCTATTGTGAGCCTAAGATGACCACGGTAGGGTCACAAGACACCACCGGACCCATGACCCGTGATGAGCTTAAAGACTTGGCGTGTCTTGGTTTTACCGCCGATTTGACCATGCAGTCTTTCTGTCATACGTCAGCATATCCAAAGCCGGTTGACGTGGAAACACACCATACCTTGCCCGATTTCATCATGAATCGTGGTGGTGTGGCACTGCGTCCAGGCGATGGGGTGATTCACTCTTGGCTCAATCGTATGCTGCTGCCTGATACCGTGGGTACCGGTGGCGACTCACATACGCGTTTCCCGCTGGGGATTTCTTTCCCTGCCGGCTCGGGTCTGGTGGCCTTTGCTGCAGCAACCGGGGTGATGCCGCTGGATATGCCTGAGTCGGTCTTGGTGCGCTTTAAAGGCGAAATGCAGCCCGGTGTTACCTTGCGTGACTTAGTCCATGCCATTCCGTATTTCGGCATCAAACAAGGTCTGTTAACGGTTGAGAAATCAGGAAAAATCAACGAATTTTCCGGTCGTGTTCTCGAAATCGAAGGGGTTGAACACCTCACGGTTGAACAGGCGTTTGAGTTATCAGATGCATCCGCAGAGCGCTCTGCGGCTGGTTGTACCGTGAAGCTGTCACAAGACTCAGTGGCCGAATACCTTGAGTCGAATATTGTGATGCTCAAGTGGATGATTGCCGAAGGTTATGGCGACCGCCGTACCATTGAGCGCCGCATTCAAGCGATGCAGCAATGGCTAGACAGCCCAAGTTTGATGGAAGCGGACAAAGATGCCGAGTATGCCCACGTACTTGAAATCGATCTGGCCGAGATCAAAGAGCCTATCTTGTGTGCACCGAACGATCCGGATGATGCGCGTACCTTGTCGGACGTGGCAGGCGACAGTGTCGATGAAGTCTTTATCGGAAGCTGTATGACCAACATTGGTCACTTCCGAGCAGCCGGTAAATTGCTGGATAAATTCGGTGGCAGCTTATCGACTCGGATGTGGGTGGCACCACCGACGAAGATGGATAGAGATCAGCTGACCGCTGAAGGTTATTACGGTATCTACGGTCGTGCTGGGGTACGGATCGAAACGCCGGGATGTTCCTTGTGCATGGGTAACCAAGCGCGTGTGGCGGAAAAATCGACTGTGTTGTCGACCTCGACACGTAATTTCCCAAACCGTCTCGGTACGGGCGCGAATGTGTATCTGGCGTCGGCTGAGCTGTCGGCAGTCGGTGCGATTCTCGGCCGGATCCCGACTCAAAAGGAATATCTAGAGTACGCTGAGCAAATCAATGCGACGGCAAGTGATACTTATCGTTATCTTAACTTCCATCAAATGGATGCCTACACCAGCATCGCGAATGATGTGATTGTTAAAACCGCAGTGTAGGACGCGCTGATGGCCGATAGCGTTCGGCATGGCGCCAAGAAAAGCGCCTTCCATCTTTATGGGAGGCGCTTTTTTTCGTGTGCGTGACCGAGTGAGAGAGCGCCAACTGGCTTCGTGTTATGGTTGATTAATTAATCGGGTTATCCATTAATCGCGCAATATTCTCAGCCGTGCGCGTGACGTTGCTTGCCGTGTTGACCAGCGCCTCAGACAATGAGCAGGGCCCTGGCTGAATGGGGAAAATCGCTTTGACGCCGTGTTGATAAAGCGTATCACAGTTGTCACCGACACTGCCGGCGATCACCACCACGGGAATGTGATGTGATTGGCCAATCCGGGCGAGCGCCATGGGGACTTTTCCGTGCTGAGTTTGACCATCGACCCGTCCCTCACCGGTAATAATCCAATCTGCTTGTGCCAGGGTCGAATACGCGTGGGTCCGTGTTAGTAGCAACTCCACCCCGGGTACGAGCTGGGCATTGAGTAAACCGCCTAAAGCGGCACCGATTCCGCCTGCTGCGCCTGCGCCTGGAAAGTGCGCAATGGCATGGCCAAGTTGATAGTGACAAATACGGGCAAAACGGTGAAGGTGTTGCTCTAAACTGCGAATGTGGCTGACCGTGGCGCCTTTTTGCGGACCAAATACGGTAGCAGCGCCATCGGGTCCACATAGCGGGTTATCGACATCACAGGCCGCGGTGAGTGTGACAGCGCGCAAGCGTGAATCGAGCGTGCTGAGATCCAGTGTCATCAATGCACCTAATCCGTGTCCAGTCGGAATAATTGGTTTGCCTGCACCGTCAAGCAGGCGCGCGCCTAAGGCGGTCAGGATCCCGGCACCCGCGTCATTGGTGGCACTGCCACCTAAACCAATAATGATTTCATCGATGTCATGATCAAGAGCTGCACGGATCAGCTCACCGGTGCCTAAGCTGGTGGTATGGAGCGGATTTTTTGCGGTGCTTGGCATTAATGGCAAACCTGAGGCACTGGCGACATCCAACACGGCCAGTCGTTGCTCACGATTAATCACAAAACTGGCCGTCACCGGGCGAAAATCTGGCCCCGTGACGTCACAGTGAAAACGTTCTCCACCGAGTCGTTCGAGCATACTTTGTGCAAACCCCTCACCACCATCTGCCATGGGCAACAGTGAAAACGTGGCATTAGGCAGTGCGGCTGCCATGCCTGTTTGAATAGCGTTAGCGACTTGTGGGGCGCTGAGGCTTTCTTTGAATGAGTCCGGTGCGATCACAATATGCATGGCTTGTCCTTGGCGATATGACGGTCGTCCATTAAGTCGAACTGAAGTAAACAGTATGAGCGAAGTGCTACCTTGATAACAGCTTGGGCTTGGCAATTCGTGGCAAAAGCCGGACAATGCCGCGCGAAGATTGGAGGTGGATGTGGATTACGAATTTTCTCGCAATAGTTTTGATGACAGTTATCGCATTGTGTTCTCAATGGGCCATGAAGCGATTGGTCGCTGGTTGTTCGATGAAGTAGGCACTGAGCTTAGCCACGTTGAGCAATATGTCGAGGCCCTCGCTCAGCTGGAAAACGAACAGCAATGGCGCGGGCATACTTTTACCTTAACAGCCAATAAAGATGAAGTGGTGGTGATGGCGAATGCCATGCTACAAACACCATCGGATGAGGCGCAAGCAACCCTCAGTGCGCAGGCATTGACGTTTTATGATCAAGAAAGCTGTGCCGCGTGTGGCTATGATGACTTTATGGAAATGTTATCGGCCTATCGCGACTTTATTATCCGTTATGGTCGACGATAACTCGAGATAAACGCGGAGCGGGGAATCGGCCCGCGTTTTTTCGATGATCGCTGATGGTGCAGTTAAGCAATAACACATTGCCGATGCGCTGTCTTGGTGAATACCTCGCACTTTTATAGTGCAAACTCCTCGAATTACCCCTCCTTGTTTTCTAACTACATGATTTTAAAGACATCAAATATTGGCACGGCTCTTGATACCTACAGTGTGAAGCAAACACAAGGACTCAGGAGAAGGATATGAAACTGATTAGCGCCATTATCAAGCCATTTAAGCTTGATGACGTTCGTGAAGCGTTGGCGGATGCCGGTATTGATGGCATGACGGTCTCGGAAGTCAAAGGCTTTGGCCGCCAAAAAGGGCACACAGAATTATATCGTGGCGCCGAATACCAAGTCGATTTTTTACCCAAAGTGAAACTTGAAATCGCGGTACAGAGCGAGAATGTGGATTCTGTCGTTGAAGCGATTTCTAATGCTGCACAGACCGGAAAAATCGGCGATGGCAAAATCTTTGTCTTCGATCTTCAGCAGGCGGTGCGTATTCGTACCGGTGAAATGGATTTGGAAGCAATTTAATACAGGGAGTATAGACAATGGAACTGGTTAATACGGTGACAGAATTGCGCTACGCGCTCGACACCTTTTTCTTTCTTTTATCCGGCGCGTTGGTGATGTGGATGGCCGCGGGCTTTGCGATGTTAGAAGCCGGCTTGGTGCGATCTAAAAATACCACGGAGATCCTGACCAAAAATATCTGCTTATATGCCATTGCGTGCACCATGTATTTACTGGTCGGTTACAACATCATGTATGTCGACAATGCGGGTGGGGGTTTTATACCTTCATTTGACACCTTGATTGGCACACAGGGCGCAGAGGCTGATCATTCATTGGAATCAGACTTCTTCTTCCAAGTCGTGTTTGTTGCTACCGCTATGTCAGTGGTGTCTGGTGCCGTCGCGGAACGAATGAAGCTGTGGGCGTTCCTGGTTTTCTCTGTCATCTTGACGGCGGTGATCTATCCAGTTGAAGGATATTGGACTTGGGGCGGCGGCTTCCTATCTGAGGCCGGTTTCAGTGACTTTGCCGGCTCAGGAATTGTTCACATGGCCGGTGCTTCCGCGGCATTAGCCGGTGTGCTCTTGTTAGGTGCGCGTAAAGGCAAGTACAGCAAAAACGGTAAAATCAACCCGATTCCTGGTTCTAACTTGCCGTTAGCGACCTTGGGAACGTTTATCCTTTGGTTCGGCTGGTTTGGTTTCAATGGCGGCTCGCAGTTGATGGTCTCAGATTTTGAGAATGCGACAGCGGTGGGACAAATCTTCCTCAACACGAATGCGGCGGCGGCGGCCGGTGCCATTGCAGCCTTACTGGTATGCAAAACCCTATGGGGGAAAGCGGATTTGACCATGGTCTTAAATGGCGCGTTGGCTGGCTTGGTGGCAATTACCGCCGATCCGCTGTCACCCTCACCAGTGGCGGCACTGATCATTGGTGTGGTATCTGGGGCCATCGTCGTGTTCAGTATTATCGGTCTCGACAAGATAAAAATTGACGATCCTGTCGGTGCGATTTCCGTCCACGGTGTGTGTGGTTTCTTTGGCCTCATGGTTGTGCCTTTAAGTAACACAGCAGCGACCTTTGGTGCCCAGCTTCTGGGAGCGGCCGTTATTTTTGCCTGGGTATTCGGTGCAAGCTGCGTGGTTTGGTGGATATTGAAGAAAACCATGGGTATTCGCGTGACCGAAGAAGAAGAGATGTCGGGTATGGACTTACACGATTGCGGTATTGATGCGTATCCCGAATTTGTCAGCGTAAAATAGCCACGCGTATAAGACATCGTTAAACTCTGAAACGAAACCTTACATTTTTACAGTAGGGTTTCGTTTTTTTTTGATCCTATCGATATTGAGCATTCAGTCATTCTCTGTATACTAACGAAAGTGAGATTCGTTATCATTTATCATCATATTTAAGGACTGTTACGATGAAAAAACTGCTGATTGCCTCGGCTGTGACGGCTAGCCTGCTAGGAACAAGTACTGCGTTCGCGGCTGAAGAAGTGAATGTCTACTCGTATCGCCAACCGTTTTTGATTGAACCCATGTTTGATGCGTTTACTGAAGAGACTGGCATCAAGGTAAACGTTAAGTTTGCTAAAAAAGGCATGGCAGAAAAGGTCAAGCAGGAAGGCGAATATAGCCCAGCAGATGTCCTTCTTACGGTTGATATTTCACGCCTTAAAGAGCTGTTAAACCAAGATGTGGTGCAAGCGGTTCAAAGCGATGTGATTGATAGCAATGTGCCTGAACAGTTTCGTGATAGTGAAGATAAGTGGGTAGCGCTGACAACGCGTGCACGTGCGGTATACTCTTCTCGGGAGCGAGTTGGCGAGTTAGGTGACGATTTTGACTATCTTGACTTGGCAAAACCCGAATGGAAAGGCAAGATTTGTACCCGTTCAGGCAAACACCCTTATAATGTCTCTCTTGTGTCCGCTATCATTGAAAACCATGGTGAAGCGAAAGCCAAAGAATGGCTAGAAGGGGTTAAAGACAACCTCGCGCGTAAACCACAAGGTAACGATCGCGCGCAAGTAAAAGCGATTAAAGAAGGGCTCTGTGATGTGTCGCTAGGGAATAGCTATTACCTAGGTAAGATGCTAAACGATGAAGAGCAAACAGCGTGGGCGGAAGCGGTTTATCTAAATTATCCGGGCCAGAATACTCATGGGACACATGTCAATGTGAGTGGTATGGCGATGGCGAAGTACGCACCGAACCAAGAAAACGCGCTTAAACTTATGGAATTTTTAACGTCAGACAAAGCGCAGCATATGTATGCTGAGGTTAACTTCGAAGAGCCGGTGAAAGCGGGTGTCGAGAAGTCTGAGCTAGTGGCATCTTGGGGGGATTATAAGCACGACCCAATGCCGTTAGAGGCGATTGCTGATAACTATGCCCAATCAGTGAAGCTGTTGGATGAAGTTCAGTTCGACCTGTAAACCATCGCATAGGGGCGACGACCGCCCCTGTTGTCTTTCTCTGACGCCTTAATGTAGTAGGCCATGCGAGATAGATTACCCATTATAAAAACCAGCAGCTGGGGCCTAGCCCTGTTGCTGGTTTTGCCGATCTTAGCGATCTTTTACACCGCGGTTGGTGATACAGGTGATATTTTTCCTCACCTGTTCCAGACCGTGCTCCCTACCTATACCCTAAATACCAGTCTGTTAGTGGTTGGTGTGGTCGCGATTGCGATGATACTGGGTGTCCCGACAGCGTGGATGCTGGCGATGTATCAGGTACCTGGCAGCCGACAATTGCAATGGGCGATGGTCCTACCGCTGGCGATGCCCGGGTATATTATCGGTTATATCTATACGGACTGGTTTGATTATGCTGGGCCGTTGCAGCGCGCTTTACGGTATGCCTTTGAATGGCAAAGCGTGACCGATTATTGGTTCCCCGATATGCGCACGCTAACGGGGGCTTGCTTTGTCTTAGCGCTGGTGCTGTACCCTTATATTTACTTATTAACACGCGCTGCTTTTATGGAGCAAAGTGTGACCTTGACCCATTCTGCCCGCCTGTTGGGTTGCTCGCCACTTCAGAGTTTTCGCCGAATTTCTTTGCCGCTAGCCCGGCCCGCTATTGCCGTTGGCGCGTCGCTGGTGGCGATGGAGGCGTTGGGCGACTTTGGTACGGTCAATTATTTTGCCGTTAGCACACTGACCACGGCGGTCTATGATACTTGGTTGAGTTATTCAAGCTTAACGGCAGCAGCTAAAATATCCGCGATAATGCTGGTGGCGATTTTTCTTTTAATCAGTGCCGAGCGTTATGGACGACGTAAACAAGCCCAATTTAGTCCAAGCTCAAGCAGTGACGCAATCGAGAAAACGCCTTTGCGAGGCTGGCGTAAAGTAGGCGTAGTAGTCTGGTGCTGGAGCCTATTATCATTGGCTTTTATCTTACCGCTTTTACAGTTGGTGATGTACGCATGGCACTACTATGAAAAAAATGCCATCAGTGATTTCGCCGCGTTTAGCTATAACAGCTTTTATACCTCGACGTTGGCAGCTGTTATTGCGGTGGCTATTGCGTGGACGGTGAATGTCTATCGTCGCTTACGTGGTGATGGTATTAGTGTTGCGCCAATGCGTCTGGCATCTATGGGCTATGCGGTACCCGGCACCGTGCTCGCTATCGGGGTAATGCTGGTGCTTACGCGCGGTGATCATGTCATTAATGATGTTGCCACCGCCTATGGATGGGGCCGGCCAGGGCTGGTACTGTCAGGGACCATGGTCGCTTTGCTGGCAGCATTTGTAGTGCGCTTTAGTGCCGTTGCCATTGGTAGTATCGAATCAAGCATGGCCAAAATCCCCCCTTCGCTCGATATGGCGGCGCGAACCATGGGCTGCACAACCACAGGGGTCATTCGCCGCGTGCACCTGCCTTTAATTCGTCGTGGTACGCTTATTGCGATGTTGCTGGTGTTTATTGAGTCGATGAAAGAGCTTAATGCGGCTATTTTACTGCGTCCATTTAACTTTGAAACACTGGCCACCTATGTGTACAACTTTACCTCTGATGAACACTTAGAGTACGCCGCATTACCGGCAATTTTACTGGTAGTGGTTGGCTTAATTCCGCTTATCTTGATTAACCGGTCATTGGAGCAGAAATATCAATGAAGTGCGCCTTGTCGATTAAAAACCTGACCTGCAGCTATAACGGCACGCCTGTCTTAAAAGATTTATCGCTGCAAGTGGCACCTGGAGAGATTGTTTGCCTACTCGGTGCCAGTGGCTGCGGAAAAACCACCTTGTTAAAAGCAATGGCAGGTTTAATGCCGCTATCGGCAGGGACGCTATCGATTGGCTGTAAAGTCATGGATAATGAGCATCACTCTGTGCCACCTGAGCAGCGTAATATCGGTATGATCTTTCAAGATTATGCGCTTTTTCCGCACCTAACCGTTGCAGAGAATATCGGGTTTGGACTTTCACAGTTGGCCGCTCAAGCGCGAGCGGGCAAAGTGGCTGACATGCTTAAATTGGTCCATTTAACTGACCTTGGGGATCGTTATCCGCATCAATTATCCGGTGGTCAACAGCAACGGGTAGCGATTGCCCGTGCGCTTGCCTATGAACCCGATCTGTTATTACTGGATGAGCCTTTTTCTAACATTGACACCCAGGTACGCCACGACTTGATTGAAGAGATCCGGCGTATTTTTAAATCACAGGGTGTGACAGCGATTTTGGTGACCCACAGTCGCGAAGAAGCCTTTGCCTTTGCCGATAAATTGGCCGTAATGAATCAAGGTCTTATTGAACAGTTCGGTGATACCACAGAGGTCTATTATCAGCCTGCAAGCCGCTTTGTGGCAGATTTTCTTGGTCAAGGGTCTTATGTTCCTGTAACCGTGTCTGAGCAAGAGCAAATGCAGACGCCACTTGGCCCTTGGCCGCGTCCTGTACATTGTCATCCCGGCCCGCATTGGTGGTTACTCCGGCCACAATTTTTAAGTATTCGGGCAGACGATCAGGGCGAGGGACAGGTCTTGTCACAGCAGTTTATGGGAGATAGCAGCCGCTACACCATTGATATTCATGGGCAGAAGTTGTCGGTTCACGCTCGAGAGCCGCTGTCGGTCGGAGAAAAAGTGCGTTTAAATATTCGTTCTCATGAGCCCGTTTTGTTCAATGATGGACCGAGCTTTATCGATCCCTAACGCGCATGGATGACGCATTAAAAAGCCAACGTGACGTTGGCTTTCTATCGTGCCATGTCGTTTAGCCATGCTGGCATAATACATCAATGTAATGCTGGGCCATGGCGTTAAGCGCCGCTTTATCGGGCTGTTGGTGGGCTTGTAAAAATAGCACATAGCAGACCCCTGCTAGCATGCTGGCGAGCTCTCTGGGTTGATGACGATCTGTCATTTCGCCTTTTTCGATGCCACGTTTAAATACGTTCTCGAACTGATCAACCGCATCTCGACTGCCTTTGACAAAACGTGGCCAAATATCCTCGCGAATCGACGTACTCCACTCAAACCAGACTTTCATCCACGCTTTATCGGCGAGTGCGGTATCAATTATCTGTGATGTGATACAGTTTAATGCGCCGCGCATCGATTGATCTTGCTCGGTACACTCATTAATCAACGCAATAAAGTGCTTTTCGGTTTGTGCAAGGATTTCTTCCACAAGGTCTTCGCGCGTGGGAAAGTAGTTAAAGACGGTCGCGACGGAAACGTCCGCCATGTCTGCGATATCCGCGTGCCCAGCGCGGCCAATACCGCGTTTCGCAAAAACATCTAAACCACAAGTTAATAACTGCTCTTTACGTCTTTCCGGCGACAGTCGCGTCCTTGTTCTTTCATTTGATTGAGCCATCCTAAAACCTGCCAACTTATTTTTGGTTTGTACAAATTAATTATTGTTTGTGCTAACAATTTTCTTATTAGCGATATTGAGTTTATACCAGCTATTTATCGTCTGACAACGGGCGTAAAGCTGATCTGGGCCGTAAAACGGTAATTTTGTCTGCAAAAAAAGTCATTCATTATTAAAAAGACAGGCATGGATTATTTTTTCTTATCAATCAGTGTGATAGTTAACTAGTGTGCGGGTGCAAATGGCTGACAACCGGCGTGACTGGGATCCGCAATCGATTTAGTGCTAGACTATGCCACCTTTGTTAGTGACCCCCGCGATCGTGGGGACAAACCATCGGGGCAGATATGAAACACACCGTTGAAGTGATGATTTCAGAACAGGACGTACAGGCGCGAGTAAAAGCCCTGGGCGCCGAGATCAATGAGCATTATAAAGACTCAAACGACCTTGTTTTGGTCGGGTTGCTGCGTGGCTCGTTCGTCTTTATGGCTGATTTATGTCGCGCGATTGACTTGCCACATTCGGTCGACTTTATGACCGCATCAAGCTATGGCAATAGCATGGAAAGCACGCGTGACGTGCGCATTCTTAAAGATTTGGATGATGACATCAAAGGAAAAGACATTCTTTTGGTTGAAGACATCATTGATACTGGCAACACGCTCAGTAAAGTCTGCGAAATCTTATCGCTGCGTGAGCCAAACTCGGTACGTATTTGTACCCTGCTCGATAAACCCGAGCGCCGCGAAGTGAATGTGACAGTCGATTGGCTTGGCTTTACCATCCCGGATGAATTTGTTGTCGGGGTTGGGATTGATTACGCTCAGAAATATCGCCATTTGCCGTATATCGGTAAAGTGATCCCATTGGATTAATCTCCGCAGCGACGCGTAACGCCTGTCATCACAGAGTGGCCGGTGGTTATTACGATAAATGAAAAAACCGAGCGCTTGCTCGGTTTTTTTGTAGGCACTTTTTGTAGCGACTTTTGTAGGAAACATAGCGGGTTCGGTGGGTTAGCACGTCCCCTCATGCTCTGGCGCACGCTGATAATGCGAAGCCGATAGCCCCAGTATTTCTTGTAGGCAAGATGCGACGGCGACCGATGACCAAGTTCCAGTGAGCACCCCCACAAACAGCGTTAGGGCAAAGCCATATAGCGCATCGCCACCCAGTATCAACAAGCATCCGATGGTAAACAGCGTCGTCCCGGCAGTGATCAAGGTACGCGAGAAGGTCTCGCAGACCGCAATATTGGTGCTGATATAAACACATTGGTTCGGTTTGGCCCTTAGGACATCGCGCAGCCGGTCACCGATCACAATCGAGTCATTGAGCGAGTAACCGATTACAGCTAGCAACCCGGCAATCACATTGAGATCCATGGGCACGGCGAGAATGGCGAGTAGCCCCAAGGTGAGGGTGACATCGTGTACCAGCGCGCCTATGGCTGCTAGGGCGAGTCGCCACTCAAAGCGAATCGCCAAATAAAGCATGATCGCCAACGAGGCAACTAGCAGGGCTAAGCCACCTTGTTCAAACAGGACCTGACCGACCTGAGGGCCGACTACGTCAGCTTGAATCAAACTCACTGGCATCGATAACGCAGTACTGATTTGTACCATCACCTGCTGAGGATCTTGCCATTGAGAGGTGTGGGGCAACACTAACTGCCACTGTCCCTGCGTGGTACTTGCCTTGAGCGTGGCCAGATCGCCAAACTGACTGTGCAGGGCTGGGATCAGCTTATCACTGCCAGCCAAGCTTGGTAGCGCGAAGTCAATCACGATACCGCCGGTAAAGTCGATGCCTAGGTTCAGGCCATAATAAGTAATCGCCCAGATGCTCATGGTCATTAGCAGCGCGGAGAGAGCGAAGCTGGTATAGCGGGCTTGGGTTAAGTTCATGGTATTCATTCCTTAAATGGTCACCGCGCGGCGGCGATCACGCCCCCAAATCGGATTGATGATGGCTCGGGTGCCAATAATGCCGGTTATCATGCTGGCGCACAGCCCCAGAATCAGAGTGGTGGCAAACCCTTGTAAGGGGCCAGAGCCGACGGCGTACAAACAGGCCGCAGAAATCAAGGTGGTGATATTGGCGTCAAAAATTGTGCTAAACGCCGCGCGATAGCCGGTATCAATGGCATTGGCTAGGCTTGCGCCCGCTCGCAAGCGATCGCGAATACGCTCAAAGATAAGCACATTGGTATCGACCGCCATGCCTACCGTGAGTACAAGGCCCGCGATGCCTGGCAACGTCAGCACAGCACCGGGCAGTAGCGCGAGAAGACCGACTTGCATCATGAGGTTGGCAGTAAGCGACACAATCGCCACCCAGCCAAAACGGCGATACCAAAGCACCATAAAGATAGCCATGCCGATCATGCCGACAGCCAGTGCGGAAAAGCCTGCTTTAATATTCTCAGCACCTAAGGTGGGACCAATCGCGCGCTCTTCGACGATTTTAATGGGGGCGGTTAATGCGCCGGCACGCAATAGCATCGAGAGGTTACGCGCTTCTTCTGGGCTCGATAGCCCCGTGATCCGAAAGCGATCACTGAGCGCACTTTGGATGGTCGCTACGTTGATCACGCGCTCGTGAGCCACCAGATCGCCCTGCGCATTGGTTTGGTACTCGCGATAAATGGTCGCCATTGGATCGCCCAAGTGCCGACGAGTAAACGCAAGCATGGTCTCGCCACCTTGTTTATCCAGGCGAATGTCGACTTGAGGACGCCGCATCTCATCGACACTGGTGCGCGCATCAATAATATGTTCACCGCCTAAAATGGCGTGGCGCGCGAGCGGGACGGCATTGTGCTGCGCATCGTATAGTGGTTTAGGGCTGGTAGGATCGAGGGCATAGAATGCGAGTGAGGCGGTGGCACCAATCACGCTTTTGGCTTGCTTAGGATCATGCACGCCAGGTAGTTCGATACGAATATAGTCTTTGCCTTGACGCTGCACACTGGCTTCGGCCACGCCTAACGCGTCGATACGCTTGCGCAGAATATCGATATTCTGACGTACGGCTTGATGACGCATGGCCTCACGCTCGGTATCTGTCATTTGCCAGCGATGGGTGGCACTGCTAAAGCGCCATTGCGGATAATGCTCAGTAAACCAACCGCTCACTTTGGTACGATCAGCGGCATTTAACATCGGCAATTGCACCGTGGTTTTATCCTGCTGGTTGAGGCTCGCGGTCGGCGGCAAGCGCTGACTGTCTAACCAAAGATTGAGGCTTTGGAGCAAGGCGTCTGCTTGATGGGTCAGTGCTTGGTCGGTGTCGACCCACAGTAATAATTGGACGCCACCGCGCAGATCTAGCCCTAGCTTAACCGGCTCGGCGCCTAGGCGTGATAGCCACGCGGGCGCTGCGGATAAATAATCGAGAGTGATCTCCGCATCGGCACCTAGGGCGCCTTTTAATTGCTGTTGTACGTTCTGTTGCTGGCTAATATCGGGCGTGATTAAGGTGACATTCCCTTGCGAGTCATAACGTACCTCACTGACGGCCTCTGGATGGGCGTTTAGCCAGCCTTGCAGCGCGTGGTGAGAGTGATGAGACACGCTCACTACAGGATGATCGCCAAAAAAGCTCGGTAATGCCTGCATGGAGAGTACGATTAGCATCAGCACCAATACAGCATAGTGCCACAACGCATACCGATTAACGGGAGTTGCTTTATTCATTTTTTCTCCTTGGCTGTGCATCGTGCACAGCAAACCTCACATCGAGTGTGAACTCGATGTCGCTACTGGGGGATTAAGGCGCACAGGCCTTCAGGAAAGCGAACGATTAACGCGAATGAATAAAGCGATATTGCAGATTGTGTTCTCGCCAGCCTCCGAGGCGGGGGAACGAAAATGCAAGATATTGGCGGGAGAGATACACCCCAAGCACGCACAAAAAGGCGATGAGGTGCCAAGCAAGGCTAACGTGCGTGGGAGGAAAAAGGGTGGCTAAATGTGGCGGTTGGGGATCCTCATCCAATAAAGGGGCTGGCAGTGCAACGCTGGCTCTTGCGGTCGACAGTAGGGCCGGTGTGTGTTGCAGCGCATGAATTTGCTGATTTGGCTGCCACGGTGAAACATGAGATTTCGCCACGGCATTAGCGATCACCGCAAACAGCATCAGGCTCGCCATCAGCCACAAGAGGAGCAGAGAGCGATGCGTAGCGTGGGATGAAGACGTGATCGGAGTCATGGTCGTGTTGTACGACGATTCACCACCGCGCACAAGCATTATAGCGTCAGCATTGTGTCAATTTTCATAGAGAGGATGTGTGGCGGCGCCGGGGACCAAATGGCTCATCGCCGCTTGATAGTGTATCTCTAACGATTCACGGCTGTTCGCTGTCATACCGAGATCGCGTAAGATCCCGTCAGTAGTGTCGTAAAACCAGCCATGGATATTGACATCTTGGCCTCGTTCCCAGGCGGCGCGTAAAATGGTGGAGTTGCCTAAATGATAAACCTGCTCAGCGACATTGATTTCACATAAACGATTACCACGCGCTTGGGGCGGCAATTGGCTCAGATAGCTTTTATGCTTAAGGTAAAGGTCGCGAATATGTAATAGCCAATTATTGATAAGACCCAGCTCGGGATTTTCAATCGCGGCATGCACCCCGCCACATCCGTAATGACCACAGACAATAATATGCTTGATTTGCAGCACATCAACGGCATATTGCACTACCGACAAGCAGTTTAAATCCGTGTGGATCACTTGGTTGGCGACATTGCGATGCACAAACAGCTCGCCAGAGTCTAATCCTGTTAGTCGCTCAGCAGGCACACGGCTATCGGCACAACCAATCCACAAATATTCCGGATGCTGCTCTTTCGCTAGGTCGGCAAAAAACTGGGGATCCGTATCACGAATGTCTTTTGACCAGGCTTTATTGTTGGCAAATAACGCTTTTATCTGGGCCATGCTCACTCAGTCTGTTGGCAAAGTTATCAATCGTCACTATACCGCACTCTTGAGGTGTGAAATATACTGAGATCAATATTCACATTTTTTTACATCGGTCGCGTCCAGCGGATCACGCTGTGACGCTTTCAACCACTGCTCGGATAGGTTAATACGAGAAAATTCGTATACTGTTCGCTCTATCATAATCTTAACGGCAGTCGAGGTAGTGCGTGTTTGATAAAGGACGATTTGCGCAGTTGTCATTAAAGGGGGATTTATTCGGCGGGGTGACCACCGCGATTATCTCATTACCACTGGCGCTCGCCTTTGGTGTTGCCTCCGGTGCTGGCGCTGAGGCCGGGTTATGGGGAGCGATTTTGGTGGGGCTGTTCGCGTCGCTATTTGGTGGCTCTTCGACGCTGATATCAGAGCCCACGGGGCCGATGACAGTCATTATGACCGCGGTACTCACCGCCATGATGTCGCGTTATCCCGAAGGTGGCCTTGCCATGGGCTTTACTGTGGTGATGATGGCGGGCGCGTTTCAAGTGCTGATTGGCAGTTTGCGGCTGGGCAAATACGTAACCTTGATGCCGTATAGCGTGGTGTCCGGTTTTATGTCGGGGATTGGCGTGATCTTGATTTTGCTCCAACTCGCGCCATTATTAGGGCAAGCGGCACCGTCCGGCGGCGTCTTAGGCACCCTGACAGCGATACCGGATTTAGTGATCAATGCCGATATTAAAGAAGTTTTTCTTGGTGCGCTCACCTTGGGTATTTTGTTTTACTTTCCGGCCAAATATCGTCGTTTTATCCCAGCTCAGCTTGTCGCCTTAGTCAGTATTACCTTGGTGTCGGTACTGCTTTTTGATGCCGAGAGCATCCGCCGTATTGGTGAGATCCCGACCGGTTTACCCTCGCTAGTAGTGCCTCATATCACCGCAGAGCATTTTACCACCATGGTCATTGATGCTTTGGTGCTGGGGACGTTAGGATGCATAGACACCTTACTGACCGCAGTGATTGCCGACTCGCTGACTCGCCAAGAACATAATTCCGACCGTGAATTGCGCGGCCAGGGCGTCGCCAATATGATTGCAGGCCTGTTTGGCGCACTGCCGGGGGCCGGTGCTACCATGGGCACTGTGGTCAATGTGCAAGTCGGGGCGCGTTCACCGTTATCGGGGATATTCCGTGCCGCTATTTTAGCCGCAGTCGTGTTAGTGGCGGGGGCATTAACGGCGCCGATCCCAATGGCTGTGCTAGCCGGTATTGCGCTTTATGTCGGTTTTAATATTCTCGATTGGAGCTTTCTACATCGCGCGCACAAAATCAGCTTGCAGCAAACCGGTATCATGTACGGTGTGATGGCGTTGACTGTATTTGTTGATCTGATTGTCGCGGTGGGCCTGGGTGTCTTTATTGCTAACTTACTGGTGATCGAGCGATTAAGTCGCGAGCAGGCAAAACAGGTACGGGCCATCAGTGATGCGGAAGACGATGAGGTGCCGTTAAATGATGAAGAGCGTTCGCTTTTAGATGCCAGTAATGGCCACGTACTCTTTTTCTACTTGTCTGGCCCGATGATTTTCAGTGTCTCAAAGGCCATTGCCCGTCAGCACGCTCATATCCGTGAGTTTCGGGTGATGATCCTCGACTTAAGTGATGTGCCTATGCTGGACATGACGGTAGGGCTGGCATTGGAAAACGCAATCAAAGATGCGCGTGAAGCGAATTGCACGGTATTTTTACTTTGCCCGCATGATGAAACGCGAGAGCAACTTCAGCGCCTGCATATTGGCGATTGGGTGCGTGACGCGCACATCTTCGCTTCGCGTAAGCCTGCACTCGAAGCGGCCAATCGATTAGTCGAAGTCATGCCTGCGTAAGCGTATCGACTGCCAAAGCGTATTTATTCTCAACGCGCATTTATTTCCAAAAGGCAAAGTCGCGATAGCATGGATCGTGGTTAATCGCCGCCCTCGGTGCGATTAACCCTTTTTTTGTGGCGGTGTTTCTCAGACCAATACCGGTTACCATAGCAACATTGATGCGTCAGACAGCATGATGCTGATTTTATCTTAACGGGAGCTTATGAAAGCAATTGAAATCAAGGATCTCGTCAAAACGTACGGGTCCAATGTGAAGGCATTGAAAGGCGTATCGCTCTCGGTCGAGGAGGGCGATTTTTATGCGCTACTCGGGCCAAATGGCGCGGGGAAATCCACGACTATTGGCATACTGAGTTCGCTGGTCAATAAAACCCAAGGGCAGGTCAGTATTTTTGGCTATGACTTAGACACCCAAAAGGTGGAGGCGAAAAAGCAAATTGGTCTGGTGCCACAAGAGTTCAACTTTAATCAGTTTGAGAAAGTGCAGCAGATTGTGGTGAACCAAGCTGGCTACTATGGGGTGCCGCGAGCGCAAGCCAAAGAGCGTGCGAAGAAATATCTCTCACAACTGGATTTGTGGGACAAGCGCCATGAGCCCGCGCGTAATTTATCGGGTGGAATGAAACGGCGGTTGATGATAGCCCGTGCCTTGATGCACGAGCCGCGTTTGCTGATTCTGGACGAGCCAACCGCAGGCGTCGATATTGAGCTGCGCCGTTCTATGTGGGACTTTTTAAGCCAGATTAATCGTCAAGGGATCACCATTATTCTCACCACCCATTATCTGGAAGAAGCCGAAACCCTGTGCCGTAATATTGGCATTATCAATCGGGGGCAGCTGGTCGAAGATACCTCGATGAAGGCGTTGTTATCGAAGTTAGATGCTGAGACCTTTATTCTCGACCTCCAACCTGGGCATCAGCTCAATGCGCTTGAGGGCGTGAACTGGCAGACCACTGACACCAATACCTTGGAGGTGGAAGTCAGCAAGTCAATGGGATTAACCCCGGTCTTTGAGCAGTTGTCACAACAGGGAGTGCAAGTATTATCCATGCGTAATAAGGCCAACCGTTTAGAAGAGTTGTTTGTCACCTTAATTCAGAAAAATGGGGAGGAGCACGCATGAATGCCTTGTATTGGATTGCATTTCGTACCCTCATTCACAAAGAAGTGGCGCGTTTTACTCGGATCTGGGTGCAAACCTTGGTCCCGCCCGCGATTACCATGAGCTTGTACTTTGTCATTTTCGGTAATTTGATTGGGTCGCGTATCGGCCAGATGGAAGGCTTCAGTTACATGGAGTATATCGTTCCTGGCTTAATCATGATGTCAGTGATCACTAACTCCTACTCCAATGTGGCGTCTTCTTTTTTTAGTGCCAAGTTTCAGCATAATATCGAGGAGCTGTTAGTCGCGCCTATCCCTAACTATGTGATTATTGCCGGTTATATTGGCGGAGGCATGTGCCGTGGCTTAGCGGTGGGGGCTTTAGTGACGATGACGTCCTTGTTCTTCGTGGATTTGCAAATCGCGCATCCATTTATCGTGGTCACCACGGTGACGCTGACCTCTGCCGTGTTTGCGTTAGGTGGCCTGATTAACGCCATTTTTGCCAAAACGTTTGACGATATCAGCCTGATCCCGACCTTTATACTGACCCCGCTAACGTATCTCGGTGGCGTGTTTTATTCGCTGTCGCTGTTGCCTGAGTTTTGGCAAGGGGTGTCTAAGCTGAACCCTATCGTGTATATGGTTAACGCGTTTCGCTATGGCTTTTTAGGGGTATCCGATGTGGGGATCATGACATCATTTGGGGTGCTGTTACTGTTTATTATCGGCTTATACGCGCTGGCTTGGCGCTTGATTTCTAAAGGCACCGGCTTGCGTAGCTAAATACCACACCGCCCCAGTCAGTATGGCTGGGGCGTTTTTTTGCTCGCTGTTTGGTATACAAACGCGTATCGAGTGGACAAGGTGTCAATTAAATAAACCTTTAAGCCAACCGACGGGATCCGGCTGGCGACATCGCTTGGCAAACTGGCCATTTATGTCCCATACGGGGAGCGACGTCTCACCGCGACAATTTAGCGCGTATTGGCTACCTTGTTGGCTGACCGCCACGGTGGTGATGTCGGCAGGCCAAGGGAGTGCCAAGGGTGTCGCGCCTCGACGGTTTAAATAATCATCATAAACACGTAAAGCACCAGAGGCCCCGGTGAGCCCTGTCGATTGATTATCATCGCGGCCCAACCACACCGTGGTAACTTCTTTGTCGTCGATACCGACGAACCAGCTATCACGGTTATCATCTGTTGTCCCCGTTTTGCCTGCGAGTGCTGCATGGCGATGACGTTGCTGTAAGAAACGCCCAGTTCCCTGTTTCACCACCTGCTTCATCGCATACAAGGTCAGCCAACCGGCTTGCTCAGGCACAACACGTTCCGCTTTGGGCCAGTTTTGATACAAACCTTGACCTTCTTTGGTAGTAACGGCCCTCAGAGCCGTTAATGGGGCCCTTTGCCCTGCATTGCCCAGTGTTTGGTAGACTTGAGTGACCTCAAATGGACTCATGCTAAATGCCCCCAGAAGCAGAGAGGGAACGCGTGGAATGGTGTCAGTTTTTGCCCCCAATTGACCAAAGGTGTTAACCACACTTTCTAACCCCAGTTGCATGCCGAGGTTGACCGTTGGCACGTTATAGGATTTTGCCAAGGCGGTCAGTAACGACACGGTGCCGCGGTATTGGCGATCATAGTTGCGAGGTTGCCAACTGCTCCCTTGACTGCCTTCTAAACGAATGGGCTTATCGTCAATATTACTGGTGAGCTGAAAGCGTTCAGGCTGATTTAATGCAGTCAAATAAACCGCAGGTTTGGCGAGTGAACCGATAGCGCGTTTCGCATTTAAGGCACGGTTAAAGCCTGCAAAGCCCGGGCGAGCGCCACCCACCATGGCACGGACCTCGCCACTTCGTCTGTCTGCGATCACGGCGGCGGCTTCTAGTTGATTTCCTGCGCGATGTTTAAGCGCCTTCACCTTCTCGGTCACCGCACGCTCAATCGCTTGCTGTGACACAGGATCAAGGGTGGTGAAAATACGTAACCCAGCGCCAGCGGCATATTTATCACCGACTTTATGACGGATTTCTTCTTTGAGTTGATCAAAGTAAGCCGGTTGAGGACGCGATAGGGTAGGCGTTTTTTGAATATCAAGCGGACGGCTGGCTGCCGCTTGGTAATCGGCGCTTGACAGTCGATTTTGCTCTAGCATCAGTCGTAGCACCAGATCGCGACGACTTTTCGCGCGTTCAGGGTGGCGGAACGGGTTGTAGTAGGAAGGCCCTTTTACCATCCCCACGAGCAGCGCCAGTTGGTCTACCCGTAACTCGCTAATTGGACGTCCAAAATAGAGTCGCGCGCCTAACGGAAAACCATGTACGGGTTCGCCGCGATTTTGTCCCAGATAGACTTCGTTAAAGTAGGCTTCTAACAGTTTATCCTTGCTGTAGCGAAAATCGAGGATCAATGCCATGTAGGCTTCTTGCGCTTTTCGCCACAAGGTGCGATCGCGGGTGAGAAAGAGGTTTTTAGCCAGCTGTTGCGTTAAGGTAGAGCCGCCTTGTACGGTACGACCGGCGCGAATGTTAGCCACGAGTGCGCGTAAGATCCCCGTGGGTGAAACGCCTTCATGGTGATAAAAATCTCGATCTTCTGTGGTGAGTAACGCCTCGACTAAAAACTCTGGGAAACGCTCTCGGGGTAAAAATAGGCGTTGCTCATTGATGCCAGACTCCATCATGCCCAGTAATTTCGGCTCGATGCGTAAAAGCCCTAGCGATTGGTTAGCGTTAACGTCAGTAATCTGGTTGACTTGATTATCGCCAAAGCTCAGCATCGCATGTCGTGCGGGCGCCGGGCCATCTTCAAAATCAAACGGACGACGAATGATTTCAAGCCGTGTTTGTGAGGCCGAATACTCACCAGGGCGCTTCGGCGTGCGTACTTTTTGGTAATTCAGTGCATCCAATTGCTGACGCAGTTGAAGGAGTGATACATCGCTACCTGGTGAGAGGTTAATCACTCGGCCATATACCACGCCCGGAAGCTGCCAAATTTGGCCGCTACTAAAACGGTCTTGTATCTTACCATCCAGATAAATACCGAGCATGACAACGGCAGCGATCCCCACCAGGCTGCACTTCAATCCGAAGCTTAACAAGCGTTTGCTCCAGCTCGGTTTAGCGGCGGCTTTGTTCGGCTGACGCTTCGGTGATGAACGTTTTTTATTGCTCGCGTGTGAACGTGTTTTTTTATCGGCCATACAATCGATTAACTCTGGTTAAAACGGCGTTTGGTTTGACGAGTTGGCGCATGGTTAGCCGGATCATCTGGCCAAAGGTGCTTAGGGTAGCGCCCTTTCATTTCCTTTTGCACCTCTTTATAACTCCCTTGCCAAAAGCCGGCGAGATCTTGGGTAATTTGTAATGGACGTCCGGCGGGTGAGAGCAGCTCAACTTGCACGGCAACGTGGCCGTTGGCGAGCATTGGAGTTTGTGCCTGTCCATACATTTCTTGCATTTTCACGGCCAGTACCGGTGCACTGTCCGGGGTATAACGCAGTGGATAACGCGACCCGGTTGGCACTGTTATATGTGTGGGCAGTGCCGCATTTAATTGCTTGGTCACCGCAAAGCCGAACCAGGCTTCCAACACGGGTTTGAGATCCAATTGCTGGAGCGCTTGCCAGCGTGACATGTCATGAATAAAAGGGGCCAGCCAGGTATCGAGCGAAGCGAGTAAGTCTGCATCGCTGAGTGACGGCAGCGCAATATCCAATCCCCATGCTTGGGCGCAGCGTGCACGCGTCAGCAAGGACTGGCTGGCGCTTTGCCAATTCAATGCATCAATGCCTTTTTGGCGAACGGCATCCAATAGCCCTTGCGTTTGCTGCTCGGCACTCAGCGTGTCGAGCGGTTCGCAAGCGAGGACTAATTCGCCCAAACATTGCTGCTTTTCTGCTTTCAGCGTGCCACGTTTATCATCCCATGCGACCACATCGCGATGGCTAAATAAATCGGGACGCGCATCTTGAAGCGCAGTCAGTGAGATAGCAATCGCACTATAGGCCCGACTGTCCCCCTGATCACCGGCCATTACATCACAGATGACGATGGCGTCGGCGCGGCTGAGTGGGTCTTGGCTGTCCAAGATGACGCCGTGGCCATTGGCCATCATAAAGCGGCCCGATTTTCCGCGTGCCAGTGCGATTCTATCTGGCCAAATGTTAGCGGCCAGTAGCGGCAGCAGGGTATCATCGAACTGAGGTTGCAAGGCAATGCCAACACTACGGGCTAGTGACTGTGCGCGGTGCTGATAGTCTTTGTAGGACATCGCTACGCGCAATTGGTCGATAAGTGCCAGTGAGGCCCGCGAGGTCATGGGTTTTTCGGCCCACGCCGCCAGCCAGCACGCGGTGGATAGCGTCGAGGTATCGGCTTTTTCAACGCGTGCCAACATGGCGGCAGTACGAGGGCTGGCTGCCAAGTGGCTTGCGCGTTGCCCCAAGGTGGTTAATCCGTGGCGTGCATCAATCAGCCCTAATTGTGTCAGTCTTAGACAGGCGGCTTGCCAATGTTTGGTGGGCGGTACGTCAAGCCAATGTAAATCTTTGACGTCGCAGCCCCACTGGATCACATTGAGGGCAAGATCGGTTAAATCTTCACGCAAAATAGGTGCAGTCGGTGCAACTGGTAAGCGCTGAAATTGCTCTTCACTATAAAGCCGTAAGCAGTGTCCATGTGCGAGGCGACCTGCGCGGCCCGCTCGTTGGATCGCAGCACTGCGCGTGACTTGTCTTGTCACCAGCTTATCAAGACCTGTTTGCGCTTGATGCATGATCATGCGCTCAAGCCCCGCATCAATCACCAGCTGGATCCCTTCAATGGTTAAGCTGGTCTCAGCAATGTTGGTGGTGAGTACTAACTTGCGCATGCCAGCCGGTGCGGGATAAATAGCCGCTTGCTGGGCTGAAATATCAAGGCTGCCGTGGAGTAAGTGGAGATCCATGTCATTAGCAAGGCGCCCTTTAATGGCCTCATGAACCTGTCGAATTGCGCTCATACCGGGAAGAAAAAGCAGTGCCGAGCCGCTGTGCTGAGCCATAAAATCCAAGCTCGCACTGGCAACAGCACTTGCCCACGATGTGTGCCGTGAAAGCGGGTGATATTGATAATGAATCGGGAAACTGCGCCCCTCAGTGGCGAGTGTGAGTGCGTTGGGCAAATACTGACATAAGGCTTGATTATCTAAGGTGGCGGACATGACGACCAAGCGCAGATCGTCACGTAATCCTGCTTGGCAATCTAAGCTTAATGCGAGGGCAAGATCAGCATGTAAACTGCGTTCGTGAAACTCGTCGAATAAAATCAGGTTCACACCGTCGAGCATGGGGTCAGTTTGCAGTAAGCGGGTCATCACCCCCTCGGTCACGACTTCTAATCGTGTGTTAGCACTGACTTTTGTCTCGCCACGCATTCTTAACCCGACCGTTTGGCCGATAGGCTCATTCAAATGATGGGCGAGGAAGCGGGCAATATTGCGCGCCGCAAGCCGACGCGGCTCCAGCAACACGATTTTTCCCTCTCGCGTTGTCTGCTCAAGCAGCGCGAGTGGCAAGCGTGTTGACTTCCCGGCCCCCGGTGGCGCGGAGACGATGATCTGTGGATGCGTTGATAGCCCGGCGATAAGGTCAGGAATCACGGTATCAATCGGAAGCTGAGACAAGAATTTGCCCTTTGTGTCAGAATCAAAGCCGCTATTTTAACGGACTGAGTGTAAAAGGAGAGCCCATGCGACTATTTTTCGCATTAGGTTTGGACGAGAAAACCAATCAAGCCGCTCGGGAGCAACTTGTTCGCTACAACCATCATCTTTGTGGTGAGGCGCGCGCGGTGCCCGATCAGAACTTACATCTCACCTTGGCGTTTTTGGGTGAGGTCCCTGATACTAAGCTCCCTGCGCTCCAAACCGCGGCAAGTAACCTGGCTCTGCCTGCGTTTTCTCTCACTACCTCAGATGTTGAAGTATGGGAGCAGCCGAAAATTGCGTGTGTGACGTTCAACCAACCCCCGCCGGAATTGTTTGATCTAGCCCATCACTTACAAACCTTGCCTGTTTGGCACGCTAAAGCGGACAGTCATGCGTTTACTCCGCATATTACCTTGCGTCGTGGCGTTAAGCATCAACAAGCCTTACACCTGCCACCTTTGCCAACACAGATATTTGCCTGTCAACGCTTTGGCTTATATGCTTCGTCTTCCTCCGCGTCGGATGAATCGATACCGCGAGACAATGAGGGGCGGGCGTTATACCAATGCCTGCATCAATTCAGCCTTTGTTAATCATCAGCAGGAACGGCAGATGCAGTTTTCCCCACCACTAGCGTCGGCAACCTTAGTACGTCGTTATAAACGGTTTTTGACCGATGTGACCTTAGACAATGGCGAGCGCCTGACCATCCATTGTGCCAATACTGGCGCAATGACCGGGTGTGCAACGCCCGGAGATACTGTGTGGTACTCGACGTCAAATAATCCGAAGCGTAAGTATCCACACAGTTGGGAGCTCAATCATACTCAGCAGGGAGATTGGATTTGCGTGAACACCACGCGTGCCAATACCTTGGCCGTTGAAGCGGTGCAAGCTGACCGTATTCCTGAACTAGCCGGTTATGCACAATTACAGACAGAAGTACGCTATGGCAGCGAAAATAGCCGTATTGATTTGCTGTTACGTGACGATGACAAATCCGACTGCTATATAGAAGTGAAGAGTGTCACTTTATTAGAGGGTGATGGTTGGGGCGCATTCCCTGATGCTGTATCGACGCGAGGACAAAAACACCTCCGTGAGCTTATTGCGATGGTCGAACAAGGACACCGCGCGGTTTTATTGTTTGTTGTTTTGCACTCGGGGATTGAAAAAGTCACAGGAGCCCCCCATATCGACCCGGATTATAACCAGCTGCTCAATCATGCGCTGGCCTCGGGGGTTGAAGTCATTTGCTATCAAGCTCAGGTGTCAGCGAGTGAGCTAAATCTGGTTAATTCCGTACCTTTTGTTGCTCACACAACAAAAGTGTAAGCATGTTCACATTGGGCGTTGCGGGGCGTAAATCAAAGATTGCCACCCTAAAGGCTTTCTGCTATAGATAGCGCCCTCATTTGACAGACACGTGTCATGTCAAGGTTTTTTAGGAGAAGCTGAATGCCAGAAAGCAAAGAAAAGAAATCGCTGGGCATCCTGGCCTTAGCTGGATTAGAGCCATACCAGGAGAAACCTGGAGAGGAATATATGGGCGAGCCACAGCTCGAGCATTTCCGTAAAATCCTCAATGCATGGCGTAATCAGCTCAGGGAAGAAGTCGACCGCACCATGAATCATATGAAAGATGAGGCGGCAAATTTCCCCGATCCTGTCGATCGTGCAGCGCAGGAAGAGGAATTTAACCTAGAGTTACGTAACCGAGATCGTGAGCGTAAGCTGATCAAGAAAATTGATAAGACACTCCAGCGTATCGAAGACGATGATTTTGGCTTTTGCGACTCATGTGGCATCGAGATTGGCGTTCGTCGCTTAGAAGCGCGTCCAACCGCCGAGCTATGTATTGATTGTAAAACACTCGCTGAGCTGAAAGAAAAGCAAATGGCGGGATAATCATCACTGAGGGAGTCGCGCGCAAAAATATCGCGGGCGGCTATCATCCCACAAAATAGTAATCACCCCATAAAACAAAAGGGAGCTTCGGCTCCCTTTTTGTGTTTGTAGACGCTTGTGTTCATGCAAGATCCCCGTACAATTTGCGCTATTCATTATCCGCCCATGGCGCTGAGACCCGAGTTCATTCGTTTATCATGACATCGCACGCTGCTTATATCGGTCGTTTTGCGCCGTCGCCATCAGGACCTTTACACTTTGGCTCATTGGTGGCTGCGCTGGGCTCTTATTTAGATGCTCGTGCCCATCATGGCCGATGGCTGGTACGGATTGAAGATATCGATCCGCCACGAGAAAAGCCGGGCGCGGCCAGTGAGATTCTGCGCACGCTTGAGGCGTACGGCCTATATTGGGATGGTGCGGTTCGTTATCAAAGCCAGCATCTAGGTGACTATCAGGCGCAAATTGATGCTTGGCTCGCGTCAGGGCGCGCGTATTATTGCACGTGTACACGGCGTCAAATTAAACAGGCAGGTGGCGTCTATCCAGGTTGGTGCCGAGATAAAAACAAAGCGGCTGAACACGCTGCGGTGAGGCTAAAAAGTCCGGTTGAAGTGTTAGCGTTTAACGATCGACTGCATGGTTCGTTGCCTCTTGATCAGCAATTGGCTAACGAAGACTTTATCATTAAGCGCCGAGATGGGCTCTATGCGTATAATCTTGCCGTCGTGTTAGACGATATTGACCAAGGGGTCACAGACATTGTCCGAGGGGCGGATTTAATTGTTCCAACGGGACGCCATATTGGATTATATCGTCTGTTAGGCGCGCGACTGCCGTACTACCTGCACCTCCCGTTGGCATTAAATGCGGAGGGGCAAAAACTATCGAAACAAAATCGTGCGCCAGCTATTGATAATCAAGCCCCGCTGCCTGCGTTACGTGCAGCGATGCGGTTTCTTGGTTTACACGCAGTCGCAGAGGAAAAGGTGGCAACGCCTACTGAATTACTAAATCTTGCGGTCAATACGTGGTCGTTGACGCACTTACCCAAACAAACGGAAGTGACGACAGCATTCTAAAATGGCCCACCCTGATATATTATATGCCGCTGTTTCATGGCCCGAACAATCAAATATGAGGTGAGCTATCTTTAATCGAGTGACCAGCTTTTGCCGTAAGGTTCTGAATCGTGATGGTAAAACACGAGCAATTGAGGATCTTAAGTTGGAAGTTATCCCCCGCAAAGCACACGGCATTTCGCGCAAAGGTATCAGCGAAAATGCGCTGAAAGTGCTCTATCGCCTGCATAAAGCGGGCTATGAAGCGTACCTCGTTGGCGGAGGGGTGCGCGATCTGCTATTGGATCGCGAACCCAAAGACTTTGATATCGCCACCAATGCCACACCGGATGAGGTGCGAAAGTTATTCCGTAATTGTCGTCTGATTGGCCGCCGTTTTCGCCTTGCCCATATTTTGTTTGGACGAGATGTGATTGAAGTGGCAACCTTTCGAGGTCATCACGGTAAAAGCGAGCCAGACAAAAAAGACAAGCAAACAGCACGTTCTGAAGACGGTATGCTGCTGCGCGATAATGTCTACGGCACCATTGATGAAGATGCGCAGCGCCGCGACTTCACCATTAATGGACTGTATTACAACATTGCTGACTTCTCTATTCGTGATTATGCCGGTGGACTGGACGATCTAAACAATCGCATTGTTCGCCTGATCGGGGACCCAGAAACGCGCTATCGAGAAGATCCGGTACGTATGCTTCGAGCCGTGCGTTTTGCGGTGAAGCTGGACATGACCATTAATGATGCAACCGCGGCACCGATGGTTGAGTTGGCGCCCTTATTACAAGACATTCCCGCGGCACGTATGTTTGAAGAAAGCTTAAAGCTGCTGCAAGCGGGGCAGGGGCTTGCAACCTACCAAATGCTGCGTGAGTACAACTTATTTCAGCAGCTTTTCCCTGCGGTCGCGGCCCACTTTACTGAAGCGCAAACCAGTCAAACTGAACAAATGCTTGAGCAGGTGTTACGTTCAACGGATAAACGCGTTGCTAACGATCAGCGCATCAATCCCGCTTTCTTATTTGCGGCGATGCTTTGGTATCCCTTGGTGACACGTGCTGAAGAAATGGCGTTTGAAAGTGGTTTAAGTTACTACGATGCTTTTATGGTAGCGGCGAGTGATATTGTTGACGAACAAGTAAAAACCGTTGCCATCCCTCGCCGTTTTACCGCGATGGTGCGAGAAGTCTGGCAATTACAAATGCGCATGACCCGTCGTACGGGAGCGCGCGCATTCAAAACGTTGGAAGAGAAAAAATTCCGCGCGGCGTTTGATTTGCTAGAAATGCGCGGTGCGGTAGAAGGTGATGACACGGAAGCATTGTGTGCGTGGTGGCGAGACTTTCAACGCGCCGATCAGGGTGGGCGTCAAAAAATGGTGCGTGCGATCAATAAGGTTAGCAACACGCGCTCTCCTAAATCACGCCGTCGTAAAGGGCCGCCGCGTCGGCGCAAACCGCAGTCGAACTCAGACGCATGAACCGAGTGTATATAGCGATTGGCAGCAACCTAGGTGAGCCGATAAAAAAAGCACAACAGGCGATTGCGGCACTAAAAACACTGCCGCAAAGTTCTTGGGTGGCCGTGTCTTCTCTTTATACCAGTCGGCCAATGGGGCCAGCGGATCAGCCTGATTATGTCAATGCAGTGGCTGCGCTGGACACCTACCTTGACCCTCTGACACTATTGGATGCCACGCAAGCGATTGAGCTTGATTATGGCAGGGAACGCAAAGCAGAACGTTGGGGCCCAAGAACCTTAGATCTCGACATTTTGCTTTATGGTGACCGTGTTATCGAGCATCCACGACTGACGGTGCCACATTACGGCATGAAAGTACGTGAGTTCGTGCTTTATCCACTTGCCGACATCGCCCCCGACTTGTGCTTGCCGGATGGCAGTACGCTCGCCGCGTGCCTGACGCGCGTGGATCGTAACGGTTTAACCCGTATCTGCGATCACGCTTAATCGGTGGGCCCCAGTTTCAGGCTTTGGGAGACACAATGAAAAAAATCACAATTACTGATCTGATCACATGGAAGCAACAAGGACAAAAGTTTGCATCCCTTACCGCCTATGATGCGAGCTTTGCTCAGCTGTTCGAGCAACAGGATGTCCCTGTTTTGCTGGTGGGCGACTCCTTAGGTATGGTGCTACAAGGGAAAAGCGATACCTTATCCGTATCCGTTGCCGATTTGGCCTATCATACGCGTTGCGTGCGTGCAGGCAGCCCGAATAGCTTGTTAATGGCCGATATGCCATTTATGAGCTGTACAACCCCCGAGCAGGCGTGTACGAATGCCGCTGAATTGATGAAAGCGGGCGCCAACATGGTCAAAATTGAGGGCGGTGCCTGGTTAGCACCAACCGTAAAAATGTTGACTGAACGTGCGGTGCCGGTTTGCGCGCACCTGGGCCTGACACCGCAATCGGTGAATATCTTCGGCGGCTTTCGCGTGCAAGGGCGTGACGATGAAAAAGCCGAACAGATGGTGGCCGACGCCGTTGCACTAGAGCAGGCAGGTGCACAAATCATCCTACTTGAGTGCGTACCAGCGTCACTCGCCAAGCGGATTACCGACACCGTCTCGGTACCTGTCATCGGTATTGGAGCCGGCAGTGACACCGATGGTCAGATTTTGGTCATGCACGATATGCTTGGCGTATCGGCTAACTATATGCCCAAATTCTCGAAAAACTATTTGGCAGAAACAGGTGATGCCCGCGAAGCGGTGGCCAAGTACGTGCAAGAAGTGGCGAGCGGCGAATTTCCCGGTCCCGCCCACACGTTTAAATAGAGAGACCGAGTATGCAGATAATTTCTGAGGTTGCGCCACTGCGCGATCACGTCGGCCAGTGGCAAAAAGCGGCCAAGCGTATTGCGTTTGTGCCCACCATGGGAAACTTACATCAAGGCCACTTAACCTTAGTCCGCAAAGCCCGAGAGCAGGGAGATGTGGTGGTGGTTAGTATATTTGTTAATCCCATGCAATTTGATCGCGCTGACGATCTGGCTAACTACCCGCGCACCTTGGATGATGACTTAACCAAGTTGCGTGAAGAAGGCGTCGATCTTGTCTTTACGCCAAGCGCGGATACCCTCTATCCTCACGGCCTTGAGGCACATACAGCGGTTGAGGTACCAAAACTCTCATCCATGCTAGAGGGCGCGTCTCGTCCGGGCCATTTTCGTGGTGTCGCGACCGTGGTGACTAAGTTATTCAACCTCGTGCAGCCTAATGTAGCGTGTTTTGGGGAAAAAGATTTCCAGCAGCTTGCTGTCATCCGCAAAATGGTTACAGATATGGCGATGCCGATTGATATTATTGGTGTGCCAACCGTGCGTGAAAGCGATGGCTTAGCCATGAGCTCTCGCAATAACAATTTAACCGTGGATGAGCGCCAGCGTGCCCCTGTGCTCGCAAAAACGATGCGTTGGATGAGTGCGCAAATGCGTAATGGACGGCGTGATCTGGATGATCTGATTGAGGATGCGCACGATCAGCTGCGTGCTGCGGGTCTTCAGCCCGACGAGTTCTACATCCGCGATTCTGACTCGCTAGGGACGATCACTGATAATAGCCGCCAAGCGGTTATTTTGGTGGCGGCCTACCTCGGTACCACACGCTTGATTGATAACTTCATGGTCGATTTACAGCGTGCGACGGAAAAAGCGGACAAGACAGAGACCGCGAATCACTAACTGTCTGCATCCATAAAGTACGAAATACGTGTCCTTGGTTTTAAGTACGCTTTCACCTCCTCAGGGAGTTTAGAGATAGGCACGGCCGTGTCTATCTCTAGTTCACTATCACGCATGTCAATAATGGTCGCTTGATCCGACGGAATGTCGGGATCATAAATCATCACATTTGGTTTGAGCAGTGCGGTGCTGTTAACCGAAATAATAATACCGACTTCCTCATTAGAGAGTTTAACCACTGTACCGGGTGGGTAGACGCCCATCATCTTGACGAATAACGCTAGCAGACGCGGGTTAAACTTCGCTTTATTCTCTTTAAACAAGTGAGACAAAGCCGCAAAGGGCATACGAGCTGGCGCACCAAACTGTGGGCGGCATAAGCGATCGAAAAAGTTAACCATGCCAACAATCTGCGCAGGCTCCTCAATCTCATCACCATTCAGACCTTTTGGAAACCCACTACCATCGGCAAATTCATGATGTTGAGCAATGATAGCCTCGACTTCGGGCGTGCATTCGTCCATGTCTGCTACTAATTCCGCGCCATAGTTCACGTGCTGACGGTAGTAGTTCATTTCAGGGTCGGTTAAACGCTCTTTTTTACGGACAATCGCAGAGGGGACTTTTTTGGTCCCAATGTCATGCAATATCGCGCCTGTCATGAGGGAGCGAATCTGATCGTTGTTATAGCCATGACTGCGTGCCACCATTAAAGCTAAGACGGCAACGTTTAGCGAGTGCGCATACATATCTTCCGCCAATGTCGGATCATCCATCAGATGCAAGGTGACATTCGATTCACTGCCAAATAGCATCATGCTATCAACCAGCATACGAACATCCTCGTTGGCTGCCTGAGGGCGGTTTGAGGCTTTCATATTGATAGCACGTAGTTGTGCCATTGAACGCTGATAGTGTTTCTGTACTTTTTGGATCCGAGCATGAAAGCGACGCTGTTCTTCTATGCGCTGTTGTTTTTCTCGCTCCATTGCCTCTTTGTCTCGGCTGACCGCGTTTGGGTCAATTTCATCTGGATTTTCTTTTTTTTCTGCCAGCGCAGGCAAGGGCACGGCGGTACTTTTATCTGGATAGTAATAAACAAAGCTCGTGGGTAGAGAGCGTATCAGCTTAGCTTGGGCGTCACTCTCGATTTGAAAGCGGTTGAGCATAAAAGGGTGCTCACGCCATTTTAAGGGGAGTTTGATATAAAGACCGGCTTGAAGTCTGTCTGTAGACAGTTTGATGCTAGCTGACATGTGGATACGGCACTCGTTCCATGAGATGAGAAATCATGAGAAGAAAGAATTAGCACATAGATTAGCATAAAAAAAGCCCCACTCGAGAGAGTAGGGCTATTTCTAATATGGTGCCCGGAGGCGGAATAGATCGCGGCCTGCAAGGTGCGGCCTGCAAGGTCACCGGCACGGGTGTCGGTGTACGTATAAAAAAAGCCCCACTCGAGAGAGTAGGGCTATTTCTAAAATATGGTGCCCGGAGGCGGAATCGAACCACCGACACGGGGATTTTCAATCCCCTG